>DATHVI010000013.1:0-5591 GCA_035461385.1 Solirubrobacterales bacterium
GGATGCGCTTCCCGCTCGCCTGCGGGAGGTCTTCACCGCCAACGGCGAGGCGATCCTCGCCGAGATCGAGGGCGGCGAGCTGCGGGCCGACGCCGCGACCCTCGCCGAGGTCCCGCAGGCGGCGCTGGTCGTGATCGCCTCCGA
Source organism: Solirubrobacterales bacterium (assembly GCA_035461385.1). Classification (GTDB taxonomy): domain Bacteria; phylum Actinomycetota; class Thermoleophilia; order Solirubrobacterales; family 70-9; genus DATHVI01. The sequence continues at coordinate 145 of DATHVI010000013.1, forward strand.
CTCGCTGCCGGAGTTCCAGGAGGTCGCACGGGCGATCGCGGCGGCGCTGCCGCGCGCCCGGGTCGCGACCGTCGCCGGCGGGCACCTGATCGACCCGGCGGGGCCCGAGGTGCTCGAGTTCGTCGCCGCGGCCGCGAGCGGTTGACGGGTGGGCGGGCACGTTCTTTCGATCCTCGACACCGGCCGCCGACCCAACCTCTAGAGTCGCTCGACGATGCCCGATCAGCGGCTCCCCGCGAACGCATGGGAGCGCGACGAGCGCACCGTAGGCTGGGTCTACGGCTCGATCCTCACCGGCGCCGCGACCGTCGCCGCCTCGGCGACGATCGCGTCGAAGCCCTGGCAGGTGCCGGTCTATACCGCGGCAACGATGATCGTGGTCTGGGTTGCGCACGCCTACGCGGCGTTCGTCGGCCATGGGGGGCGGCTGGAGATCGGCGAGCTCGAGGACCGGCTCCGCCACGCTGCGGCGACGGAGCTGCCGGTGCTGCTGTCGTCGACGCCCGCCCTCGCCGCCCTCGGGATCGCCTGGCTGGTCGGAGCCGATGTGTCCGTGACCGGCCTCGTCGGCCTCCTGGCCGCGATCGCAACGATGGCCGCGCTCGCCGCCGGGGCCGCCCGGCGCACGGGCGCCGGCACGGCGGGGGTGGCCGCTGCCGGCGGCGGCGCCGTCGTGCTTGGCGCGCTCCTGATCGGCGCGAAGGTCCTGCTGAAGTAGTCGTGGGACCCTGAGCTGAGCCGTCGGGACCCGGCCGTGGCTGTCAACCGCGGAGCTCTACCCGCGCGCAGCACGGACTAGGGTTGACCGGCGATGACCGCGGACCTCGCCCGGATCGACGCGACCGCCCAGGCGGAGCTCGTGCGCAACCGCGAGGCGAGCCCGCTCGAGCTGGTCGAGGCGGCGATCGCCCGCGCCGAGGCGGTCGATCCGGAGCTCAATTCGATCATCCACGCCTTCTACGGACAGGCCTGCGAGGCGGCTGCGGACGGCGTCCCCGAAGGCCCGTTCCGCGGCGTCCCGTTCCTGCTCAAGGACCTCGGCGCGGCGCTCGCGGGGCAGCCGCTTCACCTCGGGATGCAGGCGCTCAAGGACGCCGGGTTCCGGGCCCCGGTGGACTCGTATCTCGCACGGCGCTTCCACGCCGCGGGACTGGTGACGATCGGGAAGACGAACGTTCCCGAGCTCGGAATCCAGCCGACGACCGAGCCGAAGGCCTACGGGCCGACCCGCAACCCGTGGGACCTCACCCGCTCGGTCGGCGGGTCGAGCGGCGGGGCGGCGGCCGCGGTCGCCGCCGGGATCGTCCCGATCGCCCACGCGAGCGACGGCGGCGGCTCGATCCGGATCCCAGCCAGCGCCTGTGGGCTGGTCGGCCTCAAGCCGACCCGCCAGCGGACGACCCAGGGCCCACTGGTTGGCGACTCGATGTCGGGGATGGTGGTCGAGCTTGCGCTCGCGCGATCGGTCCGTGACGCCGCGGCGATCCTCGACGCGGTCCACGGTGCGGCGCCGGGGGACCCCTACGTCGCCCCGGCACCGCGACGGGCGTACGGCGACGAGCTCGAGACCGATCCCGGGTCGCTTCAGATCGGGTTCGTCGTCGATCCCGCGGTCGAGAGCATCGAGTCCGATCCCGAGTGCGCCGCTGCCGTCCGCGCCGCCGCAGCGCTGCTCGGCTCGCTCGGCCACGAGATCACCGAGTCGGACCCGACCGGCGGCGCCGCTGCGTCGGGGGTCGACATCCCCGGCACGTTCCTGACCCGCTGGGCCGCCGGGCAGGCGACGATCCTCGACCGGCTCTCGCTCGCTCTCGGCCGCGAGATCTCCGCGAGCGAGGTCGAGCCGCTCACCTGGGCGCTGGCTGAGATCGGCCGTGCGAGGAGCGCCGGCGAGTACCTGAGCGCGGTCGACGTCCACCAGATGATGACCCGGGCAGTGGCCACCTGGCACGACTCCGGATTCGACCTCCTGCTGACCCCGACCATGGCCGAGCCCCCGGTCTCGCTCGGGACCCTCGACGACTCGACCGGCGATCCGCTCGACGCCTTCCGTCGTGCCGAGCCGCAGGGGGTGTTCACGGCGATCGCCAACGTCACCGGCCAGCCGGCGATCTCACTGCCACTCCACTGGACCGCGGACGGGCTCCCGATCGGGGTCCAGCTGATCGCCCCGTACGGCCGCGAGGACCTGCTGATCCGCGTCGCCGCCCAGCTCGAGCGCGAGCGGCCGTGGGCGGGGCGGACGCCGCCCGTCTTCGCCGGCCGCGATACTTAGGAGCAGATGGCGGCGATCCGCGGCGTGATAACGGCGATGGCGACCCCGTTCGCGGGCGACGGCGCGCTCGATCTCGAGGGCGCCCGGCGCCTGGCCCGCCATCTCGTCGATCACGGCTCGCAGGGCCTCGTCGTCGCCGGCACGACCGGCGAGTCGCCGACCCTCGATGACTCCGAGAAGCTCCGGCTGGTGGAGGCCGTGCTCGACGAGGTCGGCGGCGAGGCGACGGTGATCGCCGGCACCGGGTCGAACGACACCCGTCACAGCGTCGAGCTGACCCGGGCCGCGTGCGCGCTCGGCCCCGACGCGGTGATCGTCGTCACCCCCTACTACAACAAGCCGAATCGGGCCGGCCTCGAGGCCCACTTCGCGGCCGTCGCCGAGGCCGCCGGCGAGACGCCGATCGTCCTCTACAACATCCCCTCGCGGTGCGTGACCAACCTCCCGCCCGACCTGCTCGCCGACCTCGCTTGCCTCCCGAACGTGGTCGCCGTGAAGCAGGCGAACAACGACGAGCTCGCGCCGATCGAGGGGCTCGACCTGCTCGCGGGCAACGACGAGATCTTCCTGCGCACGCTCGAGCTCGGCGGCGTCGGCGGAATCCTCGTCGCCTCGCACGTGGTCGGCCCGCAGATGCGCGAGCTCTACGAGGCGCTCGGGGAGGGTGACGCGACGCGGGCGGCAGAGATCGATCGCCGGCTGGCCGAGGTCTACGCGGCGCTCACCGTGGCGCCGAACCCGATTCCGATCAAGGCGGCGCTCGAGGCGCTCGGGGTGATCGGGGGGACGCTGCGGCTGCCGCTGGTCCCCGCAACCGACGCCGAGCGGGCGACGGTTCGCGCCGCGCTCGAGCACCAGGGCCTGCTCTCGGCCGCGGGAGCGCAATAGTTGGCGCAAAGCGACGTACGCATCCTCCCCCTCGGAGGGCTGGGGGAGATCGGCAAGAACATGGCCGTGGTCGAGTCCGAGGGGCGGCTCGTCGTCGTCGACACCGGGCTGATGTTCCCGACCACCGAGATGCACGGGATCGACCTCGTGCTCCCCGACTTCTCGTCGCTGCGAGGGCGAAGCGGGGACATCGAGGCGATCGTCCTCACCCACGGGCACGAGGACCACGTCGGGGCGCTGCCCTACGTGCTGCGCGAGATCGGGATGCCGGCAGCGATCTACGGCGGCCCACTGACGATCGGCCTCGTCCGCTCGAAGCTCGAGGAGCACAAGATCCGCGATGCGCCGCTGATCACCCTCGATGCCGGCGAGCGGGTCGCGGCCGGCCCGTTCGAGATCGAGATGATCCACATGTCGCACTCGATCCCCGACGCGCGCGCGATCGCACTCCACACGGGCCGCGGCGTTGTCCTGGTCACCGGCGACTACCGCTTCGACCAGACGCCGGTCGACGGGCGCCCCGCCGACCTCGCCCGGCTGGCCGAGCTGGGGTCCGAGGGCGTGCTCTGCCTCTACGGAGACTCGACCAACGCCGACCGGCCCGGCGTCGTCGCCTCGGAGGCGAGCGTCGGGCCGGCCCTGCTCGACGAGTTCGCGCGCTGCGGGGGCCGGGCGATCGTCACCTGCTTCGCCTCGAACGTCCACCGCGTGCAGCAGGTCATCGACGCGGCGGCGCAGCTCGACCGCAGGGTCGCGCTCGTCGGCCGGTCGATGCGCAAGAACTTCAACATCGCCCGCAACCTCGGGATCGCGAACGCCCCCGACGGCCTGCTGATCTCCCCGAAGGAGATCGAGGACTTCCCCGACGAGCGGGTGATCGCGGTCTCGACCGGGAGCCAGGGGGAGCCGCTGTCGGCGCTGCGCCGCATGGCCCACCACGAGCATCGCGACATCGAGCTCCACTCGGGGGACACGGTGATCTTCTCGGCGACCCCGATCCCGGGCAACGAACGGGCCGTGAACGAGACGATCGACCGGATCTACGAGATCGGGGCGCGGGTCGTGACCGCCGCCGACGCGCCGATCCACGTCTCCGGTCACGGCTCGCGCGAGGAGCTGAAGCTGATGCTCAACCTGACCCGCCCGCGCTTCGCGTTCCCGGCCCACGGCGACCACAAGCGGCTGCGGCTCCACGCCGAGCTTGCCGAGGCGGTCGGGATCGACCGTGAGCGGATCTTCGTCGGCCGCAACGGCGTCGCGCTCGAGATCGGTGACGCCGGCGCGGCCTTCGGAGACGACGTCCACGCGGGGATGATCTTCGTCGACGGGGTCGACATCGGCGATCCCGATGACGTCGCCCTGCGCGACCGCCGCCGCCTGTCGGCCGACGGGATCTTCATCGTCGTCGCCACCGTCTCCGCCGACGACGGCTCGTCGGTCTCGGCGCCGGAGATCATCTTCCGCGGCGTCCCCTTCCTCGACGAGGACGCCGCCGGCGAGCTGATCGCCGAGCTGCGCGAGGTCGTCGAGACGACGATCACCGGCGCGAACCGCGAAGGTGAGGACCCCCGCGACCCGATGCTGCTCGAGGACGATCTCCACGACGACATCGCCGCCTTCGTCTACGACCGCCTCCGCCGCCGCCCGATGATCCTCCCGATAGTCGTAGAGATCTGAGTCCACGAGCGACGCTGGCTAAGTCCCCGAGCGCCGCTGATTCTCACGAGCGACGCTGGCTTGGCCGGGGGCAGCGACGAAGTCGCGAAAACGACGAGTCCGCTGAATGCCTGCGGCTTGCGCGAAACCCGCCGCCCCCGGACGCGGGAGCAGATCAAAAGGCCCGCGGCGAAAGGCCCGCGGCGCAGCCGCGGGCCAGGGATTCAAGCGGGAGCGGAGGAGGCGGCAGTGGGTTGCCGAAAAAATGGGCCGCCGGATTCAGGGAGGGAGAAACCCGGCGGCCCGCCTGGCCAGACTGACCAAGCACGCCCATCAGGGGGAATGGTGGGGGTCCCCGATGGGCGGGTGTCTCGTCCGGATACCAGCGTAGCCACGGCGCTTAAGCGCGGCTAAAGAAAGGCGGACGTCCCGGAACCCGCCTACCGGGGCGCGCCGGCTCGCGTCGAGGCCGCGCGCGGCGCGCCCGCGAGCGGGAGCCGGACCTCGAACCGAGCGCCGCCGGACTCGCTGCTGCCGGCGGTGCCGCTGCCGCCGTGGGTCTCGGCGACGGCCTTGACGATCGCGAGCCCGAGCCCGGTGCCCGCGTCGGCGGCGACGTCGGCGGGCC
>DATHVI010000014.1:0-3000 GCA_035461385.1 Solirubrobacterales bacterium
CGGACCGCGAACGGCTCGCCGGGCGTCGCCCGGGCAGGCACCTGGCGGAGGAGGAGCTCACGGCCGTTGTTGAGCGGTTCGAGCCCCGACCCGGGCGCCGGGAAGACCGCGTAGTGGACGAGCAGCTCGTCGCCCGGCCTCAGCGTGACCTGGTCCATCGCCGCGAACCCCGGCTGGTGGTTGATCCGGTACAGCCAGCCGCCAAAGTCGCCGGCCTCGGTGCCGAAGCTCTTCTGGCGCGCGCCCGCGCCGGCCTGGCAGAGCTGCCAGCCGAAGTCGGTGAGCCGCATCCGCAGCGGCCGCAGCCGGTCGTTGTGCTGTCCGGCGAGCCCGAGGGCCCCGATCGGGGTCGCGCCCCGGAACCGGGGCTTGCCCTTGCGATTCGCGCAGCCCGGGTCGGGGCCGACGGCGCGCCTGGTTCGCACGGTGCCGGCGACGTAGCCGCGCCCGGACTCGAGCGTCCCGTCGCGCCCCTCGACGCGAAGATGGACCGAGCTCGTGGCCGTCGCGGCGGCATCGCCGGCGGTGACGAGGAGCATCGATGCGCCAGCCACCAAGGCGAGCGCGAACCAGAGCCGGCGTCTTGCCGGAGGAACGGATGTGTGCATCTGAGCCTGCCCTTCCTCGAGGGTCGAGTTGGCTGGCCGGGGACAGGTCTCCTGGCTTCCGGGATCGCCCGCCGCGCCTTCCCGGGGGCGCTGTGGCGCTCCCAGTGGCTGGCTCATCGCCGTGCGGCGTCGCCTACCCGGTCACAGTGGCGGGACCGCGCCGGTCTTGCACCGGACTTCCCTTGACCACCGACCGTATGTCGGCCGCGAGTCTATACCGGCGTCCGGACCCTGGCAACCGGCTGCGGGCCGGAGCGGCCGGGCTACGAGCCCGAGCGCTCCTCGACCGTCCGCTGCAGCTGCTCGACCACCTCCGGCATCGCCTTGCGCATCCGGGCGAGCTCCCAGCGCTCGATCTTGATCACCCGCAGGGTCGAGGTCGCAACCACGGTCGCGGAGCGCATCTCCTTCTCGAGCAGGCCCTGCTCCCCGAAGACGTCGCCGGGGCCGAGCTCGGCGATCTCCTCGCCCCCGCGCTCGACCTTCGCCGTGCCCTCGTCGATGACGTAGAAGTCGTTCGAGTAGCCGCCCTCCCGGATCACCACCTTCCCCTCGGGGAACTCGTCGATGGTGGTGAACGGGGCGATCTTGTCCAGGCTCTGGTCGGGGACGTCCGCGAACAGCGGCGCCCGCTTCAGCTGGCTTGAGTCAAGGGCCAATTCATGCCTCCGCTCGGTCGACGCCCGCAACCTAGCCGATCGACACCCCGGAGGGCGCCGTCGCTTCCGCCGGCGGGCCGCAGCTCACCCGAACCGGGTTCCGGTGAGCTCCTCGCTCAGCGCCCAAAGCCGCCGCCGGGCGTCGCGGTCGTACGCCTGCGGATCGGCTGCCGACTCGTCGACGCCGTCGAAGTAGCGCCCGCTGACGCGCTCGAGCTCGGGCGCGGCGATCAGCCGCAGCGTCGCCTCGGCCCCCTCGGCGACCGTCGATCGCGGGCGTCCGAGCGTTCCCCGGACCATCGCCGTGTCCATCAGCGTCGCCGGGTGCAGCGCGTTCACGGTCACCCCGGGCTCGCCGGCGGCGACGAGCCGCTCGGCGAGCTCGAACGTGAACATCACCTGGGCGAGCTTGCTCCGCGCGTAGGCGCGATTGCCGTCGTAGGCCCGCTCGAGCATCAGGTCGTCGAGGTCGATCGGCGCCTGCCCGATCGAGGCGATGTTGACGACCCGCGCCGATGCCGCGGCGCGCAGCGCCGGCAGCAGCTCCAGGGTCAGCAGAAACCCGGCGAGATAGTTGACGGCGAACGTGAGCTCGTACCCCTCGGCGCTCTCGCGCCGTGGGCCGGAGATGCTCGCGACGCCGGCGTTGTTGACGAGGACGTCGGGCCGGCCGAACTCGACGGCGACGTCGCGGGCGAGGCGGCGCGTCGCGTCGAGCGAGGCGAGGTCGGCGAGGAGGCCGTGGACGCGCCCGTCGCGGCGGCCGCCTCCGACCGCCACCAGCGCCCGCTCGAGCCGCCCCGGGTCGCGGCCGTGGACGAGCACCGTCGCCCCGGCCGATACGAGACGGCGCGCTACCTCGAGCCCGAGCCCGGCCGTCGACCCGGTGATGAGGATCGTCCTCCCGGCCAGCGCCGTCACTCCGCCGACCTTAGCCGCCCGCCGTCGGAGACCTCCCCGTCACCCACCGACCCCGAATGCCCGGGGCAGCGGGGGGCCTCGTCAGCGCCGCCGAACGAGCTTGATCCGCTTCGCCTTCGTTCGCGGTGCGCCGCCGTCCGGTGTGTACGTGACCCTCGCCGAGACCCTGACGGTGCCGCGGCGCCGAAGCTGCTTCGCCGCTCGGCCCCGCGCGACGACGGGAAGCGCCACCGGGCCGGGACCGGTCGTCGCCCGGCTCGCCCGCCTCACGCCTGGACCGGCGAGGATCAGCCTGCCGGAGGCCGGCACCCGCACCGTCAGCCGCGCGGTCCCGCGGCGCCTGTTGCGGGTCAGCTTCACGAAGCTGAACTGATTCGGAGCCGGCTCGGCGGGATCGCGGTCGAAGCGAGCGACGGCGTCACCGTCGAAGGACGCCGCGTAGATGCTCTCCCCGCCCGCCGAGACGGCGACGGCGCGGAGCGCATCGAGGCCGGTGTTGGTGCCGCCGCTTGTCGCGCCCGGGATCGGGGTGCAGGCGCCTACGTCCGCGTTCGAGCTCGAGCAGTCCTCGTAGGTGAGCGCGCCCGTCAGCACGTCGCGGTCGAACCTGGCGACCGCGTCACCGTCGAAGGAGGCCGCGTAGACCCGCTCGCCGTCGGCGCTCACCGCAACCGAGAACAGCCCATCGAGGCCGGTGCCCACGCCGAACGCCGTCGCGCCGGGTATCGGCGCGCAGCCGCCGACCTCGCTGTCCGAGCTGATGCAGCCTTCGTAGGCGAGCTCGCCGGTGCCCGGGTCGCGGTCGAAGCGGG
>DATHVI010000015.1:0-27604 GCA_035461385.1 Solirubrobacterales bacterium
AGCTTCTCGGTGTCCTTGGCCATCAGCCTCCTGCGGCGGCTGCGCCGCCCCTCATCTACGGCCGCGTCGCGGCCTTACCTGCTACTGGCGAGACACCATGTGTCTCGCCCCGACTTGACTGCGACTGCCGAGACACTCTGTGTCTCGGCCCAACGCACCTGAGGATAGTCACGGCCGGGGGCTCGCAAACCCATCAACGGAGTCGAAAGTGCGCGGAAATCCGCAAATTCCGCCCCTCCGGAGGGCGCACCGGGCGGACGACGAGCCGGCCTACGCCGCGCGCGCCGGGAAGTAGGCGGCCGAAGCGATCCCGCGGTCGAACCGCGACCAGACCTCGCCGTCGGGGAGCTCGCGCTCGATCCGGTCGAAGCTGCCGAGCTTGCCGCCGAGGTTGTCGATCGCGTGGACCAGCGTCGCCTCCCGGGTCGCGGGGACGACCGGCGAGCCGTGCTCGTGGGAGCCGTGGTGCGAGAGGATGATGTGGAGGATCGCCTGGGCGAGCGGGGGCTCGAACCCGTCGATCGACTCGATCGCCCTGCGGACTACGTAGTAGCCGAGCGCGATCTCGCCCTGGAGCCGGCCAGCGTCGGTGAGGTCGATCGCCAGCGGGTCGTCGTTGTACGCGCGGGTCTTGCCGATGTCGTGGAGGAGCGCGCCGGTGACTGCGACGTCGCGGTCAACCGTCGGGAACGCCGACGCGGCGGCGTTCACCGCCTGCGCCATCGTCACCGTGTGGTGGAGCAGTCCGTGGCGGTAAGCCTCGTGGTAGTACTTCGCCGCCGGGGCGTCGCGGAAGCGCGGCCACCCCGGAGCGTCCTCGCCGATCAGGCGGTCGAGCAGCAACCGGAGCCGTGGGTGCTGGATCGTCGCGATCAGCTCGCGCAGGTCAGCCTCGAGCCGCTCGAGCGAGACCTGCGGGCCCTCGACCAGGTCGGCGTGCTCGAACTCCCCCGCGCGCGCCGCCCGGAGCGCCCGCAGGGTGATCTTCGCCCCGTACTGGGGGTGGACGGAGAACCGTCCCTCGAGGACGACAACGGAGCCCGGTTCGGCGACCGCGAACAGCTCGTCGACGCCCTCCCAGGCGACGGCCTCGACCGTGCCGGTGCGGTCGGCGACGACGAGCCGCAGGAAGTCCTCGCCGCTGCGCCGGCTTCGCCGCTCCCGCTCGCGGACCGCGAACACGGCGACGACGTCGTCGCCCTCGGCGAGGTCGCGGACAAACCGCCGCGCCGCCGGCGTGCCGTTCACCGGAGCACTCGCGGCGCCGTTCGAGGACGCCTCGAGCGGGCGCTGGATCGCCTCGATGCTCACCTGCTCCGGCATGCGACTCAAATTAGAGAGCGACCCGGACGGCTCGATTCGCCCCCTTAGCCGCGATCAGCTCGGGCTTTCGGGACCCCGCTCGCCCGCGGGTCGGGTCGGCGTCGGCTCGTCCGTGGGCGCGGTCGCGGCGGGTCCGGCAGCGTCGTCGAGGGGACGAAGCTCGTCGTGGTCGACCCGCCGCGCCGCGACCGCGGTGCGCTCGAGCTCGGCCGAGAAGCAGGCACCGAGGAGAACCGTCATGTTCGAGAGCCACAGCCAGATCAGAAAGACGACGACTCCCGCCAGCCCGCCGTAGGTGTTCGAATAGGAGGCGAAGTTCGAGACGTAGAGGGAGAACCCGGCCGAGCCGGCCAGCCAGAGCAGGGTCGCGAGGATGCTGCCGGGGAGGATCCAGCGGAAGCGCCGCTTGCGCCCGGTGTTCGGCGCCAGCTTGTAGAGCAGGCCGATCACGGCGGCGGCGAGCGCGAACAGGAGCGGCCACCTGCCGATCGACCACGCGGTCAGGGCTGCGTCGCCGATCCCGATCTCGTCGCCGATCGCCTCGGCGATCGGGCCGGTCAAAAACAGCGCCAGGATCGCGATCGCGATCGTCACCACCACCGCCAGCGTGATCACGAGCTGGATCGGTCGGCGCTTCCAGAATGGCCGCGCCTCGTCGGTCTCGTAGACGTCGTTCATCGCCAGCATGAACGAGCCCATGTAGCCGGACGCCGTCCACAGCGCCAGTGCCGAGCCCAGAACGAGGGCGAACCCGGCCGCGCGGCTGCTCTCGACAGCGCTCTCGATCGCCCCGCGTAGCGCGTCGACGCCTTGCTCGGCGCCGAGCTGGTCGACGATCCGCAACGCGCTGTCGATCGTGCCTTCGTGCCCGAACACCCCGAGCAGGGCGACGAGGACGATCACGCCGGGGAGGATCGAGAGGATCGCGAAGTAGGCGAGGGCCGCCGCCCGCTGCATCAGGCCCTTCTCGGCGAACTCCTTCAGCGCGTCGCGGAGCGCGTGCCACCACGCCCGAACGGTGAGGTCGGCGGGGGACGAGACGCGCTCCATGGCGCATCCATACCCGGTTTGCGAGCTTTACGACCACCCGCCGCCGCAGCTCGCTGCGCCGGGGGGCAACCGGGCTAGCCGTCCCCGGCCCCGGCGAGCCCACGGTCGAGCATCTCGACCAGGCGGGCGAAGGTCTCGTCGACGCTCTCGGGCCGGCCGAAGCCGGCGGATGCCTCGAGGGCGACGAACCCATGAAGGGCCGAGCGCACCGCCCGGGTGGCGTGGATCGCGTCGGCACCGCCGAGGCCGTAGCCCGCGAGCAGGGCTCCGAAGACGGCGACCGCCTCGTCCGCGGCGGCGACCGCGTCGGCGTCGGCGGGGTCCGGTGCGCGCTGAGCGGCGGCATAGGCGCCCGGGTGCTCGCGAGCGTATTCGCGGTACGCGGCGGCGGCGCCGCGCAGGGCCTCGCCGCGAGCGCGGCCGACGGTCGCGGTTCGGAGGGCGGCGGCGAGCCCGCGAGCGCCGCGGGCGCCGAGGCGGCGGCGAAGGTCGTCGATGCCGCCGACGTGAACGTAGAGCGACGGGGCCCGGACCCCGAGCGCCCGGGCGACGGTGGCGAGGCGGAGTGCGTCGAGGCCGTCGGCGTCGGCGATCTCCGCCGCGGCGTCGACCACGGCCTCGGCGTCGAGGCCGGCCCGGGGCATCAGGCAGCCGCCCGGGCGATCGCGGCGTCGATCGCCGGGCCGGGACCGTGCAGGGCGCGGCCGTGGCCGGGCGCCAGCAGGGTCGGCTCGAGTGCCCGCAGCCTGCGCGCGCTCGCCAGCGAGCGGTCGGGGTCCCAGGTCGAGAGCGCCGGGAACGGGAACCGCCGGTTGATCTGGCCGGCGACTGCCGTCCCGCCGAGGGTCTGGAAGGAGTCGCCGGCGAGCAGGGCGCGGTCGCGCGTGTCGAGCAGGGCGACGTGGCCGGGGGTGTGCCCGGGGCTCGCGACCACCTCGAGGCTGCCGACCCGGTCGCCGGGCTCGAGCTGGACGTCGGGTCGAGTCGCGACCTTCGGCCAGCCGCCCCGGAGCTTGCGGTCGCCCTCCTCGGGCTCGAGCGACCGGTCTCCGGCCATGATCCGCGCGTCCCGCGCCGGGGCGAGCACCTCGACCGCGTCGCCGAGGCGCTCGCGGAGCGAGTCGAGCGAGCCGACGTGGTCGCTGTGGCCGTGGGTGAGCGCGATCCTCCGGATCGGGGCGCCGAGGTCGTCCGCGGCTCGAAGCAGGGCCCGGGCGCCGCCCGCGAGCGTCGTGTCGACGAGGGTCAGCCCATCCGGCTCGCGGACGAAGTAGGCGTTCACCACCCCGAGCCTCGTCGCCTGGATGATGCTGTCGGTCACCTGTCGCGTGCGCATAAGTCGATCCTTCCGTAGCCTAATATGATTAGGATCATACCTAACGCGCGTAGGACACGGCGGACCGGCCCAGGACGGACGTCGATCCACCCACACAGGAGGTGGGCGAATCGCCGTTCGTCGCGCGACGCCAACGGCGAGTAGAAGTGGCGAGGGCCGGAATCGAACCGGCGACACCACGATTTTCAGTCGTGTGCTCTACCAACTGAGCTACCTCGCCGCGCGGATAAGGCTAGCGTCGAGTGTCGGCAGCGGGCGCCTCGTCCGCCCGCCCCCGGGCCGGGGTGCCTCAGCCCAGGTAGGCGTCCGCCTGCGCCGGCTTGCTGCGGTTGCCGGCCAAGCCCAGCGGGACCGCGCCGAACCAGAGCACGACGGCGATCGTCGTGCTCACGAACGCGACCGGGATCGAGATCACGAAGAAGGCCAGCGGCGCGCTCGCCTGGCGGACGCCCCAGCGGTAGACCTCCTCCGGGAGCTGCGTCGCGAGCAGGCGGTTGCGGTGGGCGTAGACGAACAGGACCACCTCCATCCCGCTGACGATCCCGACAGTGATCGCGTAGACCGTCACCGAGATCGGGTTCTCGAAGTAGTTCCCGAGCAGGTCGGTGGGGAACGGCAGCAGGGCGATGAAGGCGAGGTAGACGAGGTTGAGGCCGATGAACGGACGGTCCATCCGGACGAGCATCGAGAACTGCTTCTGGTGCGCGACCCAGTAGCGGGCGATCACCGCAAAGCTGATGAAGAAGCTGATCACGCTCGGACTGAGGTCGTTGAGGACGTCGAGCAGCTCACTCGCGCTGCCGCCGTCGCGGAGCGTCGGCAGGGCGATCGTCACCACCAGCAGCGTCATCGCGATCGCGAACACTCCGTCGCTCAGCGCCAGCGTGCGCGTGAACTCCTCGCTGCCGCGCTCGTAGGTCCTCGCGACGCCCTTCGGGGCGCCCTCGCCCTCCATCGCCGTGACCGTAATCGCCGCGGCGGCGGACAGTCGCGGCGACGTGGCTTCTCGATCGCGGCCGCCGCGCTAGGGTGCCCACAGCGTGTCGCGATTCGTCCAGGAGGAGTTGGCCGCCTCGGGTGTCGCTCCGGTGCTCTGCGTCCTCGCGGAACCGGCGGCGAGCAAGGATACGGTCGCGAAGCTCGAGGACGACTTCGTCGCCTCCGAGCTCAGCCAGCAGACGGCGCTCGCGATCGAGGCCGCGAGCGAGAAGGCCCGCGCCGCCGAGCTCCCGCCGGCGGTTCGCTACTTCCCCAACCTCGGCATCGCCTACGGCACCGTGACCGGCGCGGGCCTGGCGGCGCTGCGCCGTGACAACCGTGTCGAGGAGGTCACCGGAGCGCCGCGCCTGTTCCCGATCCGACCCACGCGAGCCGCCTCGGCACAGCTCACCCAGCGCCTCACCTGGGGGATCAGGGCGCTCCGCGTCGAGGAGCTGTGGGAACAGGGGCTCTCCGGCGCCGGCGTCCTCGTCGGCCACCTCGATACCGGGGTCGACGGCCGCCACAGGACCCTCCGGGGGGCGATCCAGCACTTCGCAGAGTTCGATTTCCTCGGCCGGCGGGTCCGGCCCGCGCCGGACCCCCACGACACCGAAGCCCACGGCACCCACACCGCGGCGACGATCGCCGGCCGCCAGGTCGCCAACAAGCGTCACGTCGGCGTCGCCCCGGGGGCGAAGCTCGCCAGCGCGATCGTGATCGAGGGCGGCGACGTCCTCGCTCGCGTCCTCGGCGGGATGGATTGGGCGGTCGGCCGCGGCGTCCGCGTGCTCAGCATGTCGCTCGGCTTCCCCGGGATGTGGGACGACTTCCGTCCCCTCACCGCGGCGCTGCGCCGCCGCAACGTCCTGCCGGTGTTCGCGGTCGGCAACGAGGGACCGGGGACGAGCCGGTCGCCGGGCAACTACGGCATCGCGCTCTGTGTCGGCGCGAGCAACACCCGCCGGCGCGTCGCCTGGTTCTCGTCGAGCCAGCGGTTCAAGCGCAAGGTCGACCCATTGGTCCCCGACCTGGTCGCGCCCGGGGTGAACGTGATCTCGGCCCGCCCCGGCCGGGGCTACCAGGCGATGGATGGAACCTCGATGGCGACCCCGCACGTGGCCGGCCTCGCCGCGCTGCTGATCGAGGCCAAGCCGCGCGTCCGGGTCGACAGGCTCGAGCGGGCGATCCTCGCCTCGTGCCGGCGCAGCGCCCGGATGCCGCCCGGCAGGGCGAACCGCGGGATGCCCGACGCCGTGCGGGCGCTGAGGGAGCTGACGAGCTGATCGCGCCGGCCCGGTCACGCGCCGCGGCGCGGGAATGATGGGCGCGAGTCGGCCCCGCGTCGATCCCGAGCTTCGCGACCAGCTCGCCGAAGCCGGCGAGCACGACCGCGTCGAGGCGGTCGTCGTGCTCAGGCCGGTCGCGGGCAGGTCCGAGCCGCCGTCGCCCGAGGCGGTCGAGCGGACCGTCGAGGAGCTCCTCCGCCGCGTCGCGGCCGAGTCCGGCGTGGCGGACTACGAGTTCAACGTCTTCGGGTTCCTCGACTCGTTCGCGCTCGCCGCCGAGCGGCGGTTCATCGAGCGCCTGCTCGTCCAGCCCGAGGTCGCCTCGGCGAGCGCCAATCGCCCCTCCGACCCGAGCGGCTGACGCTCACAGGCCGCCGGCACCCCGAATCGGAGGGATCGCGGACGCGCGCTCGCGTTGACACCGCGAGAGGCGGGTGGGATCGTCGAGGCTGACACTCGACCCGACCCAGGAGGCAGCATGGAGCACCATGGCACCGAGAGCTACTTCATCGTCGGTGAGGGCCTGCTCAGCGAGAGCCGCGGCGGACGGGAGGAGACGCTGGCAACCACGGCGGCTGCGGCCACGCCGCCGTTTCGCTTCTCCCGCATCGGCCCGAGCGGGGTCGGGCACCAGCTGAGCGAGTCCAGCCTCGAACGGCTCGGGAAGGAGATGATCTCGGCGGGAGGCGCCCCGGCTCGGATCCCGGCAGGGTTCACGTACCTGGGTCAGTTCGTCGACCACGACCTGACCTTCGACAGGACAAAGGTGATGCTCGGCGAGAACATCTCCCCGGCGGACCTCGTCCAGGGCCGCTCGCCGAGCCTCGACCTCGACTCGCTCTACGGCGCCGGGCCGAACGACCCGAGTTCGGCTCGGTTCTACGAGGACGACGGCGTGCATCTGAGGATGGGCAAGACCCGGGCCGCCGACGGGATCGCTGCGAAGGACGGGTTCGACCTCCCGCGTGGGGCGGGAAACACCGCGACGAAGAAGCGTCGCGCGATCATCCCCGACCCGCGAAACGACGAGAATCTCGCCGTCGCCCAGACCCACCTCGCGATGATCCGGTTCCACAACCGGGTCGTCGACTCGCTGCCGGCTTCGGTCCCCGACGGCAAGCGGTTCGCCCGAGCGAGGGGCGTCGTCACGAGGCACTACCAGTGGATGCTGCGGACCGACTACCTGCCGCGGATCTGCGCCCCCGGCGTGGTCAACGGTGTCTTCAACGCGGGACGCAAGGCGTTCGAGGTTGGAGCGCCACCGATCAGCGTGCCGACGATGCCGGTCGAGTTCTCGGTCGCGTCCTTCCGGGTCGGTCACTCGATGATCCGGCGCAACTACAACTGGAATCGGATCTTCGACAACGGGCTGGGGACGCTCGACTTCCTGTTCCTGTTCTCCGCCGGAAGCGGGGACCTCGGCGGGGACACCCGGCTTCCCAGCAACTGGATCGCCGACTTCCGCCGGCTGTATGACTTCGGGGAGGCCGGAAGGGCCAACCTCGTCGTGCCGCCGGCGAAGTTCAATCGCGCGATGCGGATCGACACGCGGCTCGTCAACCCGCTACGAAACCTGCCGGGCTTCCCCGCCAAGGACGCCAACCTCGCAGTTCGCAACCTCCGCCGGGGACGGATGGTGAAACTGGCAACCGGCCAGCAGATGGTCAGGTTCCTGAGGAGCCGCGGCGTGAACGTCACCCGGCTCTCGAGGGCTCAGATCCGGGATGGGCGACAAGGGGTCGGGCTCGACGGCCTGACGACGTCCCAGCGCGACGCGCTCCTCCGAGACACCCCGCTGTGGTTCTACATCCTCCGCGAGGCCGAGTTCAACGGCGGTCGGCTGAAGGGGGTCGGCGCGCGGGTCGTCGCCGAGAGCTTCCACCGGGCGATCGAGGGGAGCCGGGCATCGATCGTCCGCGATCCAACCTGGCGCCCGAATCTGGGTCCGAACAAGAAGACGTTCCGGATGGTCGACCTGCTGCTGTTCGCGTTCGAGGGAAAGAAGGGGCTGCTGGCGCCGGTCGGATAGCCCCGCGGCGGCGGGCCAGCGCGCGGCCGGGATCGCGATGCCTGAGCTGCTCAGCCCGCCCGCGCCGGCCGCCGCTCGGCGCCGATCGCGGTGATCATCCGGTCCATCAGCTCGAGCGCGCCGGCCTTGTGGAGGGGCTCGTTGAGGTTGCCGCACTTCGGGCTCTGGATGCACGACGGGCAGCCGTCCTCGCACGGGCACTCGGCGACGAGCCGCGACGCGTCGGCGACGAGGCGCTCGAAGCGCTCGTAGCCGCGGTGGGAGATGCCGACCCCGCCGGGGTGGCCGTCGTAGATGAAGATCGTCGGCTGGCCGGTCTGGAAGTGGACGTTGGTCGACAGGCCGCCGATGTCCCAGCGATCACACATCGCGAGCAGCGGCAGGACGGCGATCTGGCTGTGCTCGGTCGCGTGCAGCGCGCCGAGCAGGACCTCGGGCGGGAGCGCGCCCGGGCCGGCGAGCCGGTCGGGGAGCGTGTACCAGAGCGCCTGGGTCGGGAAGTTCGTCTCCGGTAGGTCGAGGGCGACGATGTCGATCACCTCGTGGTCGCCGAGGCCCTTGCGCTGGTAGGCGATCACCTGCTCGGTGACCGAGATCTCGCCGAAGTTGAGCTCGGCGCCGGCGACCTCGCGGCGCTCGCCGAGGCGCTCGATGAAGACCTCGGTCTCCTTCTTCGCCTGGGTGTACCAGTCGCCGTCGAACGAGTCGACGACAGCGCGGCGGGAGTCGACGTCGAGCTCGCGGACGACGTAGGAGCGGCCGAGGTGCAGGTAGACGGCCCCGGGGTGGACGGTGTCGAAGGCGCGCTCGGCCTCGACCACGCCGAGCAGCTCGCCCGACTCGCGCTCGACCACCGCGACCGAGTCCGCCGATGCCGACCGCAGCGGGATCTCGCCCGCGGGGAACCCGGGGCCGCGGGGGAGGAAGCGGCCGTCGCGCGCGCGCCGCAGCCGCCCCGCGGTCGCGAGCGCCTCGGCGCGCTCGCGCCAGCCCGGCCCGAGGACCTCGTCGTCGCGGGCGCCCGGCTGTGCCCCGGTCCCGCCGAGCGGCGCCTCGTAGGCGGCGGCGAGGACGTGCCCGGACTGGATCCGCTCGTTCGCCGGGTCGAGGATCGCCGCCTCGACCGGGCGGCCGATGAACTCGTCGGGGTGGCGGCAGAAGAACTGGTCGAGGGCGTCGTTGCCGGCGACGTAGAGCGCGATCCCGTCGTTACGCCGCCCCGCCCGGCCCCACATCTGCCGCAGACTGGCGACGGTGCCCGGGAACGTGACGCAGATCGCCGCGTCGAGCTCGCCGATGTCGATCCCGAGCTCGAGCGCGTCGGTGGCGACGACGCCGAGCAGGTCGCCCTCGGTGAGCCGCGCCTCGATCTCGCGCCGCTGCTGCGGGGTGTAGCCGGCCCGGTACGGAGCGATCCTCCGGGCGAGCTCGCGGTGGCCGCGCTCCTCGAGCCGCATCCCGGCGAACCGCTGGATCAGCTCGATCCCGCGGCGGCTGCGCTGGAAGCAGATCGTCCGCGCCCCCGCGACGACGAGGTCGGCGAGCAGCTCCGAGGCCTCGGAGAGGACCGAGCGCCGGGTCATCGTCTTCGGGTCGATCACCGGCGGGTTCCACATCCCGATCCGCCGCCGCGCCCGCGGGGCGCCGTCGGAGCCGACGAGCTCGAACGGCTCGCCGACCAGGGTCTCGGCGAGCTCGACCGGGTTCGCGATCGTCGCCGATGCGCAGACGAACCGCGGCGCTGAGCCGTAGACGGCGGCGACCCGGCGCAGCCGCCGGAGCACGTTCGCGACGTGTGAGCCGAACACCCCACGGTAGGTGTGGGCCTCGTCGACGACGACCCAGCGGAGGTTGGTGAGGAAGTCGCCCCAGCGCTTGTGGTGCGGGAGGAGGCTGACGTTGAGCATGTCGGGGTTGGTGAGGATCGCGTTCGAGCGGCGGCGGATCGCGGCCCGGTCCTCGCGCGGGGTGTCGCCGTCGTAGATCGCGTGCCGGAGCGAGCGCAGCCCAAGCGCGGAGAGCTTTCGGGCCTGGTCCTGGGCGAGCGCCTTGGTCGGGTAGAGGTAGAGCACGCGCGCCTTCGGATCGCGCGCGATCGAGTCGAGCACCGGGAGGTTGAAGCTGAGCGACTTGCCGGAAGCGGTGCCGCTCGTCGTGATCACGTT
The DNA here is from genome assembly GCA_035461385.1 of Solirubrobacterales bacterium. Classification (GTDB taxonomy): domain Bacteria; phylum Actinomycetota; class Thermoleophilia; order Solirubrobacterales; family 70-9; genus DATHVI01. The sequence goes on from DATHVI010000015.1 coordinate 10,171, forward strand.
CGCGCGCCCGGCGGCCTCGTGCGCCGCGAGCTGGTGCGAGTAGAGCCGCTCGATCCCGACCCGCGCCAGCGCCGCGACCAGATCGGGATCGATCCCGTCGGGGATCGGCGCGAGCTCGGGCTCGCGGGCGGGCTCGACCGTGGTCGCGACGAGACGCTCGTCGATCCGGCCGGCCTCGACGAGACGCCCCCAGGCCGCATCGGCGACCGCCGCGCTAGCCACCCGTCGCTTCGCCCCCCACCCCGGCGATCGCCGCCGCGACGCGCATCGCGTCGAGCGCGCTGCGGTCATGGAGCCTCAGCACCTCGGCCCCGGCCTCGACCGCGAGCGCGACGACGGCGAGCGTCGCGGCCTCCCTGCGGTCGGCATCGAGGCGCTCCTCCCACGAGCCGGCGGCGAGGGCGCCGAGGAAGTCCTTGCGCGAGAGCGCGACGAACAGCGGATGGCCGAGGCCGCGCAGCTCGCCGAGGCCGCGCATCAGCTCGAGGTCGTCGTCGACGGAGAGGTCGAAGTCGAAACCGGGATCGAGCGCGATCTGCTCCGGCGCCACCCCCCGGCGCAGCGCGAGGTCGATCCGGTCCGCGAACCATGCCTTCAGATGTGCGACCGGGTCGTCGTAGCGCCGGATCGCCCGTTCGGCGCGGGGCTCGCCCTCGATGTGCATCAGCACGTAGCCGCAGCCGCTCGAGGCGATGAGGTCGAGCATCTCCTCGCCACCGCCGCCGATGTCGTTGATCCCCGCCGCGCCCGCCGCGAGCGCCCTCGCGGCGACCTCGACCGAGAAGGTGTCGGCGAGCACCGGGACGTCGGCCTCGGCGGCGAGCCGCTCGATCGCCGGCACGAGCCGGGCCGCCTCCACGTCCTCGGGGACGGGTGGGCCGTTGCGCGCCGCGACGGCGCCGACGTCGAGGAGATCGAAGCCGGCCTCGACGAGGGCGAAGCCGTCGGCCGCCGCCTGTTGCGGGGTGCCGCTGCGGGCGCCGGAGTAGAACGAGTCGTCGGTGACGTTGACGATCCCGGCGGCGAGCGGCGGCGGGAACGAGAGCGTCCGGCCGCCGAGCCTCCACGCGCGTGGACTGCGCTTCACCTCGACCGCGTCCATCCCGGCTACCTTACGAAACCGGTCGCGCCCGGCCCGAGCCGGACGCGGCCGCGCTCCGATGGCACTCCGCTGCGTATACACCGACCTCGACGGCACCCTGCTCGGCAAGTGGGGCTCGCTGTTCCGCGACGCCGAGGGCGAGTTCACGCTCCGTCAGGCGAGGGCGCTCGAGGCCTGCCACCGGGCCGACGTCGAGGTGGTGATCATGTCCGGGCGCCGCGAGCCGCAGGTGATGTCCGACGCCCGCCTGATCGGCCAGACCTCGTACGTGTACGAGGCCGGCTGCGGGGTGGTGATCGACGGCGAGCGGACCCTGCTGACCGGCGAGTGGGTCCCCGACGACGACGGCACCCCGGCCGAGAAGATGCTCGCCGCGGGCATCCCCGACCTGCTGTTCGACGCCTTCCCGGGGCTGCTCGAGTGGCACCGTCCCTGGCACACCGAGCGCAAGCTCTCGCACCTGTTCCGCGGCAAGGTCGACGTCGCGGCGGCGAACGCGCTGCTCGCCGAGCACGGCCACGAGGACCTCCGCTTCCTCGACAACGGGGCGATCGCGCGACCGATGGACGGGATCGACGTCGCCCACGCCTACCACCTCGTACCCGGCGGGGCGAGCAAGGCGAAGGGGGTCGCGTTCCACATCCGCGCCCGGGGCTATTCGCCCGGGGAGTGCATCGCGATCGGCGACTCGCTCGAGGACCTCGACTCGGCGGCTGTCGTCGCCCGCTTCTTCTGCGTCGCCAACGGGCCGGAGCGAAACCCGGAGATGCGCGAGGCGATCGCCGCCTACGACAACGTCACCGTCACCGAGGGTCGGATGGGCGACGGGTTCTACGAGGCGGTCGTCTCGACCCTGGCCGAGCTCCGCTGAGCCTCGATTCAATCGACTACCTCGCCGCAGGTGATGCCGATCGCCGATCCGGTGATCACGGCGGCGTCCTCGGCGGCGTTCAGTCGAGCCGCGGCGCCGCGCTCCGGCCGCGGATCTTCGCCAGCAGGACGTCGGTGAGCCGGGGGGCGACGCCGTTGATCCCGAGCAGGCCGACGACCCTGGGGACGAACACCCGGCGCCGGTCGGCTGCGACCGCGTCGACTATCGCCTCGGCGAGCGGCTCCGGCGGCAGCTCTTCCTCGTTCTTGCGCCAGTCCGGGAGCAGGTCGCGCTCGTGGGCGTGGAGGTCGGTGGCGATCTCGCCCGGGAACACGGTTGTCAGGCCGACGCCGGTACCGGCGAGCTCGTGCCGGAGCGCCTCCGCGAACCCGCGGCCGAACGCCTTCGTCCCGCCATAGACGGCGGCGCCCGGGAAGGCGCGGAGGCCGGCACCCGAGGAGAGGACGACGACGTGGCCGTGGCGGCGCTCGAGCATCGGCCCGAGCGCGGCGCGGACGGTGTAGATCGTCCCGAGGACGTTGACGCGGACCATCTCCTCCGCATCCTCGACGTCGGACCCGACGAACGGCCCGTAATGGGCGATGCCCGCGTTCGCGACGATCAGGTCGAGACGGCCGGCCTGCCTGACGAACCGCTCGACCGCACGCTCGACCTCGCGCCCGCGACCGATGTCGGCGAGCAGCTTCAGGTGGTCGCCGGCCGGGGAGGGACGAAGGCTCGCGACCGCCTCCTCGAGCCCGTCGCGACTCCGGGCCAGCAGGCCGACCCGGACGCCGCGGGCGGCGAGCGCCCGCCCCGTCGCAAGCCCGATCCCCCGTGATCCGCCGGTGACGAGCGCGGTGGTGGCGGAGTCGATCTGCACCGGCGTCATCCTCTCACGCCGCGCCCGGGCCGCGGCGGGCGGCGGCCTCGACGAGGCCTCAAGAGGCTTGACGTGGATCCCGCGCGGGCGTCTGGCGAGCCTCTAGTATCGGAGGCGCGATGTCGCACGAGCACGCCACGGTCGCTGAGGAGGAGTACCTGCAGACGATGTTCTGGCTCGAGGAGGCCGGGCTTCCGATCACCGGCGCGAACATCGCCCGGGCGATGCAGCTCTCACCGCCGACCGTCCACGAGATGATCGGCAGGCTCGAGAGCGACGGCTACGTCAGCCGCGCCGACGACAAGTCGCTCGACTTCACCGAGCACGGACGGAACGAGGCCCAGGCGATCGTCCGCCGCCATCGCCTGATCGAGCGCTTCCTCACCGACGTCCTCGGCATCCCCTGGGACGAGGTCCACGAAGAGGCCGAGCGACTCGAGCACGCGATGTCGCCGACGCTCGAGGACCGGATGCTGAACGCGATCGGCGACGCGACCACCTGCCCGCACGGGCATCCGATCGTCGAGGGGGTGCGCGAGCACGGCGCGCTGCTCGCCGACTGCGAGGTCGGCGCCGAGGTGACCGTCCTGCGGTTCGAGAACGAGGCCGAGGAGCTGCTGCATTACCTCAAGGACTCCGGCCTCCACCCCGGCCTCGAGGGCACCGTCGAGAGCTCCGACGACGACGTTGTCGTCGTCGCCTCCGGCGACGGCAGCCACTCGGTCTCGCGCAGCGTCGCCGAGACCGTCTCTGTCCGCGCCAACCCGGCGCCGCCGCCGCGCCCCCCGCTCCCGGACCAGCTCGTCCTCTCGAGCGACCGCTACGGGCGCTGAGCCCGGCACGCTTCGGTCAGATCCGCGACGGTCGGAACGCGACGCGCCGACGGACGTCGACTTGCCCACACAGGAGATCGGTGAATCCCCTTCCGTGCGGTCGGGCGCCGACGCTCAGGCCGCGCTCGCGGCGCGAACCGCGTCGAGCGCGCGGGCGATCCGCGCGATCCCGTCGTCGATCCGGTCGACGGGGACGCTCGCGAACGACAGCCGCAGCGCCGACTCTCCGCCCTCGAGCATGAAGTCCGGGCCGGCGACGAACGCGACTCCCTCGTCGCGCGACGCCTCGAGCAGGGTCGGGGTGTCGACGTCGTCGGCGAGCGTCAGCCAGAGGAAGTAGCCGCCCTCGGGGACGACGAACTCGGCGTCGGGGATGCGTTCGCGGAGCGCGTTGACGAGCGCGTCGCGGCGTTCGCGCAGCGCGCCGTTGACGAACTCGACGTTCTCGCTCAACGCTCCCGAGCGGCAGAGCTCGAGCACGACCGACTCGGCGAGCATGTTCGGCGAGATGTAGTGCTCGGAGCCGCGCTTGGCGAGGGTGGCGATCCGCTCCGGCGGGCCGGCGAGGTAGCCGACTCGGACCCCCGGGCTGACCGTCTTCGAGAACGAGGAGGCGTGGATCACCCGCTCGCTCGAGTCGAGCGAGAGCATCGTCGGGTGGACCTCGCCGCCGAACCGGATCAGCCGGTAGGGGTCGTCCTCGAAGATCACGAAGTCGCGCTCGGCGGCGAGCTCGACGAGCCGCGCCCGCTTCTCCGCCGAGAGGGTGCAGCCGGCGGGGTTGTGGAAGTTCGGGATCACGTGGGCGAGCTTGATCGGCCCGCCGGATAGCGCCGCCTCGAGCATTTCGACGTCGATCCCGTCCGCTTCGAGCCGGACCGGCACCAGCTCCGCGCCCGAGCGGCCGAGCAGCAGCAACGTCCGGTCGTAGGAGGGCTGCTCGACGACGACCCGGTCGCCGGGCTCGATCATGTAGCGGAACAGGAGCGCCGCCGCCTCCATCGAGCCGTTGGTGACCATCACCCGGTCGGCCTCGATGTCGTGGAGCTCGGTGGCGATCCACTCGCAGAGCTCGGGGTGGCCGCGGCCGGTTCCGTAGGAGAGCGCCCGCTGCCAGTCGTTCTCGAGCGCCCGAGCGGCGGCCTCCCGCGCCGCCTGCGCGGGGAGGATGTCGGCGCTCGGGGCGCCGCGCGCGAAGCTGATCAGGTCTGCGACCGCCATCGCGAGCTCAGTCTAGATCCGTGCCTCAGCCCGCGGCCCGTAGCGCCTCGATCGCGAGCGTCGCGGTCTCGGTCGGGCTGCGGCCGACGCGGACGTCGCGCGCTTCGAGCGCCTGCTTCTTCGCCTCGGCGGTTCCCGAGGAGCCGGAGATGATCGCCCCCGCGTGGCCCATCTGCTTGCCCGGTGGGGCGGTGAACCCGGCGATGTAGGCGACGACCGGCTTCGAGACCCGCTCGGCGATGAACTCGGCCGCCCTCTCCTCGGCGTCGCCCCCGATCTCGCCGACGATCACGATCAGCTCGGTCTCGTCGTCGTCCTCGAACAGGGCGAGGACGTCGATGAAGTCCGAGCCGACGATCGGGTCGCCGCCGATGCCGACGATCGTCGAGTTGCCGGCGCCGGCGTGCTTGAGCTCGTTGCCGATCTGGTAGGTGAGGGTTCCGGACTTCGAGACGACGCCGATCGGCCCGGGATCGAAGAACTGCGCCGGGATGATCCCGACGTTCGCCTTCCCCGGTGAGAGCACGCCGGGGCAGTTCGGCCCGATCAGGCGCACACCCGCATCCCTCGCCTGCCAGTAGACGCGCATCATGTCGAGCACCGGGATCCCCTCGGTGATCGCGATCACCGTCTCGACCCCGGCGTCGACCGCCTCCTCGATCGCCGCCGCCGCGAACCGCGCCGGGACGAAGATCATCGACGTGTTCGCCCCCCGCTCGGAGACCGCCGCGGCGATCGTGTCGAAGACCGGAACCCCATCGACCTCCCGGCCTCCCTTGCCGGGCGTCACCCCGGCGACCAGCTCGGTGCCGTAGTCGCGGTTGCGGAGACCGTGGAAGCTCCCCTCGCGCCCGGTCAGGCCGCTGACTACCAGCCTGGTGTTGGTGTCGATGATGATTGACACGGCTTCGGTGCTCGTTGCTGCTCGGTGCTCGTTGCTCAGGCTAGGGTCGAGCCGCGGCCAGCTCGACGACCCGCTCGGCGGCGCCGAGCATCGTCTTCTCCTGGTGGAGGTTGGGGAGGTCGGCCTCGGCGAGCAGCCGCAGGCCCTCCTCCTGGTTCGTCCCGTCGAGCCGGACGACGAACGGGACGTCGATCTCGATCTGCTTCGAGGCCTCGATGATCCCCTTCGCGATCTCGTCGCAGCGGGTGATGCCGCCGAAGATGTTGAACAGGATCGCGTTCACCTTCTCGTCCGAGGTGATCACCTCGAGCGCGTCGACGATCGCCTCGGCGCGCGAGCCGCCGCCGGCGTCGAGGAAGTTCGCCGGCGCACCGCCCGCCTGGGCGACGACGTCGAGCGTCGACATGCAGAGCCCCGCCCCGTTGCCGAGGATCCCGATGTCGCCGCCGAGCTTGACGTAGGTGAGGCCCTTCTCCTTCGCCATCGCCTCCTGCGGGTCGTCGGCCGCCGAATCGGCGAGCTTCGCGAGCTCCTCGTGACGGAAGAGAGCGTTGTTGTCGATCGTCACCTTCGAGTCGAGCGCGACCACCCGCCTGTCGCCGGTGACGATCAGCGGGTTGACCTCGATCAGGGTCGCGTCCTCGGCGAGCGCGACCCGGTGGAGCTCGACCAGCAGCTCGGCGACCTGGCCGGTGACGTCCTCGTCGATCCCGGCGTCGAGCGCGATCTCTCGGGCGAGCTCGGCGTCGATGCCGGCGGCGGGGTCTAGGTGGCGGCGGACGAGCGCGTCGGGGTCACGCTCGGCGACCTCCTCGACGTCGATCCCGCCCATTCGCGAGAGCATCGCCAGCAGCCGCTTCTCGGAGCGGTCGAGGATGATCGACGCGTAGTACTCGGAGGCGATGTCCGACGCCTGCTCGACCCACAGGTCCTCGACGGTGAAGCCGCGGATGTCCATCCCGAGGATCGCGCCAGCGTGCCCGCGCGCCTCGGACGCGTCGGTGGCGATCTTGATCCCGCCGGCCTTGCCGCGGCCGCCGATCGGCACCTGCGCCTTGACGACGCACGGGTAGCCGATCGCGTCGGCGGCGGTGACCGCGTCGTCGACGGTGGCTGCGTGGCGGCCCTCGGGGACCGGAACGCCGTGGCTGCGGAAGAGCTGCTTGCCCTGGTACTCGAGCAGATCCAAAGGGTTGCGGAGCCTAGCCGAGGAGGCGGGATCCGGGCGTCACGCCTCCGCTTGCCATAATCCCGCGGCTCATGGCTCTCCCGAGGTTCAAGGACATCAGCTGGGTGACGACCGACTGCTACGGCACCCTGGTCGACTGGGAGCGGGGGATCATCGACGCGTTCTCGGCCGAGGCGGCGAAAGACGGGTTCAGCTTCGACGAGCAGAGCTTCATCGACCGCTTCCTCGAGGTGCAGGCTGAGATCATGGCCGGCTCGTACGAGCTCTACGCCGAGGTCCTGCGCCGGACAGCGGTCAAGGTCGCCCGCGAGATCGGCTGGGAGCTCGAGCCCTCGCGAGCGCAGTTCCTCCCCGACAGCGTCGGCCGCTGGGTGCCGTTCCGGGAGGCGAACGCGGCGATGGACCGGCTGGCCAAGCGCTACGAGGTCGGGATCATCTCGAACATCGACGACAAGCTGCTCGGAGTCTCGCGCCGGCACCTGAGGACCGAGCTCGACCTCGTCGTCACCGCGCAGCAGGTCCGCAGCTACAAGCCGGACCCGGCGCACTTCAAGGAGTGCGCGCGGCGGATCGGCGGCAAGAAGGGCTGGGTCCACATCGGGAGCGGCTACGAGACCGACGTCGCGCCGCTCTTGAAGATGAACGTCCCGGTGATCTGGGTCAACCGCCGCGGGGAGAAGCTCGAGGGCCGCAAGAAGCCCGACGCCGAGGTGAAGAACTTCCGCGACGCAGCGGCCAAGCTGGGTGCCCGCGGAAGCTGACGTCGGAGGGGACCCCGCCGACGCCGCGATGGTCGCGCGTGCCCGCGAGCGCTTCGCCGCCGACCGGCGCCGCCGCGCGCGCCGCCGCCCGCCCGCCTCGGGGGCGCTGCCGAACCTGATCGTGATCGGGGGGCTCAAGTGCGGGACGACTAGCCTCCACCACTACCTCAACCTCCATCCCGAAATCGCGATGTCGCGGCCGAAGGAGCTCAACTTCTTCGTCGCCGAGCTCAACTGGGACCTCGGCCGCGACTGGTACGCGAGCCACTTCGACCCCGCCGCCCCGGTCCGAGGCGAGACGTCCCCCCACTACACGAACCTGCCGCGGTTCGAGGGCGTGGCCGAGCGGATGCGCTCGCTGCTCGGTGACGACCTGCGGGTGATCTACATGGTTCGCGACCCGATCGACCGGATCCTCTCGCACTACCTGCACAACGTCGGCGGCGGCTACGAGAGCCGCCCGCTCGAGCACGCCCTGTCGGACGCCGAGAGCGCCTATGTCGCCCGCAGCCGCTACGCGATGCAGCTCGAGCCGTACCTGCGCGAGCTCGGGTCCGAGCGGATCGCGATCGTCTCGCGCGAGGAGCTCAAGGACGACCGCGAGGCGACGCTGCTGCGCCTGTTCGAGCTCTCGGGCGTCGACCCGGACTTCCGCTCGGACCAGTTCGAGCGCGAATGGGAGACGGGGAGCGCGAAGGTCGGCCGTGGGTTCCGGCTGATGGACCGGGCGGTGCGGCTGCCGGGCCTGCGGGCCCTCGATCGCAACTTCGACCGGCTCCCGGAGTCGCTGCGGTGGCTGGTCGAGCGGATCGTCCACGACCCGGGAGCCGGCGCGGCGCCGAAGCCCGAGCTCCCGGGCGCCGTCCGCGAGCGGCTGACCGAGCTGCTGCGGCCGGACGTCGAGCGGCTCGAGCGGATCGCCGGGCGGCGCTTCGGCTGGCTCGGCGACGCCGCGGGCGGGGGTACCTAAGCTCTCACCATGCGGATCTCGGTCGCAGCCGACGAGCGGACGGGAATCGCCGACGCCGTCGTCGACGAGCTCCGCCGCCGCGGCCACCAGCCGATCCTCCATGGTGCCCTGAGCGAGTCCGAGCGCGACGACTGGGCCTGGGCGAGTGAGGCGGCGGCGCGCGACGTCGCCGAGGGCCGTGCCGAGCAGGCGGTCGTCTGCTGCTGGACCGGCACCGGGGCGTCGATCGCGGCGAACAAGGTTCCCGGCATCCGCGCGGCGCTCTGCGGCGACGCGCGGACGGCCGACGGCGCCCGGACGTGGAACGACGCCAACGTCCTCGCCCTCAGCCTGCGGGCGACGAGCGCCGCGGAGCTCGAGGAGATCCTCGACGCGTGGTTCGCCGGCGCCCCGAGCGCCGACGGCGACGACCGCGCCAACGTCGACCACCTCGCCGAGATCGAGCACGACGCGTGAGGTCGGCCGCCCACCCCCTTCCTCGGCATTGACCACGCCATGGCGCCGACAACGCTGAGATACCCGGCCGAGGCGGGTCGCCCGTGGGGTTGAGGCGGGTCGTTCCCGAGCCGCTCGCGGCGACGACGATCGCCGAGCACGTCGCCGGGCTCGATTTCCTCGCCCTCGCCGGCGCCGAGCGCCCCTACTTGGTCACCAACTTCGTCCTCACGCTCGACGGCCGGGCGACGATCCGCGGGCGCTCGGGCCCGATCGGGAGCGACGCCGACACCGAGCTCCTGGTCGGCCTGCGAACCCGCGTCGACGCGGTGATGATCGGCGCCGGGACGATGCGCGCCGAACGCTACGGCCCGCCGGTCAAGGACCCCGCGAAGCGCGAGCGCCGCGAGCGGGCCGGGCTCGCGGCGGACCCGCTGATGGTCCTTGTCAGCGCGAGCCTCGAGCTGCCCTGGGAGGCTCCGCTGTTCACCGACGGCGGGCGGGTCCTGATCTGGACCTCGTCGGACCGGGAGCCCCCGCAGACCGCGGCACCGGTCACCGTCGAGCGGTTCGAGGGAGCGGTCGACCTCCGGGCGGCGGTCGCCCGGTTGCGCGCCGAGCATGGGGTGCGGGCCCTGCTCTGCGAGGGCGGGCCCCGGCTCCATGCCGAGCTGATCGCGGACGGGGTGGTCGACGAGCTGTTCGTGACCCACGCGCCGAAGCTCGCCGGGGGCAGCGGCCCGGGGCTCGTCGCCGGCCTCGCGGAGAAGGAGCGACGGCTCGAGCTCGTCTCGCTCCTCCACGACGAGGGGACTGCCGAGCTCTTCGGCCGCTACCGGCTGCGGTAGCGGCTCAGGCCCCGCGCCAGAGCGGCTCGATCGACGGGCTCGCCGGGATCGCCCCCTGCTCGACCGAGCGGCGCTCGCCGCGGCGGAGCATCCGCAGCGCGATCAGCGTCGCGCTGAGCAGGACCGAGGCGCCGAGGCTGAGCTGGATGCTGAGCAGGCCCTCGCGGCTCCAGTAGACGTCCTCAAGCTCGAGCAGCAGCGCCGCCTCGTCGAAGGTGAGGCCGATGCCGACCCCGAACGGGATCGCGAGCCGGCGCTCGAGCCGGTCGTCGCGGGTCACCAGGGCAGCCGCTCCGCTGGCGAACGCGAGCAGGATCCCGGGGACGAAGTGGTGGACGTGACGGCCGCCGACGTGGACGCTCCCGAACGGGTTCCAGCCGCGCCGGATCGCGTAGGTCGAGCTGCGGATCGCGACGAACCCGGCGAGGAACCCGGAGAGGATGTTGAACAGGACCCGCTCGTGCCGCGGCGCCGACTCGTAGCCCTCGATCGCGACCGTGACCGTGTCCTGGGCGACCTCGCCCGCGAGCTCGAGCCCGCGATCGGCGCCGTCCGCGCGGCCCGCCTCGGCCCCGCTTTGCCGGCGGGCTCGGGCAAGCCTCATGACCTCGCCGCCGACCACCGTCCCGGCGGTCGCGACCGCGAGCCCGGCGAGGCCGAGGGTGAGTCGGTCGGCGCGGGCGGCGCCGCGGCGCGCGAGCCTGATTCGCGGCATCGCCGGCGCTGCCACTAGAGCCGGACCAGGTTCTCGGCGGCGATCCCGCGGGTGGCGCCGCGGAAGTCGACGACGAGCGGCGCCTCGGCGACGACGCGTCGATAGTCGAGCTCGGGGTGGGCGGTGACGACGCAGGCAACGTCGCAGGCGGGGAGCCCCTCGGCGAGCGGCACCGAGGCGAGGCCGAGCTCGGCGACCTCGGGGACATGGGGGTCGTGGTAGGAGACCTCGGCGCCGAGCTCCCCCAGAAGCGAGGCGATCTTCAGCGCCGGCGCCTCGCGCAGGTCGCCGATCCCAGCCTTGTAGGAGACGCCGAGGAGCAGGACCTTGGACCCGCGCGCCGGCTTGCTGACATCGTTCAGCGCCCGGACGACCTTGTCGACGCAGAAGTGAGGCTGGTGACGGTTGACCTTGCCGGCGAGCTCGATGAACTCGGTCTGGAAGTCGTACTCGCGCGCCTTGAACGCGAGGTAGAAGGGGTCGATCGGCAGGCAGTGGCCGCCCATCCCCGGCCCGGGGTCGAAGCGCATGAACCCGAACGGCTTCGTCGCCGCCGCTTCGACCACCTCCCAGACGTCGATCCGCATCCGGTCGCAGAGGATCGCGAGCTCGTTGACGAGGGCGATGTTGACCGAGCGGAAGATGTTCTCGAGCAGCTTTGCGAGCTCGGCCGCCTCGGGGGTCGAGAGGGTGATGACCTCGTCGCAGATCTCCTCATACAGCGCCACCGCGCGCTCGCGGCAGGCCTCGGTGAGCGCGCCGACGAGCTTCGGGGTGGTGCGGATCGTGTGGTCGGTGCGTCCGGGGTCGATCCGCTCGGGGGAGAACGCAAGGTGGAAGTCGCTGCCGGCGGCGAGGCCGGACTCCTCGAGGATCGGACGCAGGCGGTCGCGCGTCGTCCCCGGGTAGGTCGTCGACTCGAGGACCACGAGCTGGCCGCGGCGAAGGTTCGGGGTCAGCGCCTGGGCGGCGTCGATGACGTGGGAGAGGTCGGGCTCGCGCTGGTTGGCGAGCGGGGTCGGGACGCAGATCAGGATCGCGTCGCAGCCGGCGAGCTCGCCGGCTGCGGCTGTGACTCGAAGCCGCTCCCCGGCTGCGACGAGCTGCGAGTCGGAGACGTCGTCGACGTGGCTATGGCCACCCGCGAGCGCGTCGACGACGCGCTGGCTCCGGTCGAAGCCCAGGACCTCGTGGCCCGCCTCGGCGAAGGCGACCGCGAGCGGGAGACCGACGTAGCCGAGACCGATGATCGCGACCTTCATCGATCCAGCAGTGTAGGTGGGGTGCCGCCCGGGCTCGGCGGACGGGTGTCCGGGGGGGCGCGGATTGCCGCTACGAGCGGACTCGCGGCCGGACCGGACGATCCCGCCCGCTGCCGCCGGTACCATCGCCCCCGGAATGGGAATCCTGCTCACGCCGTGGACCTTCGGGCTCAACGCGGTGCGTCACCTCACCTGGTACCTGAGTTACCAGGTGACCGGCGAAGCCAGGCCTCGCGACTGACCGCTGGGGCCGGTCAGCGCCGGCCGCGGTGCCGCTCCCGCGTCCGGCGCACCCGGCGCAGCTCGCGGACCGCTGCCGGGACCTCGTCGATCGCGGGGCGGGGGTCGGGCACCGGCGCCTCGGCGAGCCGCGTCTCGACCACCGACCCGTTCCCATCCGGCTCGACCCGCCACACTCCCGCGCCGTCACGGCCGCTGACGGCGACTGCCGGCGTCCTTCCGCGGATCAACAGCCCGGCTCCATCGTCGACCCCGTAGCCGGTCGCTGCGCCGTTCGCGACCGCGGCGTGGAGCGCCCGCTGGCGATCGTCGTCGCGGTGGTAGTGGACGCTGAGCACCCCCGGGACGAGTCCGAGCCCGGCGACATCGCTCGCGCTGCCGGCGGAGCGGCTGACGCCGGCCTCGAACCAGCACATCGCCCCGGCGCTCTGACCGCAGAGGACCACCCCCGACTCCCAGGCGCGGCGGAGGACGCGATCGAGGCGGTGGGCGCGCCAGATCGCGAGCAGGTTGACGAGGCTGCCGCCGCCGACGTAGATCAGGTCCCTGGTCAGCAGGTGCTCGGCGACGCGCACCCGCTCGTGCTCGAGCCGGAACAGCGAGACGTGCGAGAGCTCGCACTCGAAGCCGCCCAGGGATCGGCGAAAAGCGGCGATCTGCTCCGCCGGGTCGCCGCTAGCCGTCGGCAGCAGGCAGATCTTTGGCCTCGTCGCCGGGGCGAGCGCGAGCATGTAGTCGCGCAGCGCCTCGTCGCCACGCCGGCGGGAGAACTCGTGCCCGCCCAGCGCCAGGATCAGGCGCCGATCCTCCCGCATCCCGCGCCTATCCCTCGGCGACGAGCCCCGGCCGGCGCAGCGGCACGACCTCGGCGTCGCCGAGGAAGCGCGTGCCGAGCTGGGTCGTCACGACACGGCCGTGCCGGCGCTCGATCCGGTACGCCCGGGCGGCCGGGCGCGAGGCGACGACCTGCGCGACGTCGGTGCCGACGAAGTGCAGCGCCGCCCCATCGTCGGCTGCGTATGCCGTCGGCATCCCCTCGAGGATCCAGGAATGCAGCGCATCGCGGCGGTCGGGCTCGCTCGAGTGGTGGACGGTGTTGCTCCACGGCAGCAGCCCGAGCCCGTCGACCCGCTGTGGGTCGCCGTGGAAGGTGCTGACGCCGTCGCGGAACCAGCACAGCGACCCGGCGGAGAGGCCGCAGAGCACCACTCCGCGGCGCCAGGCCTCCCGCAGGGCGCGATCGACCTTGTGCGCCCGCCAGACGGCGAGCATGCTCGCGACGCTGCCGCCGCCGACGTAGATCAGGTCGCGCGAGAGCAGGTGCTCGCAGGGGTCGAACGGTGTCCGGTGGCGGCGGAACAGCGACAGGTGCGAGGGTTCGCAGCGGTCGGACCCGAACGCACGGTAGAAGCGGACGATGTAGTGGTCGGCATCGCCGCTCGCGGTCGGCACGAAGCAGACCCGCGGGCGATCCCGGCCGGGCAGCGAGAGGACGAAGTCGTCGAGCAGCGGATTCCCGGCCTCCATCGAGAAGCCGCCTCCGCCGAAGGTCACGATCTGCCGCTTGGGAGCACTCGCCATCTCGTTCCTCCCCGCCCACGGGGGCGCGGGACGGCAGTGTCGCTCGCCGCCGGCCGCGCGTCTTTGGCCAACTGTCGAAACCTTCGTCGCTGGGGGTGGACAGCGGGTCGAGGGTCCGCGCTCGACTACTGACTCGTCGCCGGCGTTCGGATAACCGCACGCGGCGCCGGGTGCGGGCCGCATTGCCCTCGAGAGCGCCGTCGGCGATCCTCGGCCACGGACCGATTCTGAGCCCACCAACGACGAGGTGCAGCCGATGACCCCCTCTTCAGAACCCGTTGCCGAAGCGATCGCCGAGTTGCGCGCGGCGCTCGACGGCCGCGTGATCACACCCGATGCGTCCGAGTACGACGACGCCCGGACCGTCTTCTACGGCGGGGTCGACCGGCGGCCGGCGGCGATCGTGCGCCCGAGCGATGCCGCGCAGGTGGCGCAGGTGGTCTCGGCCGCGCGCGAGTCGGGAGCCCCGCTCGCAGTCCGCAGCGGCGGCCACAGCGTCGCCGGGCACAGCGTTTGCGACGCCGGGATCGTCCTCGACCTCGGTGCGATGAGGGGGCTCGAGATCGATCCCGGCTCGGGCACCGCGTGGGCCGAGACCGGGCTCACCGCCGGCGAGTACACGAACGCGGCCGGCGAGCACGGCCTCACGACCGGGTTCGGGGACACCGCCTCGGTCGGGATCGGCGGAATCACCCTCGGCGGCGGCGTCGGCTACCTGAGCCGTGCGCACGGGCTGACGATCGACGACCTGCTCGCGGTGGAGGTCGTGACCGCCCGCGGCGAGATCGTGGCGGCGGACGCGGACACCCACCCGGACCTCTTCTGGGCGATCCGCGGCGGCGGCGGCAACTTCGGCGTCGCGACCCGGCTTCGGTTCCGCCTCCACGAGCTGCCGTCGGTTGTCGGCGGGATCCTGCTCCTCCCGGCGAGCGCGGAGGTCGTGCGCGGGGCCGTCGCCGAGGCGCTCGCGGCGCCCGACGAGCTGTCGGCGATCTTCAACGTGATGCCGGCGCCCCCGATGCCCTTCGTCCCCGCCGAGCGGCACGGCGAGCTCGTCGTCATGTGCCTGGTCTGCTACGCAGGGGCGGCCGGCGACGGCGAGCGGGCGGTCGCCCCGCTGCGCGCCCTCGCGACCCCGATCGCCGACACGATCGCACCGATCCCCTACCCGCAGATGTACCCGCCCGAGCAGGAGGGCTTTCACCCGACCGCGGTCTCCCGGACGATGTTCGTCGACGGGATCGACGACGCTGCGGCCGAGGCGATCATCGAGGCGCTCGCGACCTCGGACGCGCCGATGAGGGTGACCCAGCTCCGCGTGCTCGGCGGCGCGATCTCCCGCGTGCCCGCCGCCGCGACGGCGTACGCGCACCGCGCCTCGCGGATCATGGTCAACGTCGCCGCCTTCTACGAGCGGCCGGAGGAGATCGCCGAGCGCCAGGGCTGGGTCGACGCGCTCGCCGCGGCGATGCGCCAGGACGACGATGGGGCCTACGTCAACTTCCTCGGCGACGAGGGGCCGGAGCGGGTCCGCGCCGCCTATCCGCCGGGAACGTGGGAGCGGCTGGCCGAGATCAAGGCCCGCTACGACCCGACCAACCTCTTCCGGCTGAACCAGAACATCCCCCCGGCTGGCTGAGCTCGGCGGGTCCGCAGGCCGGATCTGCTTTCTCTTCAGCGGCGTGTCGATTTCGCCGCTGCTCGTTCGACGCAGGGGTGAAGGCACGAAACCAAACCCCCAAGGAGGACACGAAATGCGAGTGATGGTGCTGATCAAGGCGACCGAGCGCAGCGAAGCCGGCGAGATGCCGAGCCAGGAGCTGCTCGAGCAGATGACGGCCTACAACGAGGAGCTCGTGAAGGCTGGGGTGATGCTCGCCGGCGACGGTCTCCACCCGAGCTCGAAGGGTGCCCGGGTCGAGTTCGCCGGCAGCGAACGCAAGCTGATCGATGGCCCGTTCGCCGAGACCAAGGAGCTGCTCGCCGGCTACTGGGTCTGGCAGGTGAAGTCGCTCGACGAGGCGATCGAGTGGGTGAAGCGGATCCCGAATCCCGACGGCGAGGACTCGGTCGTCGAGATCCGCCCGGTGGTCGAGGCCGAGGACTTCGACGAGGTGCTGACCCCCGAGCTGCGCGAGCGGGAGGAGCGGCTCGCCGAGCAGCTACGCGGGCAGGCCGAGCCCGGCGCCTAGCCGGACCGTGGCGAGCGCCGACGTCAACCGCACGATCGAGGCCGTCTGGCGGATCGAGTCCGCGCGGCTGATCGCGGGGATCGCCCGGATCGTGCGCGACGTCGGCCTCGCCGAGGACCTCGCGCAGGAGGACGCTCGTCGCAGCGCTCGAGCAGTGGCCCTCCACGGGCGTCCCGGACAACCCGGGGGCCTGGCTGATGGCGACGGCCAAGCATCGTGGCATCGACCGCCTGCGGCGGGCCGAGGTCCGACGGAGGAAGACCGACGAGCTCGGCCGCGAGGCCGAGCTCCGGCTCCCCGACGCGGATCAGCTCGCCGCGGCGGTCGACGACCCGTTCGACGACGACCTGCTGCGACTGATCTTCACCGCCTGCCACCCCGTGCTCTCCACCGACGCCAAGGTCGCGCTCACGCTGCGCCTGCTCTGCGGCCTGACGACGAAGGAGATCGCGCGTGCCTACCTCGCCTCGGAGTCGACGGTGGCGCAGCGCATCGTCCGCGCGAAGCGGACGCTGCAGGCGGCCCGGGTGCCGTTCGAGGTGCCCGCCCGCGACGAGCTCCGCGAGCGACTGGCATCAGTGCTCGAGGTGATCTACCTGATCTTCAACGAGGGGTACTCGGCGACCGCCGGCGACGACCTGATCCGCCCGGAGCTGATCGACGAGGCGCAGCGGCTCGGCCGCATCCTCGCCGAGCTGCTGCCGGACGAGGCCGAGGTTCACGGGCTCGTCGCGCTGATGGAGCTCCAGGGATCGCGCACCCGGGCCCGGGTCTCTCCCTCTGGCGAGCCGGTGCTGCTCGCCGACCAGGACCGCTCACGGTGGGACTGGCTGCTCGTCAACCGCGGGCTCGACGCGCTCGAGCGCGCCTACGACACCGGCGGCCCGCTCGGCCCGTACACCCTCCAGGCCGGGATCGCCGCCTGCCACGCGCGCGCCCGCGTCGCCGAGGAGACCGACTGGGGGCGGATCGTCGCCCTCTACGACGGCCTGACTCAGCTGATGCCCTCACCGGTGGTCGAGCTCAACCGCGCGGTCGCCGTCGGCATGGCCTCGGGGCCGCAGCGGGCGCTCACGCTCGTCGACGCCCTCCGCGAGGACCCGGCCCTCGACGGCTACCACCTGCTCCCGGCCGTGCGCGGCGACCTGCTCGAGAAGCTCGGCCGCCGCCGCGAGGCCCGAGCCGAGTACGAGCGCGCGGCGCTGATGACCGCGAACACCCGTCAGCGCCGGGCGCTGCTCGAGCGAGCGGCGAGCGTCGATGGGCCGTGAAGGACTCGAACCTTCAACCTTGAGATTAAGAGTCTCCTGCTCTACCAGTTGAGCTAACGGCCCCGAGCGGGGATGGTAGCGACGGTGCGGCCCGGTTACGGGGCGGGCTGCTCGAGCGGGCTGCCGCCGCCGAGGCCGCCGAACGGGTCCTCGATC
>DATHVI010000016.1:0-8613 GCA_035461385.1 Solirubrobacterales bacterium
ATCATGGCGACGAGCGAGCGCCCCTACGCATTTCCGCCCGGAACCGAGCAGCGGATCGGCGATTTCGCCGAGCTGGTCACGGCGGCGCTCGCGAACGCCGACGCTCGCGACCAGCTCGCCGCCTCCCGCGTCCGGATCGTCGCCGCCGCGGATGCCGCACGGCGGCGGATCGAGCGCGACCTCCACGACGGGGCGCAGCAGCGACTCGTCTCACTCGCCCTCAGCCTCCGTCTCCTGCAGTCGACCCTCGATCCCGCCTCGGACGCCGGTCGTGAGCTCGAAGCCGCACGAGCGGAACTCGACCAGGCGCTCGATGAGCTGCGCGAGCTTGCGCGCGGGATCCACCCGAGCGTGCTGACCGACCGCGGTCTCGACGCCGCCCTGGCGGGGTTGGCGAGCCGGGCGCCGGTGCCGGTCGAGGTCGACGCCGAAGGCTCCGGGGATCTCCCGCCCGAGCTCCAGACGACCGCATACTTCGTCGCGGCCGAGGGGCTCACGAACGCGTTCAAGCACGCCCGGTGCAGCAGCGCTCGAGTCCGGGTCCGGGTCCGCGACGGGCTTGCGACGGTGGAGGTTCACGACGACGGCGTCGGCGGCACCGATCCTTTCGCGGGTTCCGGGCTCCGGGGGCTCGCCGACCGGGTGAGCGCGCTCGGCGGCAGCCTCGAGATCGAGAGCCCCGAGGGCGAGGGGACGACGATCCGCGCCCGGATCGCGGTTTCGGCATCCGAGTCGGCCAACGGATCCTCGCGGTGAGCTGCGCGCCGGCGACCGCCGCCGCGGCGGCGGCGCTGGCGTCGGCGGGTGAGGATCGCGCAGCGCCGGAGCGAGCCCGGGCGGCTCAGCCCGGCTTGCGAGCGAGCACCGAGACGCTCTTCACCCCGTACTTGGCACTCGCGTTGGCCGCGCGCTCGGAGATGAACCGGTAGCGGTTCTCGCGTATGTCCTCGATCGTCAGCCCGGCCGCCTCGATCGCCGCCCGGTAGTCGTCCTCCTGGGCGGCGCCGCCGATGCACGAGGCCCAGAGGTCGGCGTCGCAGACGATCGACTCCTTGAGCTGCTGCTCGGAGACGATGTCGGCGAGCGCGAGCCTCCCGCCCGGCCGCAGGACCCGCGCAACCTCCCTGAACACGGTCTCCTTCTCGGGCGAGAGGTTGATCACCCCGTTCGAGATCGCGCAATCGAAGCTCGCGTCGTCGGCCGGGAGCGACTCGACCCTTCCCTCGCGCAGCTCGACCTGCTCGAACCCGTGCGCGCGCGCGAGTGCCCGTGCCTTCTCGAGCTGCTCGGGCGTGAAATCGACGCCGATGGCGGCGCCGTCCGTCCCGACCTCGATCGCGGCGCAGAACAGGTCCATTCCCGAGCCGCTGCCGAGATCCACCACCCGCTCGCCGGGCTCGAGCGCCGCGAGGTCGAGGAAGTAGCCGACGCCCGCGAACGACTCGGTCGCCTGCTCGGGCACGCGGTCGAGAAGCGAGCCCGGATAGCCGAGGCGCTCGGCGAGCTCGCGCCCGAGCTCGAAGTGGTAGTCGGCCTCGGGCGCTTGCGCGACCTGGCGGTACATGCTCTTCACCTTCGCCTCGAGGACGGCGGTGTCGACGGTCGCCATCTTCTGCATCGTCTCCTCCTCGCTCGGGGTCACCGCGAGGCTACAGTCGGGCGGAGGTAATCTGGTAGGCGCTTCGTTGCATAGATGGCTTTCCCCGCAGGCATAGTTGACGCGCTCGACCCCGCCCGGCTCCGGCTTCTGGTCGCGGTCGACCGCGAGGGGTCGATATCGGCGGCGGCGGAGGCGTGCGGCGTCGGCCAGCCCTCGGCGACGAAGCAATTGAAGGCGCTCGAGGCCGCGGTCGGGGAGAAGCTCGTCGAGCGCGACGGGCGGGCAAGCCGCCTGACCCCGGCGGGCGAGCTCGTCGTCTCCCGGGCGGCGCGGGTGCTCGCCAGCCTCGAGGGTCTCGAGGAGGAGCTTGCCGCGCTCCGTGGCGCCGAGACCGGGACCTTGGCGCTTGCCGTCTCGACGACCACCGGGACCTACGTGATGCCGTCGATCCTCCGGTGCTTCGCCGATCGGCACCCTGGCGTCGATGTCGACATCGCGATCGGCTCGAGCGCCTGGGTGGCCGAGCGAGTGTCGAAGCGCGAGTTTCCGGTCGGGATCGCCGGTGAGACGGAGTTCCCCGGCGGGGTCAGGGCCGAGCCGTTCCTCGACGACGAGCTGGTCGGGATCGCGGCGCCGGGGAAGCTCGCAGTCGAGGGGGGCCGAGCGCGGACCTCCGAGCTCGAGCGATCGACCCTGCTCGTCCGCGAGCCCGGCTCGAGCACCCGCATGGTCGCCGAGCGGCACCTCGCGCGCGCCGGTTGTCATCCGGCGAATCGCTGGGAGCTCGACTCGAACGAGGCGATCAAGCGCTCGGTGCGGGCTGGCCTCGGGGTCGGCTTCGTCAGCCGGCTCGCGGTCGAGGACGAGGTCGACCGCGGCGAGCTGACGAGCTTCCGGATCGACGGCGGTGAGCCGATCCACCGTTCGATCTACCTGGTGCTGCCGGATGATCGCGAGCCGACGCCCGCCGAGAGCGCGTTCATCGCGACGCTCTCGGACTGCTGCGCGGTGACGATCTCGGGCTGCGCCGTCGACGGGGCGGCCGGCCGCGTCGCGGACGCGCCGACGCCCTGACCCGGTCGCATTCCGGCGGCGAATAGCTGCCATCTCCGGAAAGGGCTGGGAGGGCGCCGGCTCCGGCCCTAGGGTGGGCGCATGCTCGGCTTCGACTCCGAGGACGCCGGCAGGGCACAGACCCGGGCCTGAGATGGTGCCCGTCCGCCTCGGGCTGCGCGAGAACGTCGCGCAGTTCTCGCTGCTCGTCGCGGTGAACGCGTTCGTCGGCGCGATGGTCGGGCTCGAGCGCTCGGTCCTGCCGCTGATCGGCGAGGACGACTTCGGGCTCACGTCGAGCGCCGCCGTGCTCTCGTTCATCGTCGCCTTCGGGCTCGCCAAGTCGTTCACGAACCTGGCGGCCGGTGCCGCGGCCGAGCGCCTCGGGCGCAGACGCCTGCTGATCGCCGGCTGGCTGATCGCCCTGCCGATCCCGGTGTTGGTCGCCGTCGCCCCGACCTGGAGCTGGATCGTCGCCGCGAACGCACTCCTCGGGATCAACCAGGGCCTTGCCTGGTCGATGACCGTGGTGATGAAGATCGACCTCGTCGGTCCCCGGCGGCGGGGATTCGCGCTCGGCCTCAACGAGGCCGCGGGCTACGGCGGCGTGGCGATCGCCGCGGCGGCGACGGGCCTGATCTCGTCGCTCGTCGCGCCGCGCGACGTGGTCGTCGTCGGCGCCGCCGCGATCGCTCTGATCGCGCTCGCGATCACGGTCGGCTTCGTCCGCGACACGGCCGGGCACGTCCGGGTCGAGCACGCCGCAAGCGACCACGATGGCGACGCGCAGCCCACCCTTCGCAGCGCGCTCGCCGACGGTTCGTTCCGGGTCGCCGAGCTGCGGGCGTGCTCGCAGGCCGGCCTGGTGAACAACCTCAACGATGCCCTCGCCTGGGGCCTCGTGCCGCTGTTCCTCGCCGCGGAGGGTGCGTCGGCCGCCGAGGTCGGCCTCGTCGCCGGGATCTATCCCGCCGTCTGGGGGCTGGGCCAGATCGCCGCCGGGCACTGGTCCGATCGGGTCGGCCGTCGGATCCCGATCGTCGCCGGGATGATGCTCCAGGCGGCCGCTCTCGCCCTGCTCGCGGCCTCCGGCGGAGCGGTGGCGACTGCCGCGTCGGCGGCGGCGATCCTCGGCGCCGGCACGGCGCTCGTCTACCCGACCCTGATCGCGGCGATCTCGGACGCCGTCTCGCCGCTCGCCCGGGCACCGGCGGTCGGCGTCTACAGGTTCTGGCGCGACATGGGCTACGTCGTCGGCGGGCTGCTTGCCGGCGTCGCGGCGGACGCGCTCGGGTTCGGCGGCGCGATCGCGATCGTCGCCGCGCTCACCGCCGCCTCCGGCGCCTGGGCCGCGATCGGCCTGCGCGGCCGGGCCGCCGAGCCCGCCTTCGGCTAGAGAACGTCGCCCGACCCGGCCGTTCGCGGCCGATCCACCGACTCGACCCCTCGCCCCCGCGACGGGTCGCGGCTGGCGCGTCTACTCGATCACGCACTCTGTGCTCTCGCCCGAGGCGGCGAACGCGCGGGCGAGGCCACGGGCGATGAGGCGGCTTCTCGCCGCGTAGCCCGCCGAGGTGAAGTGGATCCCATCCTCGATGAACCACTCGTCCTCGACCGCGGACGCCCAGTCGTAGACCCGCATGTTCGGGTACTGCGGGCAGGCCTCGAGCAGGGCCTCGTTCCAGAGCTCCATGTTCTCGTTCGCGTACGGGCCCTGCTCGAGCAGCGACTTCACGGTCACCCAGAGGGTCGGCTGGCCTCCGATCGCCGACATCATCCGCTCGATCCGCTCGAGGCGGCCGGTGTTCGGGCCGACGAAGACGTTCGCCGTGTCGTTGTCGCCGAGCGCGAGCACCCAGCAGCCGTCGAAGCCCCGGGCCCTGAGCTCCCGGGCGACGTCGTAGGCGTTCGCCTCCCCCTCGTAGGTCTCGACGATCGACCGCGCCCCGGAGATCGCGTAGTGCTGCTCCCGGACGCCGACGCGCCGGTACTGGGCGCGGATCCGGTGCCGCGGGTCGGGGAGGTAATCGGGCGAGTTGAGGCCCTCCGAGGTCGAGGCGCCGATGTGGACCACCGCCCTGCACGCCGAGCGCCCCTCGGCCCCGGGGGCCCCGAGCGAGCCGACGAGATCGGCCCCCGCCGACGCCGTCGCCTCGTTCGCCGCGCCCGGCAATCCCGCCGGCCCGACGGCCGGAGCGGAGTTGACGCCCGCGAGGCCCGCCCCCGCGGCGGCGAGGACCGCGACCGACGCGGCGAGCGTTGCCCAGGCGCCCCGCGGGATCGCCTCCGGGCGAAGCCGGTTCTCGCGCAGCCACGCCCACAGCCGCCCGAGGGCGCCGCGGCGAACGGGCTCTTCGATGAACCGCCACGAGAGCGCGGCGACGGCCATCGTCGCGGCGAGCTGGAGCGCATCGCGGAGCAGGTCCGACCCGTGCTCGCCCGCCGGGGTGGTGAGGACGATGATCGGAAAGTGCCAGAGGTAGATCCCGTACGAGCGGACCCCGATCCAGCGCAGCGGCCCCCACCCGAGGACCGCGCCGAGGCGGCAGGCGGGATGGGCGAGCGCGGCGACGACGAGCACCGTCGCGATCGCGAGCAGCAGGAAGCCGCCGCGGAACAGGAACGACGAGTACTCGTTGGTCCGCCAGATCATCACCCCGATGACGAGCAAGCCGGCGACGCCGACCGCGTCGAGCGCGCGCCGGGCGCCCGCCGCCACCGTCCGCTTGAGGCGGCGGCTCGGCCAGACCATCGCCAGGGCCGCGCCGGCGAGGAGCTCGCAGGCCCGGGTGTCGGTTCCGTAATAGACCCGCGACGGATCGAGGCTCGGCTGATAGAGGACGGCCATCGCCACCGCCGAGCCGAGCGCGAGCAGCGCGGTGTAGCCGGCGAGCCTGGGGCGGATCCCGGAGGGCTCCGAGCCGCGCTCCTTGAGCACGCCGACCCCGAGCACGAGCAGGAACGGCCAGAGGATGTAGAACTGCTCCTCGACCGCGAGCGACCAGAGGTGGTTGAGCGGGAGCGGCGCCGCGAACTGCTGGAAGTAGGAGACGTCCTGGAAGATCAGCTGCCAGTTGCTGATGTAGAGCGCCGCCGCGACGACCGAGTCGCGGAACTGCTCCGGCTGCGCCGGGCCGATCACCGTCACCCAGGCGGTGACGACGACGAGCATCGCGAACAGCGCCGGGAGCAGCCGCCGCGCGCGGCCGAGCCAGAACGCCCCGAGCTGGACCCTGCCGCGGCGGTCGAGCTGGGCGAGCAGGATGTCGGTGATCAGGTAGCCGCTGAGGGTGAAGAAGACGCCGACGCCGAGCAGCCCGCCGGGAGCCCATCCGAAGCCGAGGTGGTAGGCGATCACAGCGAGCACCGCGATCGCCCGCAGGCCGTCGAGCCCGGGCATGTAGCGCCGGCCGTGCTGGACCGGTTCAGGCATCGTCGGGCCCCGATCGCATCGCTGCGGCGAGCCGGCCGGCCGGACGCCGACCCCCTGCTCGCCCCGCAGAGGCTACAGCCCGGATGGGCGCGGTCCCGGGCGCCTGCCGGCACTTGGGAGCGCGATGGCGCTCCCTGATCGCGTCCGCGCCGCGTGCGCGCGGGTTGCCCGGCGGGCGCGCCGGGTGCGGGTGGTCGGGGAGGCGATCGAGCCCTACGCGAGCACCCTGCCCGCGGGCGCACCGGCGCCGGAGCCGGCGAAGGGATCCAGCCGCGAGGAGCGAGCGGCGCGGTCGCTGACCCTGAACGCGGTCAACTTCGGATCCGGCTGGTTCCCGACCCTGCGAAAGCCGCCGGGGATGTCCGGGTTTCGCACCGTCGAGGCTGGCCTGCGCTCCCGACCGCCGTGGACCGCCGCCGAGCTCACGGCGATCACCCGCGAGGAGCTCGCGTCGGTCCTCGGGCAGGACCCGGGCCACGAGCTGATCGGGCTGTTCGCCGCGCATCTGCGCGAGCTCGGCGAGCGGGTCCGCGGCGAGCACGCGGGCTCGTTCGCCGCCCTCGCCGCGTCCGGGGAGGGCTCGGCGGTACGGCTGGCCGAGCGCCTGGCGGACTGGCCGACCTGGCGCGACGTCTCGATCTACGACGGCGAGGAGGTGCCGTTCTTCAAGCGCGCGCAGATCGCCGCGGCGGATCTCGCGCTGACCGGGATCGCGCCCGCCGGCGACGTCGGCCGGCTGACGATGTTCGCCGACAACCTGGTTCCGCACGTGCTGCGGCTCGACGGCGTGCTCGCGCTCGACCCCGCGCTCGTCGCGCGGATCGACCGCGGGGAGCTGATCGAGCACGGCTCGCCGGAGGAGGTCGAGATCCGCGCCTGCGCGCTCTGGACGGTCGAGCTCCTGGTCGCCGCGCACGGGGCGACGACCGCGGCGGCCGTCGACCAGGTGCTGTGGCGGCGCGGGGCGGGCGCCCGCTACAAGGCGGTGCCGCGCCACCGCTCCCGGACGACCGCGTACTGATCCCGGCCGGCGCCTGCCGACTAGCCGCCGCTGAACGCGGCGACGTTCTCGATCGAGCTCGCGCGCCGGCCCTGGGCGTCGACGAGGAGCTCGAAGTCGTGCGGGTGGCTCGCGACCCGAAGCGCGGTCTCCATCGTCACCTTGCCCGCCTGGAGCGCGGCGAAGAGCGCTTGGTCGAAGGTCTGCATCCCGTAGTACTCGCCCTCGGCGATCACGTCGACGAGCCCGCCGGTCTCCTCCGGGTCGATGATCAGGTCGTGGACCCGGCCGGTCATCACCAGGATCTCGCAGATCGCCGTCCGGCCGTGGCCGTCCGCCGCCGGGACCAGCCGCTGGGAGACGATCCCGCGCAGCGACCCGGCGAGCGTCGCCCGCACCTGCTGGCGCTCGCCGGGCTGGAAGAACTCGAGGATCCGGTTCACGGTCTCGGCGGCGTCCTGGGTGTGGAGGGTGGAGAGGATCAGGTGACCGGTCTCGGCCGCCGACAGCGCGGCGCGGACGGTCTCCTCGTCGCGCATCTCGCCGATCAGGATCACGTCCGGGTCCTGGCGCAGGACGCGCCGGAGCGCGGTCCGGAACGAGTCGGTGTCGCTGCCGACCTCGCGCTGGTCGATCGACGAACGGCGGTCGCTGTGCAGGTACTCGATCGGGTCCTCGATCGTGACGACGTGCTTGCTCGCGGTGTCGTTGACGTGCTCGATCATCGCCGCGAGCGTCGTCGACTTCCCGGACCCGGTGGTCCCGGTGACGAGGACGATCCCGCGCTCCTGCTCGGCGAGCCGGGCGACCGCCGGGGGCAGATCGAGGCCGGCGAGCGACGGGACCGAGGTCGGGACGACGCGGAGCACGAGCGAGATCGTGCCGCGCTGCTTGTAGGCGTTGACCCGGAACCGGGCGAGGTGGCTGACCGAGTATGCGAAGTCGAGCTCGTGGGCCTCCTCGAACTCGGCGATCCTCGCGCTCGTCAGCAGGCCGTGGAGCGCCTCCTCGGTGTCGTGGGGCTCGAGGATCGAAGCCCCCGGATCGAGCGGGCGAAGCTCGCCGTCGACCCGGATCAGGGGCCGGTTTCCGACCTTGAGGTGGAGGTCGGAGCCCTGCTCGGAGAGCAGGGCTCCGAGCGCCGCGGCGAGATCGAGGTTCGAGGTCCGCATGGAACCGTCATCGACACCGGCGCCCGCCGGGGCGTCCGAGGGGACCACCGGTGGACGACTGTCCGAGCAGGGCCCGTTGACGCGGATCAGCGTGTCGTTACCGAGAATGTTTGCGTAGAAGCCCACGCCGTAGAAAGTGCGGATTGACACGCTGCCGACCGCGTGGGAGGGTCGCGGCACCACGTTCGAGAGAGGGTACGGTCAGCGCTGGACCATGAGGCCGGGGGGCCGTGCTCCGAACCGGAGGAGGTTCTGGAGTCATGAGAGGACTGTTCAACGGCCGCAAGGCCCGGTTGCCGCTGGCGATCGCGGCGGGGGTGGTTGCCGTGTTCGCGGTGGCGATCGTCGCCAGCGC
>DATHVI010000017.1:0-24203 GCA_035461385.1 Solirubrobacterales bacterium
AGAAGTCGATCCCGAGCTCGGCCATGTCGAGGGGGAGCTTGGGCGCCGCCTGAGCGCCGTCGCCGAGGACCAGCGCCCCGGCGTCGTGGGCGAGCCGGACGATCTCGCGCAGCGGCGTCTCGGTGCCGAGGACGTTCGAGACGTGGGCGACGGCGACCAGCTTCGGCTCGCGCTCGAGCAGGTTGGCGTACGCGCCGACGTCGAGCAGGCCTTCCTCGGTCACCGGCACCCAGTCGATCTCGGCGCCGGTGCGCTCCGCGAGCTGCTGCCAGGGAACGATGTTCGAGTGGTGCTCGAGCTCGGTCAGCAGGATCCGGTCGCCGGCGCTGACGTTGGCGTCGCCCCAGGCTCGGGCGACGAGGTTGATCGCCTCGGTGGCGTTGCGGACGAAGACGACCTCGCGGCGGTCGGCGGCGCCGAGATGGTCGGCGACCGTCGCCCGAGCGCCCTCGTAGGCTGCGGTCGCCTCGGCCGACATCGTGTGGGCGCCGCGGTGGACGTTCGAGTGATGGCGCCGCTCGTAGCGGTCCATCGCCTCGAGCGCGGCGAGGCAGCGCTGCGAACTGGCGCCGCTGTCGAGGTAGGCGATCGGCTTGCCGTTGACCTCGCGGGCGAGCGCCGGGAACGCGGCCCGGACCTTCTCGATCGGGTAGTCGCGCGTCGCGGGCGCGGCGGCCGCGGCGGTGGAGTGGGTGGTGGCCGCGGGCTCCATCAGCCGATTGCGGCGGCTGCGCCGCCGTACTCGGTATCGCAGCTAAAGCTGCTGATCGAATACCTTGCCACTAGGCGGCCACTTCCTCGCGGATCCAGCCGTAGCCCTTCTCCTCGAGCTCGGCGACGAGCTCGGGACCACCCTCCTTGACGATCCGGCCCTCGTGCATCACGTGGACCGCGTCGGGCTCGATCAGGTGCAGGATCCGCTGGTAATGGGTGATGATCAGGACGCCCATCTCGGGGCCGGCGAACTTGTTCACTCCCTCGGCGACGATTCGCAGCGCGTCGATGTCGAGCCCCGAGTCGGTCTCGTCGAGGACCGCCATCTGCGGCCGCAGCATCGCCAGCTGGAGGATCTCCATCCGCTTCTTCTCGCCGCCCGAGAAGCCGTCGTTGACGTAGCGGCTCGAGAACTCCTTCGGGATGTTGACGAGCTCCATCGCCTCCTCGGTCGCGCGGCGGAAGTCCTTGAGCGAGATCTGGCTCTCGCCGCGCGCCTCGCGGTGCGCGTTGAGCGCCATTCGCAGGTACTTGGCGACGGTGACACCGGGGATCGCGACCGGATACTGGAAGGCCATGAACAGGCCGGCCCGCGCACGCTCCTCGGGGTCGGCCTCGGTGATGCCCTCGCCGTCGAAGACGATCTCGCCGTCGGTGATCTCGAGCGCCGGGTGGCCCATGATCGCGTTCGCGAGCGTCGACTTGCCCGAGCCGTTGGGGCCCATCAGGGCGTGGATCTGGCCCTTCGAGACCTCGAGGTCGAGCCCCTTGAGGATCTCCTTGCCCTCGGCAGTCACGTGCAGGTTGCGGATCTCTAGGTCGGCCATGCGTCTCCTGTGTCGGTGGTCGTCTCTTCGTCGGTGCGGGCTGGCCCGTCAGGCGGGCTGGGCCGCGAGCGGGTCGCCTTCGACCTTCGTCGCGGCCTCGACCGTGGCGCCCGCGGATGCGAACTCGACCAGCTCGGCGAGCGTGGTCCCGGCGAGCGCCTTGTTGACGCCCCCCTGGACCCGGGTCCAGAGCAGCTTCGTCGCGCAGGCGCGGTCGCCGTCCGTTTCGTGCGAGCAGAGCACCCGGCCCTCGCGGTCGGCATGGAAGCACTCCATCGGCGCGATCGGTCCCTCGAGGGCCTCGACAACGTCGAGCATCGTGATCTCCTCGGCGGGCTTGCCGAGCCGGTAGCCGCCGTGCGCGCCGCGGACCGACCGCACCAGCCCCTGCTCGCGAAGCTTCGCGACCAGGTGCTCGAGGTAGGACAGCGGCAGCGTCTCCGCCTCGGCGACCGAGCCGAGCGAGACCGGCTCGGCCTCGCCGGGCGCCGAGGAGTCCGCGCGCCGGCCGAGCTCGACCATCAGTCGCACCCCGTACTCAGCCTTGGTCGAGAACAGCATCGCCTCCAAATCCTAGCTTGCCGGTCGGAAAATCACCGGCCGCCGACGTAGGCGGTGAAAAGCAAGCAGTTCAAGGACGCAGGCCGCTCGTCGAAGCGAGCGTATTGATCGCGTACGTGAGCGAGGCGAGCGGCCGAGGACGCCGAAATCCGCCGCTTTGCAGCCGCCTACGGCTCGATCAGCCCGCGGCGGATCGCGTAGCGGACGAGCTCGACGCGGTCGCGCATGCCGAGCTTTCGCATCGCGTTCGAGCGGTGGTTCTCGACCGTTTTCTCGGAGAGGTGGAGGATCTCGGCGATCTCCTTGTTGGTGTGGGCCTCGGCGACGAGCTTCACCACCTCCTGCTCGCGGGGGGTGAGCTCATCCGAGCGCGTCTCGCCGCCGCCGAGCACGTCCTTGATCAGCGCCCGCTGGGCCTGCGGGGTGAGGAACGGCTCGCCGCGCTCGACCGCACGCACCGCCTCGAGCAGGTCGGCGTCGGCCTGTGCCTTCAAGACGTATCCCGACGCGCCCGCCTTGAGCGCCTCGAACAGGTAGCGCTCGTCGTCGTACATCGACAGGATCAGGACGGCGACGTCGGGTGCCTGCGCCTTGATCTCCCGGGTCGCCTGGAGGCCGGTGAGCTTCGGCATCTTGACGTCGAGGATCGCCAGGTCGGGGCGATCGCGGATCGCCATGTCGCGCGCGGTCGCGCCGTCCGCGGCCTCGCCGACGACCTCGATGTCGCCCTCGCGCTCGAGCAGCATCCGCAGCCCCGAGCGGACGATCCCGTGGTCGTCGGCGATCAGCACCTTCACGTCAGTCGCTTCCATCTCCTGCATCGGCATCAACGGTTATCGGCACCCGGAGCCTGATCCTTGTGCCCGCCCCCGGCCTCGACGTCACCTGCAGGTCGCCGTTCACGAGCAGCGCCCGCTCGCGCATCCCGGCGATCCCGAGCCCGCTCGCCGCCTGCTCGAACGTGAACCCGCGGCCGTCATCGGCGATCTCGAGGTCGACGTGATCGGCCTCGCGGACGAGCCTCACCTCGACGCTGCTCGCGTCGGCGTGCCGGAGCGTGTTCGAGAGTGCCTCCTGCGCGACCCGGTAGAGGACGAGCTGGACGTCGGCGGGGAGGCCGGAGAAGTCGCCGGCGGACTCGAACCTGGGGTCGAGGTGGCCCTGGGCTCCGAGCTCCTCGACGTGGCCCGTGAGCGCCGCCTTCAGCCCGAGGTCGTCGAGCGCCGTCGGGCGAAGCTGCCGGGCGAGCGCGAGCAGCTCCTCCATCGCCTGGTTCGCCAGCGTCCGGGTCTCGCCGAGCTCGGCGGCGAGGTCCGGAGGGGCGCTGCGCCGCGCCGCCTCGAGCCGCAGCAAGAGGCCGGTGAGCGACTGGTTGACCTCGTCGTGGAGGTCGCGGGCGATCCGCGCCCGCTCTTCCTCCTGGGCCGAGAGCGCGGCGCTCGAGGTCCGCCGGCGCTCCGCCTCGAGTCGCTGGAGCATGCGGTGGAAGGCGCGGTGGAGGCGCTCGACCTCCTCCGGCCCGGCGATCCCGTCCTCGCCCTTGAGGTTCGCGCCCGGCCGCGAGAGGTCGGCCCGCTCCATCTCCTCGACGAGGCGCTCGAGTGGCCGGAACCGGCGCTGGATCAGGACCAGGTTGATCAGGATCGTCAGCGCGACCGCGAAGCCGAGCACGAACGCGGCCTCGGGATGCTCGCTGAGCTTGAGATCGGGATTGGCGGCGACCGCCGCCGCGATCACGGCGGCGACGATCAGCGTCAGGTTGACGACGACGATCTGGGTCAGCAGCCGGCGATCACGCATGGACCGTAAGTATCGACTGCGGCGCGTTCGAGGATGAGCCCGGGCACGACGGCGGTCGGAGCCGGGTCAGACCCCACCCCGAATAGGGGCCAGCACCTAGGAAGTTCTGCCGCGCGCTCGTCAAAATGTCCATGTCAGTTTTTTCCCAGCATCTACCTGCGCACGCTGCTTCGCGGCACGAACGCCGTTCACTCTCATAAGGAGGCTTCTCCCCCGATGACCACCACCCGTAGATCCAACTTCGCCGCCGGCCTGCGGACGACGATCCTGCTCGCCTCGCTGACCGGTCTCCTGGTGGTGATCGGCGCGGTCATCGGCGGCTCCAGCATGGCGCTGGTGTTCCTCGGCATCGCCGCGGTGATCAACCTGGGCGCCTATTGGTTCAGCGACAAGCTGGCGCTGAAGATGAGCGGCGCGCAGCCGGTCTCCGAGGAGCAGGCGCCCGGCCTCTATCAGATGGTGCGCGAGCTGACGACCCGCGCCGACATGCCGATGCCGCGCCTGTACGTGATCCCGCAGCAGCAGGCGAACGCGTTCGCGACCGGTCGCAACCCGAAGAACTCGGCTGTCGCCGTCACCCAGGGCATCACCCGGCTGCTGTCCGAGGACGAGCTCCGCGGCGTGATCGCCCACGAGCTTGCCCACATCCGCAACCGCGACGTCCTGATCCAGTCGGTCGCGGCGACGATCGGCGGCGCGATCACCTATCTCGCCTACATGCTGCTGTGGTTCGGCGGCGGCAACAACAACAGCCCGCTCGGGCTGGTCGGCTTCCTCGCGATCTGGCTGCTCGCGCCAATCGCGGCGTCGCTGATCCAGCTCTCGATCTCGCGCCAGCGCGAGTACTCCGCCGACGCCACCGGGGCGTCGATCAGCGGCAACCCGGAGTCGCTCGCCTCGGCGCTCGAGCGCCTCGAGCAGGGCGCGAAGGCGATGCCGATGGACCCGCAGCGGGTCAACGAGGCGACCGAGCCGCTCTACATCGTCAAGCCGTTCCGCGGCCGCGGCCTCGCGGCGCTGTTCTCGACCCACCCCCCGATCGAGGAGCGCGTCCGGCGCCTGCGCCAGATGCGCCCCACGTTTGCGTAGGACCGAGGCGGGCCGACCGAGCGGCCAGGGCGGGCGCACGCTCCGGCTGATCGGCACCGCCCCCATCACGGTGAGGCGGATTTTGCATCGCTGCGATACAAGATCCGCCTCACTCCGGAGGCGCGGCCGGCCCGGGCCGAGAGGAGGGCCGAACGGACCCGGCGTGGTCGTTGCTATCCTCGTAGCAGTAATACGTGAATCCGGATAGGGATTCGGAGATTTAAGAGATGGCGACTGCAGCGGACACGATCGAGCAGGTCAAGGCGCGGATCGAGGAGGTCACTCCCGCCGAGGCGCGTGGGGAGATCGAGCGCGGCGAGGTCGTGCTGCTCGATACCCGCGAGCTGACCGAGTGGAACGAGTCGCACCTCGAGGGCGCGACCCTCGTTCCGCCGGTCGAGGTCGTCGAGCGCGCCGACGAGGTCGCGCCCGACGCCGGCCAGCGGGTGCTGATCTACTGCGCCTCCGGCAACCGCTCGGCGCGCGCCGCCGACGCGCTTCAGAACCTCGGCTACGAGAACGTCGCCTCGGTCGCCGGGGGGATCAAGGCCTGGGAGGCGGAGGGCCACCCGGTCGTCGCCGCCTCCGGCCTCACCCCCGAGCAGCGGATGCGCTACTCGCGCCACACCCTGCTCTCCGAGGTCGGGGTCGAGGGCCAGGCGAAGCTGCTCGAGTCGAAGGTCCTGCTGCTCGGCGCCGGCGGGCTCGGCTCTCCCGCCGCGCTCTATCTGGCGGCGGCCGGGATCGGCACGATCGGGCTCGTCGACGACGACCTCGTCGACGAGTCGAACCTGCAGCGGCAGGTGATCCACAACACCGCCCGGCTGGGCGCGGCGAAGACCGAGTCGGCCCGGCAGACGATCGAGCTCCTCAACCCCGACGTCGACGTCGTCGAGCATCGCACCCGGCTCGACTCCGCCAACGTGCTCGAACTGCTCGAGCCCTACGACATCATCGTCGACGGGGCCGACAACTTCCCGACCCGCTACCTGCTCAACGACGCCTCGGTGCGGCTGCGAAAGCCGGTCGTCTCGGCTTCGATCCTCGGCTTCGAGGGCCAGATCTCGACTTTCGCCCCCTACGAGGGGCCGTGCTACCGCTGCCTGTACCCGACTCCGCCGCCCCCGGAGCTCGCGCCGAGCTGCGGGGCCGCCGGGGTGCTCGGGGTGATGGCGGGGGTGATGGGGCTCCTGCAGGCAAACGAGGTCATCAAGCTCGCGGCCGGGATCGGCGAGCCGCTCGTCGGCCGACTGCTGCTCTACGACTCGCTCTCGACCCGATTCACCGAGCTCAAGGTGAGGCGCGATCCCGAGTGCCCGATCTGCGGCGAGCACGCCGAGGAGATCCCGGCATCGGAGATGGGCAAGTTCCCCGACTACGAGGCCTTCTGCGCCGGGCAGCCCGTCGCCGCCTGACGCGACCTCGCTCGCTAGCTTTCCGCCAATGCCGACGGTGAGGATCCCGCCAGTCCTGCGTCCCCGGACCGGGGGCGAGAGCGAGGTCACCGCCGAGGGCGAGACGGTTGGCGAGGTCCTGCGCGCGCTCGCCGACGCCCATCCGGAGACCCGCGACCAGCTCTTCGCCTCCGACGGCGAGCTCAACCGCTACGTCAACGTCTACCTCAACGACGAGGACGTCCGCGTCCTCGACGGTCTCGATACCAGCGCCTCGGCCGACGACACGGTCGTCATCGTGCCGGCGATGGCCGGCGGCGGCTGAGCCCGGCGCAGGGGGCGCTCCTCGCCGACGCCGAGTGGTTCATCCGCGCGATCGCTCACGTGTTGTGAGCCGGGGCAGCGGGGAGCGGCGGGCGCGGGGAGGTCAGCGTCCGAGCACCAGCCCGAGGAAGCGCTTCGTCCGCTCCTCGCGCGGGTCGCC
Organism: Solirubrobacterales bacterium; assembly: GCA_035461385.1. Taxonomy (GTDB): domain Bacteria; phylum Actinomycetota; class Thermoleophilia; order Solirubrobacterales; family 70-9; genus DATHVI01. Next base: position 6,870 of record DATHVI010000017.1, read on the forward strand.
GAGCACCTCGTGGGGCTCGCCCTCCTCGACGATCACGCCCTCGTCGATGAACGCGACGTGATCGGCGACCCCGCGCGCGAAGCCCATCTCGTGGGTGACGACGATCATCGTCATCCCCTCGTCGGCGAGCTCGCGCATCACGTCGAGGACCTCGGTCACGAGCTCGGGGTCGAGTGCGCTCGTGACCTCGTCGAACAGCATCACGTGCGGGTCCATCGCCAGCGCCCGCGCGATCGCCACCCGCTGCTGCTGACCGCCCGAGAGCCGGTCGGGGAATTCGTTCACCTTGTCCGCCAGCCCGACCCGGGCGAGCAGTGCCTCCGCCTTCGCCCTGGCATCCGCGCGCTTGCGGCCGAGCACCTTCTCCTGAGCGATGGTGACGTTCTCGAGCGCCGACCTGTGCGGGAAGAGGTTGAACTGCTGGAACACCATCCCGACCCGGCGGCGGACGAAGTCGACGTCCTCGTCCGCGTCGGGCCCGGCGATCGACTTGCCCTCGAGCAGGATCCGGCCGTCGTCCGGCGGCTCGAGCAGGTTGATGCAGCGCAACAGGGTGGACTTCCCGGAGCCGCTCGGACCGATGACGCAGATCACCTGGCCACGTCGCACCTCGAGATCGATACCGCGCAGGACGTGGAGCTGGCCGAAGCTCTTGTGAATCCCGTCGAGGGTGAGCATCGATCCCGCGCCGCCAGCCATGGCGGCGGCGTTGGGGTCGGTCTGCGCCCGCTTCGCCATTGCCGCTCCGAACACTAGCCCGCCGACTGGCCCGCCGCGGGAGCCGGGCCGCCCGCGACCGGCGCCGGCCTGCCGCCGCGCTCGGTGCGAGCCTGCTCGCGAGCGATCAGCCGATCGACGACACGGGCGAGCGGGATCGTGAGGAGGAGGAAGAGGATCGCCGCAAGCACAAGCCCGGATCCGTTGAAGAACGCCGACTGGACGTCGCGCCCCGCTTGGACCACCTCGACCGCCCCGATCACCACGACGAGCGATGTGTCCTTCATCAGGGCGATGAAGTCGTTGAGCAGCGGTGGGATCACCTTGCGGACGGCCTGCGGGACGATCACGTAGCGCATCGCCTGGCCGTGGGTCATGCCCACCGAGCGCGCTGCTTCCATCTGGCCGCGGGGAACCGCCTCGATCCCGGCTCGGTAGACCTCGGCCATGTACGCGCCATAGGTGATCGTGAGCGAGAGGATGCCGTACCAGAACACCGTCGGCTCACCCAGCCAGGTCGGCTGGCCGAGCCAGGTCGGAATCACGCCCTCGAACGCGAACGCCGAAAGCGAGCCGGAGAGGAGCAGCAGCACCAACAGCAGCGGGATGCCCCGGAAGACATCGATGTAGGCGATCGTGATGACGCGCAGTGGAAGGGCAGCCCTTCCCGGAAGTTGGCGCAGGACGGCCAGCACGAGTCCCCACAGGAGCGACGCGATCCCACTGAGGACAGCAAGCTTCACCGTCACCCAGAAGCCGGCGAGGATCGAGTCGAACTCGTCCCCCATCAAGCCGATGTCGAAGTAGTAGTCGAGAATGAACTCCATCTCTGCTCCTCGCTAACTCGCGTTGCGACTGGTCCGTCTGCCGGTGGTCTGCGCGGAACGCTACCCGGCAACGTGAAAGGGGCGCCCGTGGGCGCCCCTTTCAGCAGCTTGTGTAGGCCGGGTCTACGAGGGCTCGTGCGTACCCTCGAGCACCGAGGCCGGCGGCTCGGCGCTGAAGTACTTCTGGTACAGCTCGGTGATCGTGCCGTCCTCCTTCAGCATCGTCAGCGCCTCATTGACCGCCTCGCGGAGCGCCTGGTTCTCGGGCGACATCGCGAACCCGTAGAGCTCCTCGGTCGGGATCTCCTCGGCGATCTCGACGCCGCCCTGCTGCTCGACCGCGTCGACCGCGACCGGCTGGTCGATGATCACCGCCTCGACCTGGCCGGTGGCGAGCGCCGCGACCGCGTCGGGTCCCTCGGGGAAGCCGCGCACGGTCTCGGCGTCGGTCTCGTCGTTGGCGTAGGCCTCACCCGTGGTCGCGTCCTGCGTCCCCACGGTCGTCCCGGCGAGGTCGTCGACCGACGCGATGTCCGATCCCTCGACGACGAGCAGCGCCTGCTGGGCCTCGTAGTACGGATCGGAGAAGTCGACCGTGCGCTCGCGCCCGGGCGTGATCGTCGACGCCGCGGCGACGATGTCGAACTGCCCCTGGGCGACATCGCGGAAGATCGTGTCGAACGAGGTGTCGATGTACTCGGTCTCGACGCCGAGCTGCTCGGCGATCGCGTCCATCACCTCGATGTCGTAGCCCGTGATGTCGGGCGGGCGGCCGATCTCGAACGGCGGGAAGGGGGCGTCGGTGCCGACCGTCAGCGTGCCCTCGTTGAGCAGGCCGAGATCCGCGGCCGGCTCCTCGGTCGTCGGCGTCGTCTCCTCGCCGTTCCCGTTGTCGTCGTCACCACCGCATCCGGCGGCGAACGCGCCGATCGCGAGCAGCGCGGCGACCGCGAGCGCCAGCAAACGCCAAGTCCTACTCATCAGCATCCTCTCTCCTGGTCGTGAGTCTTCGTTGGTTCAGGTTGCCGGGTCGCAAGATACCTCTCCCGCCGCATCGTCACTTGACCGATCCCGCGAGCAGCCCCTGGACGAAGTAGCGCTGGAAGGCGAAGAAGACGATCAGCGGCACGGCGAGGGAGACGAACGCCGCCGGCGCGATCAGGTCGAGGTTGGCGCCGAACTGGCGGAACTGGGAGAAGATCGCGACCGTGATCACCTGGGTCTCACCGCCGAAGACGAGGCCGATCAGGAAGTCGTTCCAGGTCCACAGGAACTGGAAGATCGCCAGCGAGGCGATCGCCGGCAGCCCGAGCGGCAGGATCAGGCGGACGAAGATCCGCAGCTCCGATGCGCCGTCGATCCGCGCCGACTCGAGCAGGTCGCGAGGGATCCCGATGAAGAAGTTGCGCAGCAGGAAGATCGCGAACGGCAGCGCGAACGCGCTGTGGTAGAGGATCAGCGCCCAGACGGTGTCGAACAGCCCGACCGTGTTGTAGATCTTGAACATCGGGATCAGCGCCATCTGCAGCGGGACGACGAGCATCGCGATCACGAGCAGGAACAGCCAGTCGCGGCCGGGGAAGTCGAGCCAGGCGAAGGCGTAGGCGGCCGAGGCGGCGATCAGGATCGGGATCACCGTACCGCCGATCGCCACGATCAGGGTCGTCGACAGGGCGGAGGTGATCGTCTCGTTCTGGATCAGCTCGCTGTAGTTCTCGAGCGTGGCGAGGCTGGGCTCGGAGACCACCGTCCACCAGCCCTGCCCGCCGACCAGGTCTCCGGGCATCAGCGAGGTGAGGAACAGCCCGAAGGTCGGAACCAGCCACAGCAGCGCGATCAGCACGAGGATGATGTTGAGCGGGGCCTTGGTCAGCGTCCGCACGATCCGACCCGCCGCCGACTCGCGCCGCGGCGCCGGGCCGGGGACAGCCTGGGGCTGCGCGTGTCCGGCGGCCTCCATCTAGTGGTGCCTCTCGTGACGTTGCGATCGTGCGAGAGGGACCACTAGACCTCCCGCCTGAAGTTGCGGATGTTGAACGCCAGCAGCGGCACCACGAGCACGAACAGGAAGACCGCGATCGCCGAGCCGAGGCCGAAATCGTTGACGCCGCCGAACGCGGTCCGCCACATCGCAAGCGCGATCACGTTCGCGTCGCTCTGGACCGGACCGGGGGCGACCGAGAGGACGATGTCGAACACCTTCAAGACGTTGATCAGCATCGTCACGAAGACCACGATCAGCACCGGCCGGAGCAGCGGTACCGTCACCCGGCGGAACACCTGGAGCTCGGTCGCGCCGTCGGTGCGCGCCGCCTCGAGCACGTCGCGGGGGAGCGCCGCGAGGCCGGCGCCGATCACCACCATCGCGAAGCCCGCCCAGACCCAGATGTACGCGATCATGATCGCCGGGGTTATCAGGCTCGGGCCCAGCCACTCGACGCCGGCGAACGGCTCCTCAAAGGTCGTTGGGCCGACCGCGACCTCGTAGGTCCCCGCCTCGACCTGCTCGAAGGCGAAGGTCCCGTTCGCCTCGGTCTCGACCGTCTCGATCGCCGCGCCGTCCTGGTCGCGCAGCTCGACGATGACATCCGGCAGCCCGACCTCGCCACGCTCGACCACGCCCGGCTCGCCGCCGCCCTCGAGCTCCGGGGTGAAGTCTCGCCAGACGACCCCGGTGATCCCGTCGGCGAGCGCCTCGGGCTCGCGCGCTTCCTCGGCGTCCTCGGGGATGTCGTCGGCGGCGACCGCCGTCAGCCCCAGCGGCACCACATCGCCCTGCTCGACCGGCTGATCGAAGCTGAGCCCCCGGTCGGGACTTCCCGCCACATCGTCGGACGAGGGCTCGGCGCCCGACAGCGCGCCGCGCGGATCGAAGGCGTCGGCGACGGCGGCGATCCCCGCGTTGATCGCCCCGCGCTCGGGGTCCTTCTCGTCCATCAGCCGCCAGATCACGCCGGCGGCGAAGAGCGAGATCGCCATCGGCATGAACACCGCGAGCCGGAACGCGACCGACCAGCGGATCCGCTCGATCAGGACGCCGAAGACGAGCCCGATCGCGGTCACCAGGGCCGGGACGACCGCGAGCCAGAGCGCGTTGTTCTTGATCGCCGTGACGAGCAGGTCGGTGGTGAAGATCTGCTCGTAGTTCGACAGCCCGACGAACTCGGAGCCGCTGCGGTCGAAGAGGCTGCGGACGATCGTGTAGATCGTCGGGTAGACGATCCAGATCCCGAGGAACAGCGCCGCCGGCGCGAGGAACGCCAGCGTCGTGCGGTGGCGACGCCAGAAGCTCGGCCGCGCCTGCGGCGGTCTTTCCGGCGTCGCCACCTCTACTGCACCTGGTCGTGATCGGCCGACCGGTGGCTAGCTCCCCGGCCCCCTGCGCTCCGCCTCCTGTTGCATCCGCTCGGCCGCCCCGTCGACGTCGTCGGGGTTGCGCAGGAACTCGATGAACTCCTGCCACAGCCCCTGGCCGACGGTGGCTCCGAACGCGGCCGGCTGGAGGTCGGAGAGGTCGAAGCGGAACACCTCGGCCTCGGCGAGCGCGGTCGCCGTCCGCTCGCTGATCTCGTCGGGGAAGACACCGGTATCGATGTTCCGGTTCGCGCTCGAGAACCCGCCTCGCTCGGCCCAGATCTCCGCCGCCTCGGGGGTCGCCAGGTAGCGGATCAGCGCCTGCGCCGCGGGTGTGTCGTTGAACATGATCATCGTGTCGCCGCCGCCGACCACCATCGGCTCCGAGCCCTCGACCGACGGGAAGTCGAAGACGTCGAAGTCCTCGACCGGCTGCGAGGGCGTCGAGGCGAGGATCTCGCCGCCGACGAAGTCGCCCTCGAGCACCATCGCCGCGTCCGGGTCCTCCTTGAACGCGTTCTGGACCGAGGTCGGGAAGTCGGTCTGCACCGCCCCCGAGGTCCCGCCGACGAGGTTGTCGGTGTCGCCGACGATCTCGGCCATCGTCTCCAGCGCGTCCTTGACCGACTGGTCGTCCCAGGGGATCTCGCCGTCGGCGAGCTGGTCGTACATCTCCGGCCCCGCCTGGCGCAGGTAGATGTTCTCGAAGATGTCGGTCAGCGGCCAGCCGACGTCGGCGCCGATCGAGTACGCCTGGGTGCCCGATGCACGCAGCGTCTGAGCGACCTCGAGGAAGTCCTCGAACGTCTCCGGCGGCTCGACGCCCGCCTGCTCGAAGAGGGCGACGTTGTACCAGACGGTCGACTTGTTGGCGGCCTTGAACAGGAAGCCGAAGATCTCGCCGTCGAAGGTGGCGAAGTCGTACGCCCCCTCGGTGAAGTTCGACTCGATCTCCTCAGCGGCGAAGTCGAGCGACTGCAGCACTCCCTGGTCGTGGAAGTCCGAAACCAGCCCCGGCTGCGGCGCCGTCGCCACGTCCGGCGGGTTGCCGCCCTCTACCCTGGTCGCGAGCACGGTCGGGATCTCGTCGCCGACCGGGTTGTAGTTCACGGTCACGTCCGGCTGCTGCTCGGCGAAGCCGTCGAGGACCGCCTCGAACGACGCCGCCTCCTCCCCGGTCCAGACCCCCATGATGCTGACGTTGCCGGAGATCTCCTCCTCCTGCGCGGCGCCGTCGCCGTTATCGCCGTCGTCGTCATCCCCGCCGCAACCCGCGGCGAGGAGCGCGAGCGCCGCGATCAGCAGCGCGAGTACCTTTGCCGACCTCATACCTCTCCTCCTTGTTCTCTCTCATTCCCCCCGTTGCCACCGTCAGTCTCCCCGTAGATGCCGAGGCTCGTCTCCGGATCGAAGAAGTGCAGGTTGGGCGTGTCGACCGCGATCTCGACGGTTTCATCCTCGCGGACGCGGGACTTCGGCGCGAAGCTGCCGACGAGCATCGCCCCGCCCTCGGCCGGGCGGGTCTCGGTCGCGTCGGCGCCGATGTCCGCGGCGAGCTCGCGGACGTCCTCGGTTACCGCCTGGCGGGCCTCGATGCCGACGTGCGCGAGGATCTCCGAGCCGAGCGCCTCGCGCAGCTCGACGTGCCCCTTGATCCGGCGGTCGGCGGGGACGTCGGGGGCCAGCTCCGCGTCCTCGAGGTCCTCGGGGCGGATCCCGACGATCACCTTGCGGCCCTCGAACGCGCGCAGTCCCGGGCGCTCGGACAGGACCTCGGGGCCGAGGGTGAGCTCCTGCGAGCCGATCCTCGCCTGCAGCACCGAGTCCGCGCCCTCGAGCTCGGCCTCGAGCATGTTCATCGCCGGGCTGCCGATGAACCCGCCGACGAACAGGTTCACCGGCCGGTCGTAGAGCTCCTGCGGAGCGGCCACCTGGAGCACCTCCCCCTTGCGCATCACCGCGACCCGGTCGCCCATCGTCATCGCCTCGATCTGGTCGTGGGTGACGTAGATCGTCGTCACGTCGAGGTCGCGCTGGAGGCGGCTGACCTCGGCCCGCATCTGGACCCGAAGCTTGGCGTCGAGGTTCGAGAGCGGCTCGTCCATCAGGAACGCCTTCGGCTCGCGGACGATCGCGCGACCCATCGCCACCCGCTGGCGCTGGCCCCCCGAGAGGTTTCGCGGCTTGCGGTCGAGAAGCTCGTCGAGCCCGAGGACCTTCGCGGCCTCGGCGACGCGGCGGTCGATCTCGGACTTGTCGAGATCGCGGACCTGAAGGCCGAAGGCGATGTTGTCGCGGACGCTCAGGTGCGGGTAGAGCGCGTAGCTCTGGAACACCATCGCGATATCGCGGTCCTTCGCCGGCAGGTAGTTGACGACCCGGTCGCCGATCCTGATCTCGCCCTCGGAGATCTCCTCGAGTCCGGCGACCATCCGCAGCGCGGTCGTCTTGCCGCATCCGGAAGGGCCGACCAGGACGAGCAGCTCGCCGTCCTTGGCTTCGAGGTCGATCGAGGAAACCGCGCGGGTTCCGTCCGGGTAAACCTTCGACACGGCGTCGAATGTCACGCCTGCCACGAATCCGGACGCTATCACCCGCGGTCGCTCGGTTCACGCCGCCGGGAGCGGGTCGCAGCCGATCGCCCGTAACTACACTTCCTGAAGCAAGATGCTTGAGGAACTCAACCGACCCTGCGGGGGGCGATACGGCAACGTGCTCGAGGCGGTCGGGCACACGCCGCTGGTCGAGCTGCCGCGCCTCGCGCCGAAGCCGGGGGTGCGGATCTACGCCAAGCTCGAGGGCCGCAACCCGACCGGTTCGGTCAAGGACCGGGTTGCGAAGGCGATGATCGACGCCGCCGAGGCCGAGGGCGCGATCGAGCCCGGGCAGACGATCCTCGAGCCGACCTCGGGGAACACCGGGATCTCGCTGGCGATGATCTGCCGCCGCAAGGGCTACCCGCTCAAGGTCGTGATGCCGGACAACGTCACCGGCGAGCGCACCCAGCTGCTGCGGATGTATGGCGCCGAGATCGTCTTCTCCGAGGGGGCGAAGGGCTCGAACGGCGCGGTCGAGCTGGCGCTCGAGCTCGCCGAGTCCGACCCGGCGTACCACATGCCCTACCAGTACGGCAACGAGGCCAACCCGAGCGCCCACTACGAGGGGACCGCGGTCGAGATCCTCGAGGAGCTCGACGACGTCGCCGCGTTCGTCGCCGGGCTCGGCACCGGCGGGACGCTGATGGGTACGGGGCGGCGGCTGCGGGAGGAGTTTCCGGAGGTGAAGATCGTCGCCGCGGAGCCGATGCAGGGCGACCTCGTGCAGGGTCTGCGCTCGCTCGACGACGGCTTCATCCCGCCGATCCTCGACCTCTCGATGCTCGACCGCAAGATCATGGTCTCGGCCACCGACTCGATCCGCTGGACCCAGCGGCTGCTTCACGACGAGGGCCTGTTCGCTGGTGTCTCGACCGGGGCGATCGCCGCGGTCGCCTCGCGGATCGCGGGCGAGCTCGAGGGCGGCAACGTCGTCTTCATCGTCCCCGACGACGGCTGGAAGTACCTCTCCTCGGGCATCTACACGAAGCCGCTCGAGGAGGTCGAGGGCGTCGACACGACGATCTGGTGGTAGGCGGGCCGAGGGCCCCCGGATGCGGATCGCCCCGGACCTGCTCGAGGACCTGATCGCGCACGCCCGCGAAGAGGCGCCGAACGAGTGCTGTGGCCTGCTCGGCGCCAATGACGGTCGCGCGACGACCGTCTACCGGGCCGAGAACGAGTTCGCGAGCCCGACCCGGTTCCGGATCCACAACGAGTACGCGCTCCTGCGCCGGATCGAGGACGCCGGCGAGGAGCTCGGCGCGATCTACCACTCGCACACGGCGAGCGAGGCGTACCCGTCGCAGACCGACGTCAACCTCGCCGAGCTCTGGCCGGACCCGCTCTGGGTGATCTGCTCGCTCGCCGGCTCCGAGCCCGAGGTGCGGGCGTTCTCGATCCGCGACGGCGCCGTCGAGGAGGTCGAGCTAGTTGTCGGATGACCCCGGCGGCTTGCCGCCGGGGGCGCTCGCGTGCCCGCGCTGCGGCACCCGGCATCCGCCTTCCGAGCGCTTCTGCCCGGCCTGCGGGATGCCCCTCGTCCAGCTCGCCGGCGACGGCGAGGAGGCGCTGACCGAGGCGCGCCGCCGGGCGCGCAAGGTCAACCCGGCATACGTCGGCGGCCAGCTGGTCAAGGTCGGCTGGGCGCGCAACCAGGCCGAGGCGGAGCTGATCCAGGGGCTGCTGCTCGAAGAGGGAATCCCGAGCGTCCAGCGACGGATGCAGGGTTTCGACGTGCCCGAGTTCCTCGCCGGCGGGCCGCGCGACGTGCTCGTGCCCGAGGCCGCCCGGGATCGCGCCCGCGCCCTCCTCGACGACGCCGACGCACCCTCGCCCTCGGAGGAGTCGCCACTCCCGCTCGGGGGGATCGGCGGCTCGCCGATGCGGCTCGCCGCCTGGGTCCTCGCGGCGACCGCGACCGCGACCGCGGTCGTCTACGTGCTCTACGAGCTGGCGCGCTGACCGCGGGCCGGGACGGCGACCGCGCGGCGGCGCTCAGGGGGCCGGCGCGGGCGCGTAGCGGTGGTGGATCGCGAGCGCGTTTCCATCGGGGTCCTCGAAGAACGCCTGGTGGCAGACGCCGGAGTCGAGGATCTCGCCCCTGAACTCGACCCCGCGCGACTCGAGCTCGGTGCGAGCTGCCTCGACGTCGTCGACCTGGAGCGCGATCTGGTGGTTGTTCGACTTGAACTCGAGCCCGAAGGCGTCGGACTGCATCACCGCGATCGTCAGGTTGCCGGTCTCGAACTCGACCGCGGGCATCTTCCCCCAACGTTTGAGCTCGGGCAGGCCGAGGACTTCGCCGTAGAACTCGACCGCCGCGTCGATGTCCCTGGTCGCGACGGTGACGAAGTCGGTGCCGGTGACGAGCGAGGTGGACGTGGTCACTGTGGTCCCTCCTGGGTCGCTTTCGCCGGCAGGCTAGTGGTGGCGCGAATCGAGCCGCGTCCGGGTCCGCGATGCCCTCAGGGCGCGGCGGGGCGAAAGCGAACCCGGCCGCGTCCGGGCGTCCGGGCTGCGGCAACCTTCAGGGCGCGTCGGGGGCGAACGGGTCCTCGTCGAGGAGGCCGCCGACGCTGCCTGCGCGGGGCACGTCCTCGCGCAGGTAGCGGCGCCACTCCGCCTCGATCGCGTCGAACGGGGAGTCGAATGCGAGCTCGAGGCTCGCCCGGGCGCCGTCCTTGCGCAGGCGCGAGATCAGCACCGCGCAGGCATCGGGGCCGCGCTCGCGCTCGAGCAGGTCGAAGATCGTCCCGCCGAGCACGATCGCGTCGCGGGGGGAGGGCGGAAACGCCGGCGTGCGCCCCTGGCGCATGCGGACGTTCACCGCGGCGCGGAACCGCGGGGCGTGGCCGGCGAAGTACTGCGAGCCGCCTTCGATCAGCCACGCCCAGCGCAGGTAGCGCGCGAACCGGCGCGGGCCCCACGGCGGCGGCAGGCGGCGGTTGTTGGCGGCGATCACGATCTGGGCATAGAGGCGCTCGGCGGTGCCGTGGAGCGCCGCCAGCGAGTCCTCGCCGGCGGCGCGGCGGTCGAGGTAGGCGTCGTTGAGCACGTGCAGCTCGGACGCCATCGCCCACCCGGCGAGGTAGCGCCGGCCGGCCGGTGCGGCGGCGAGCCGCGCCGCGGGGAGGTACGGATGAGCCGCGGCGAGCCACCCCGGGCTCGGGTGGATGACGACGGTGATCCCGCCGGGCGCCTCGTCGAAGCGCTCCTCGAGCCTGAGCCGGATGTCCTCGAGCGCGTCGAGCGTCCGCTGCGCCGCCGCCTCGTCGTCGCTCTCGTGGCGCGCGGTGAAGCTCAGCGACTCGGTCTCGACCCAGGCCATGAATCTCCTGCGGCGACTCCGCCGCCTTACGTGCATCTGCCGAGACACTCTGTGTCTCGGCCCAACATGACTGAGCGTAGTCGCTGCGAGCGGGTCCACATCCCTCCACCCCGGCCTCGAAGGCAACGTTCCCATCGGTAGCCGGGGAGAACGTTGCGCCCGTCGCTCCGGCGCCGGAGCCGAGCGCGCTACTCGGCGGCGCGGGAGCGCTCGTAGTCGAGCTCGGTGCGGATGCCGAGGTCGGCGTGGGCGGCGCGGGCGCCCTCGATCGAGTCCGATTCGAGGACAGCGCGGGCGAGCGGCAGCTCGGCCGCCGCGCGCTCGAGGTCGAAGCAGAACGCAAGCGCTCCGGCGGGGCCGAGCTCGACCGTCCGCAGGCCGCCGCGGATCGGGGCCTCGCCGATCTCGCCGCGGGCGCAGCGGACCATCTGCATGCTCGCCTCGGTGGTCGAGACCGCGGCGGCGGCGGCGACCTCGTCGGCGACCCGGGGCGTCACGCCCCAGGTGGCGATCCAGGCGCCGGCACGGGCGAGCGCCGCGACCCGCTCGAGCACCTGCCGCGGATCGAGCTCGCCGTCGCAGCCCGCGCCGAGCACGACCAGCGCGCACCGGGGGCTCCCGGCGAGGCGCAACCCGCCGGCGATCATCACCGCGTCGCAAAGCGGGCTCGCCAGCCCCGGCTCGCCGCCGGCGGCGATCGCGTCGCCGCCGATGTCGACCAGCAGGCAGAGGTCGGAGCCGGTCGCCGACGCGAGCTCCGCGATGCCCTCGGCGGCGCCGAGCGCTCCGGCGCTTACGTCGACGAGCCCGACTTCGGCGCCGAGGTGCCCTGCGATCCGGGCCTCGGCGAACGGGACCCCGCCGGCGGTTTGCGTCTCGGCGTCGGCGAGGACCGCGTGATCCCCGACCGGGCGCCCGCCGGATACCTCGGACATCGGTCGCGGTCCGGGCTTCGGGTCGATCGCGAACCGCTCCCAGGCGACACCGCCGAGCGCCGTCTCGGTGCCGAGCTCCTCGCAGCGGCGGGCGAGCGCGAGGGCGCCGACGACGTCGCCGCCGCCGCCGATCCCGAGCACGAGCGCGCGCCGCGCAGCGCGGACGCTCTCTTCGAACCCCGGAGGCGCTATCGCCGGCGGCCGCTCAGGCAGCGACCGGCTCGGCCTCGCAGAGCGAGCGGATCGCGCCGGAGGCGCGCTCGAACTCCTCGTCGGCCATCACCGGCGTGCCCTCGAACGGGAGGTCGCGGTCGATCTCCACCCACGAGCGGCAGCCGTGGTACTCGTCCTTGACCCGCACGGTCACCGGCCGCGGGATCCGATGGACCCGCAGCAGGAGGACGTGGAGCGGGTGCCGGGGCTTCCACCGCAGCCGCTTGTGCGCGTAGTCCTGGGTCCAGACGTGGAACGGCGACAGGGTGTCGACGATCCGCGGGTCGTCGGTCTCGAAGTGGTCGGCGACCTCGGCCCAGGCGCGAATCCGCACCCGGTCGGGCTGCGGGATACCGCCGTCCTGGAGCAGCGCCCGCGGCGGCGGCTCCTCGTCGGGCCAGACACCCTCCTCGAGCGCCCGGCGCAGCTCGGGATGATGCGACTCGCGGACGAGGTCGTTTCGCTGGTGGTCGAAGGTCGGATAGAGGAAGAACTGCTCGTGCTCGAGCTCGAAGTGCTTGTTCTCCTCGCGGATGCCGCCCTTGCGCAGGGTGATCAGCTGCTCTCCCTCGGCGAGAGCGCGCACCGTGACGGCCCAGTCTTTGAAGGCAATAGGCATTGGTCGATCGAGTTACGGGGTTGAAGGGGGGGACAAGGCGCCGAGCCGATCTGGCGACCCGCACGGGGCGCTCGGACCCGGCTGCGGCCGCCGATTCTAAAGAACAGCTCTCGAAAAGCCAAGTTAGTGAAAAGTGTTACAAGGCTCCGAACCCTCCGCCTCCAGGGGGTTACGAGGCTCCGTACCCCCCGCCCCCAGGGGTTTCGAGCCGCAGCCGGTCGCCCGCCCGAAGCTCGCCCGCGGCCTTCGGCGTCAGCTCGTCCCCGTTCAGCAGGTTTCGCCCGGCGGCGCCGTCGCCGCCGCCGTCGCGGCCGCGCGGCGCGTGGCGGCGGCGCTCGGTGATCAGGGTGAACCGCATCGGCTCGAGCGCCTCGATCTCGCGGATGATCCCGTCGCCGCCGGGCTGGAGCCCGCCACCGCCGCTGCCGCGGCGGACGGCGAGCTCTCGCACCCGCAGCGGGTACTCGGTCTCGAGCGCCTCGACCGGCGTGTTGAGGGTGTTCGACATCGCGACGTGGACCGCGCTCGGCCCGGGCGCGTCGGGGCAGCCGCCCTGCCCGCCGCCGACCGTCTCGTAGTAGGTGAACCGCTCGCCGGCGAGGGTGAGGTTGTTCATCGTTCCCTGGCCCTGGGCGGGGGCCGCGGTCGCGCCGGCGAGCGCGCAGACGACGAGGTCGGCGACCCGGCTCGAGGTCTCGACGTTGCCGGCGGCGACCGCGGCCGGCGGACGGGCGTTGAGCAGCGAGCCCTCGGGCGCGGTCACCTCGACCGGGCGGTGGCCGCCGGCCGACGGCGGGGCGTCGGGGTCGGTGAGCACGCGGACGGCGAAGAACGCGGCCGACTTCGTCACCGGCAGCGGGCAGTTGAGGTTGCCGTCGACCTGGCCGGCGGTGCCGGAGAAGTCGAGCCGCAACCCGTCGCCCTCGATCGTCGCGCGAACGTGCAGCGGGATGTCGACCGTTCCGTCGGGGCCGCCCTCGAGCACGTCCGAGGCCTCGTAGGCGCCATCCGGGAGCTGGGCGAGCCTCGCCCGGGTGCGCCGCTCGGCGTAGGCGAGGATCTCCGCCATCCCGCTGCGGAGCAGGTCGAGCCCATGGCGCTCGGCGAGCTCGGCGAGGCGCCGGGCGCCGGTCAGGTTCGCGGCCCGCTGCGCGCGGAGGTCGGCGAGCCGCTCCGCCGGCGCCCGCATTCGCTCGGCGAGCGAGACAAGCGCCGCGTCGTCGACCCGGGTCGGCGGGATCACGACGCCCTCCTCGTCGAGCCGCGCCGAGTCGACCGGCATCCCCGCCGGCGTCGGGCCGCCGACGTCCGCGTGGTGGGCGCGGCTGGCGGCGAACCCGGCGAGCGCCGAGCCGATGAAGACCGGCGAGATCAGGGTGATGTCGGGCAGGTGGGTCCCGCCCCGGAACGGGTCGTTGAGGACCCAGAGATCGCCGGGCCGGTGGTCGGCGTCGAGCACCGCCGCGACCGCGTCGGGCATCGAGCCGAGGTGGACCGGGATGTGCTCGGCCTGCATCACGAGCTCGCCGCGGGCGTCGAACAGCGCCGTCGAGCAGTCGTGCCGCTCCTTGATGTTCGCCGAGTGGGCGGCGCGGATCAGCACCGCTCCCATCTCGTCGCAGGCCGCCCGGAGCGCCCCGACGAGCACCTGAAGCGTCACCGGGTCGACCCGCGCGCTCACTGAACCCCCCTCGGTGACTCCGTGATTCGGGGGACTATCTCCCCCGAGCCACGCATTCGATCACGGTCAGCGCCGGTCACGACGTCCGCTCCGCGACGGTCGTGCCGTGGGCATCCACCGTCGCCGCCCACCCCGGAGGCAGTACCAGGGTCGACTCCGGCAGTTCGAGGACGCTCGGCCCCTCGGCCCGCTCGCCTGCCGCCGGCTCGCCGCGGAGGATCTCGGCGTCGTACCAGCGGCCATCGAAGCGGACCCGGCGCTGCGAGCGGCTGACGGCGCCCGGCCCCGCCGCCTCGGGTTCCACCTCCGGCCCCGGCACCACCAGCGCCAGCCGGACGGTCACCAGCTCGACCTCGCCCCCCTCGTCGCGGTAGCCGTAGCGGCGCTCGTGCTCGTCGGCGAACCGCTCGGCGAGCTCGCCCGGGTCGGCATCGGCTGGCCCCGGGATCGCGAGCTCGAACGCCTGGCCGCGGTAGCGCAGCTCGAAGGTCGCCTCGGCCTCGGCCTGCTCGAGGCCGGCGGCGATCGACGCGCGCAGCTCCCCGGTCACCGTCGCGATCCGCTCCGCGGTCAGCTCGGGCCCCGAGAGCATCACCGTCCGGGCGGTGTCGCGCCGGCGCTCGGACGCGATCAGGCCGAGCGCTGAGAGCACCCCGCTTGCGCGCGGGCAGAGGATGCGCTCGATCCCGAGCTCCGCGGCGAGCGCCGCGGCGTGCATCGGACCGGCGCCGCCGAACGGCATCAGCGCGAACCGGCGCGGGTCGACGCCGCGCTCGATCGTCACTACCCGCACCGCCCTCGCCATCTCCTGATTCGCGATCCGGAGGATCCCCTCGGCGGTCGCGAGCTCGCCGAGCCCGAGGTCGCCGGCGAGCCGCGCGACCGCGGCGCGGGCCGCGTCGCGGTCGAGCTCGACCCCGCCGGCGAGCGGCGAGCCGGGGTCGAGGTTGCCGAGCAGGAGGTTGGCGTCGGTCACCGTCGGCTCTTCGCCGCCGCGTCCGTAGCAGGCCGGCCCGGGCTCGGCGCCGGCCGAGCGGGGGCCGACCCGCAGCGCCCCGCCGCTGTCGCGCCAGGCGATCGACCCGCCGCCGGCTCCGACCGTGTGGACGTCGACCATCGGCAGCTGGATCACCCGGCCGCCGATCTCGCGCGAGTCGGTCCGCTGGACCCGGCCGTCCTCGACGACACAGACGTCGCACGAGGTCCCGCCCATGTCGAGCCCGATCGCGTCGCCGCCTCCCGACAGCCGGGCGAGGAGGGTCGCCCCGACGGCGCCCCCGGCGGGCCCGGAGAGGACGCTCCAGGCCCCGGCGCGCGCCGCCTCGGCCGCCGGCGCCACGCCGCCCGACGAGCGCATCACCGAAGGCTCGGGGAGCCCGCGCTCGACCGCGGCCTCCGAGAGCCGGCGGAGGTAGCGGCCGAGCAGGGGGGAGAGGTAGGCGTCGATCACCGTCGTCGAGCAGCGCTCGTACTCGCGGAACTGGGCCAGGACCTCGTGCGAGGCGGAGACGTGGACGCCCGGGAGCGCGGCGCGTAGGTGCTCGGCGAGCGCGCGCTCGTGGCTCGGGTCGAGGTATGAGAACAGCAGGCAGATCGCCACCGACTCGGCGTCCGAGGACGCGAGCTCGGCGGCGATCCGCTCGATCTCCGCGACGCCGAGCGGGTCGACGATGCCGTTCGCCGAGACCCGCTCGCGGGCGCCGAACCGGAGCCCCGGCTCGACCAGGGGCGCCGGCTTCGGAGCGCAGAGGCGGTAGAGCCGGGGACGGTCCTGGCGGGCGACGTCGAGCAGGTCGGTGAAGCCGTCGGTGGCGACGAGCGCGGTCCGCGCCCCGCCCTCGGTCAGCAGCGCGTTCGTGCCCACGGTCATCCCGTGGGCGAACCCGGTGACCTCCTCCGCCGCCCTGCCGGCTCGCGCCAGCGCCGCCTCGACCGCGGCGAGGACGCCGCGCGATTGGTCGCCGGGGGTCGTCGGGGCCTTCGCCGTGTGCAGCGCGCTTCCGTCGAAGACCACCGCATCGGTGAACGTTCCGCCGACGTCTACCCCGAGGAGCACGCGCCGGACGCTACACGCGGCGCTGGCGAGACAGCCCGCGGCGGCCAAGGCACGGGACGGCCCCGGCTTCGCGCCGGGGCCTCGTCCGTGCTAACCCCTTGCCCGCGGCAACCCCACGCCGCGATCGGCTCGCTCAGGCCGCGACCGGCGCCCGCTCGGGGCTCGGCTCGCGGTCGAGCACGTCGAGCTCGATCTCCGGGCCGTCAAAAGTCTCCTCGAGGTGCTTGTGGGACGGGCAGTAGTCCCGGCCCGGCAGCGGCTCGCGCTGGCAGGGCGTCCCCTTCCTCGTGTGCGCGTGGCACTCGCGCGGGCGTCCGTCGAGCACGAACCCTTCCGGGAGCCGGTCGAGGAACTCCTCCGCCAGGCGGAGGTTCGTCTCGACCACCCGGCGCACCCGCAGCTGGTCGTTGATCGCGAAGTGAACGCGGATCTCGTTGAACAACGTCCGCGCCGGGCGGGCGAAGTAGCGGCGGTCGAACGCCAGCCGCCTGATCGTCGCCTCGCAGGCATCGAGCACCTGCTGCTTGTTGCGGCAGCCGGTCGGATCCGCCGGATCCTCGACTACCTGGGGGGCCAACTCGCGATAGATGGAGCGACTGAACTGATACATCTTCTAACCCCTGGGTCGAATTCCATTTCCCGTCGCCTCCAAGCTCTCCGTGCCTTCGGCTCTCCTCCTGGAGGCCGGGCGAGTATCCCACGTTCGTATGAACGCTTAACGCCTAAAGATTAAGCGCTGATTAACCAATCGGACATATGGCTTTCATCCGATCGGAGACCTGTCATTCGTGCGGCACGCTCGCGCTTCTGTCCGCCGGGCCGTCGGCAGGCAGCGTCCGCGCCCCAGACAGCTCAAGCCCAGCGTTCGTGCCTGATCTCGCCCCGGGGCTCGACGACGAGGTGGACGCCGTCGAGCGCGGGGTCGGGGAGCCGGAAGTCGTCGCGCCGGTGGGCACCCCGCGACTCGCGCCGCTCGAGCGCCGAGCGGGCAATCAGCCGGGCGAGCG
>DATHVI010000018.1:0-1930 GCA_035461385.1 Solirubrobacterales bacterium
GGCGCTCGAGGCGCTCGACGGCGGCGGGGTCGGCGCCCTTCTGGGGCCCGAAGGTCGCCGACGCGCGCTCCCACGGGGTGAGCACGTCGCAGATGCAGGACAGGCGCACGTCGCCCAGCCCTCCTGCCTCTCGAATCGCGGCCACCGCGCCCTCGCCGCCGTCGTTGGTCGCGCTCCCCCCGACCGCGACCAGCACCTGCTCGGCGCGGCGAGCCGCGGCGAGGATCAGCTCGCCGGTGCCACGCGTGGTGGTCGCCTCGGGATCGCGCTCGTCCGGGTCGAGCAGCGCCAGCCCGCTCGCCGCCGCCACCTCGACGACGGCGACCGGCGGGCCGTCGAGGAGCGTGAACGCGGCCCGCAGCGGCCTCCCGAGCGGGTCGTGGACGTCGGTCGCGACCGGGCGCCCTCCGATCCTCGCCGCGAGCGCCTCGGCGGTTCCCTCGCCCCCGTCGGCGAGCGGGCAGCGGTCGAGCTCCCACCCGACCGACTCGAGCCCGGACGCAAGCGCGTCCACGACAGCGGCGGCCGACAGCGTCCCCTTGAACGAGTCGGGCGCCAGCAGCGCCCGCCGCGGGGTCACCGCCGCCACGGGCGCCCGCTAGCTCCCGCCGACCGCCATCTCGCCGATCAGGAGCGCGGGAGCCTTTACCGAGCCGCCGAACGGCACCCATCGCGCCGGGCGCGCGGCGGCGCCCACCGCCGCCAGCATCGAGGCGAGGTCGGAGGCGATCGTGAACTCGGTGTGCGGGTCGGCGAGCTCGCCGCCCTCGATGCGGCGGCCGGAGGCGCCAACCGAGAAAGTCCCCGAGACCGGGTTGACCCCAGAGTGGAGGCCGGCGACGTCGGTGACGTAGATCCCGCCCGCCGCCTCGGCGAGCAGCGCGTCGAGGCTCCCCTCGCCCTCGGCGATCACGAGGTTCGTCGTCGACACCGAAGGAGCGGAGCGGTACCCGGCGCGCGACGCGTTTCCGGTCGAGGCCTGGCCGCCGCCCGCGCGCCGCGCGGTGTAAGAGTCGAACAAATAGGTGGCGAGCCGGCCGCCGTCGATCAGGGCGGTGCGCCTTTGCGGCGTCCCCTCGCCGTCGAACGGCGCCGACGCCGGCCCCTCCGGATCGATCCCGTCGTCGGTCAGGGTCAGCGCCGCCGAGGCGATCACCTCCCCGAGCCGGTCGGCGAACGGCGAGCGCCCGCGCTGCACCGCGTCGGCGCACAGCACCCCGCCGATGAAGCCGATGAAGCTCGCGGCGACGGTCTCGTCGAGGACGACGGGACAGCTTCGCGAGGGCGGCTTCGTCGCGCCCAGCAGGGCCGTGGCGCGCTCGGCGGCCTCGGCCCCGATCGCCGCGGCGTCGAGCCCTCCCGGCCCGCGGGCGACCTCGAACCCGAGCCCGGTCTGGCGGTCGTCGCCGTCGGCGGCTGCGATCGCGCGCGCGTACGCGTAGCAGCTCGTCGACTCGTATTCGCCCCGCGCCCCGGCCGAGGATGCGATCGCGACCCGCTGCGCCTCGTCCGCGTACACCGTGTCCTCGATCGCGACGACGCGATCGTCCTCGCGCGCGGCGTGCTCGACCTGCTTCGCGAGCTCGACCTTGCGCTCGGTCCCCCACTCGGCGAGGCTCGGGTCGAGCAGCCCGGCGATCTCCGGAACGCCGTCGGTCGACGCGTCGGCCGGCCCCGCGTACTCGTCGGAGTCGGAGACCCGCGCCGCCTCGACGGCCGCGGACGCGATCGAGCCAAGGCCCTCGTCGGCGACGTCGGTGCCGTACGCGTATCCGGTACGGCCGTCGATCCACGCCCGCACCCCGACGCCCCGCTGGGCGGACTCGGTCAGCGCCTCGACGTCGCCCTCGTACACCCGCGCCTCGAGCCCCTCGCCGTCCTGGGCGTACGCCTCGGCGTCGGTGGCGCCGGCCGCGAGCGCGGCGTCGAG
>DATHVI010000019.1:0-31649 GCA_035461385.1 Solirubrobacterales bacterium
GCTCGCTCGCCGCAGGAGCGTGACCTGATGGGGGGCCTCCGCTACGCCTACGTAACGAACGGCCTCACCGGCCATCGGCTCGACGAGGCCCTCCGGCTACTCGCCGACTGCGGCTACGAGGGGGTCGCGCTGACCCTCGACCACGTCCACTTCGACCCGTTCGCCTCCGGGCTCGCCAACCGCACCGCGAGGCTCCGCGACCTCCTCGTCACCCTCGACCTCGACTGCGCGATCGAGACGGGCGGTCGGTTCGTCCTCGACCCGCGCCGCAAGCATCATCCGAGCCTCGTCAGCGAGGGAAGCGAGCGCCGCGTCGAGCTCGTCCGCCGGGCGATCGACGTCGCCGCCGACCTCGGGAGCGACGTCGTCTCGCTGTGGTCGGGGGAGCTCCCTGACGGCGTCGACCGCGAGGCGGCCTGGGTCCAGCTGTGCGAAGGGGTCGAGCGGCTGCTCGCCTACGCCTCCGAGCGCGGCGTCCGGCTCGGGTTCGAGCCCGAGCCCGGGATGCTGGTTGAGCGGCTCGATCACTACGAGGCGCTCGCGCGCGACCTCGGGCGCCCCGACGCGCTCGGCCTGACGCTCGACCTCGGACACTGCGTCTGCCTCGAGGAGGCCCCGGCCGACGACTGCGTGCGCAAGTTCGCCCGCCGCCTCGCCCACGTCCACATCGACGACATGCGTCGCGGCGTCCACGAGCATCTGCTCCTCGGCGACGGCGAGCTCGACCTGCAAGCGGCGCTTCGCGCGCTGATCGAGTCCGGCTACGCCGGGCTCGTCGCGGTCGAGCTCTCGCGACACTCACACGCGGCGCACGAGACGGTGCCGGCGACGATCGCCGCGATGCGGGCCGCCGAGCCGGCGCCGGCGGGGGTGCGTCGATGACGAGCCCGGACCGCCTGCTCGACCCCGAGGCCCTGTGGCCGCCGCTCGAGGAGCGGGCGACGCCGGAGGGGATCGCGTGGCTGCGCGAGTCGATCGACGAGATCGCCGCGGACCCCACCGCGATCCGAACCCGGTTCCCGATGGCCGGCCGCAAGGTCGGTCGCGAGCCGCTCGATCCCGACGCCGACCCCGAGGACGTGCACGCGTGGACGATCGACGACGCCGCGCGAACGTTGATGCTCGCGGCGCTCGGCGACCGGGTCACCGACGAGCTCGACGAGCTCTACCGGTTCGGCGACGGCGCCGAGCGCCGGGGGCTGTTGCGCGCTCTCCCGTACCTCCCGCTGGGGGATCGAGCGCTTGATCTGACGGATGACGCGATCCGGACGAACGACACCAGGCTGCTGGCCGCCGCGCTCGGGCCTTACGCCACCGCTCACCTCGACGACGCCGGCTACGCGCAAGCGGTGCTCAAGTGCGTCTTCAGCGGCGTCCCGATCGCGCCCCTCGACGGGATCCCGGAGCGGGTCACGCCCGACGGCTCCCGGATGCTCGCCGCATTCGTCCACGAGCGGATCGCCGCCGGGCGCGACGTCCCCGCGGAGGTCTGGATCGTGATCGATCGTCACCCTCCTCAGGACGAGCTGCGGGCGATCGAATCCGAGCTCGAGAGCCCCTTCAACGACCGTCGGCGCGCCGCGGAGCGAGCGCTTGCTGGGCGCGCCGCCGGCGACGGCGATGCTTCGAAGGCAAGGACCCAAGCGACGAACTAGGAGCGAGCATGAGGATCTTCGACCCCCACGCCCACATGACGTCGAGGACGACCGACGACTACGAGGCAATGGCCGCGTCGGGCGTCAAGGCGCTCGTCGAGCCGGCGTTCTGGCTCGGCCAGCCGCGGACCTCGGTCGGCTCGTTCGTCGACTACTTCAACTCGCTGCTCGGCTGGGAGCGCTTCCGTGCCGCCCAGTTCGGGATCCGCCACCACTGCACGATCGGCCTCAACCCGAAGGAGGCGAACGATGATGAGCTGCGCCGCGGGGTGCTCGAGATCCTGCCGCGGTTCCTGGCCAAGGACGGCGTCGTCGCGGTCGGCGAGGTCGGATTCGACGCGATGACCGCGGCCGAGGAGGAGGCGCTCGTCGCGCAGCTCGAGATGGCGCACGAGCACGACCTCCCGGTGCTCGTCCACACGCCGCACCGCGACAAGGCGGCGGGCACCAAACGGACGATCGAGCTCGTCGCGGCGTCGAGCATCGACCCCGAGCGGGTGCTGATCGACCACAACAACGAGCTCACCGTCGCCGAAGTGAAGGAGTCGGGCTGCTGGGCCGGGTTCTCGATCTACCCGAACACGAAGATGGACGAGCATCGCCTCGTCCGCGTGCTCGAGGAGCACGGAACCGACAAGATGATCGTTAACTCGGCCTGCGACTGGGGCATCTCCGACCCGCTCAAGGTCGCGAAGTCCGCGGCGGCGATGCGCTCGGCGGGCTTCGACGACAACGAGATCGACAAGGTCGTCTGGCGCAACCCGGTCGAGCTCTTCGCTCAGAGCGGCCGCTTGATCCTCGACGAGCTCGGTGAGCGCGACCTCGCCGCGACCTTCGAGGGGAACACGCTGCTACGGGGAGAGCGCGCATGAATCTCTCCACCGCCTCCTCCGCTCCCGCCAGGTGTTCCGGCCGGCGACATTGCGTCGCCGGACAGGCTGGTAAGGCGGCGCAGCCGCCGCAAGTGGTCACCTGGTGCGCGGCTACGCCGCGCACATCGAACGTCTTGCGGCGCCTTCGGCGCCTGACATGCTGCTCCCGCGGCGCAACGCCGCCGGCCAACACGCCTGCACCCGCGTCCGGGGGCGGTGGGGGGTGGAGGCAATGCGTCTGAGGCACGCGGATGGACAGCTGATCCACCTCGCGTACTGCTCGAACGTCCATCCCGCCGACGACCTCGACGGCGTCGTCGCGCAGCTCGAGCGCTACGCGGCGCCGGTGCGCGAGCGGCTCGGGGTCGACGCGCTCGGCGTCGGGCTGTGGGTGGCGCGGCCCGCCCTCGACGACCCCGAGGCCGGCAAGCGGCTCGTCGGCGAGCTCCGCCGGCTCGGGCTCGAGGTCGTGACGCTGAACGGGTTCCCCTACCGCGGGTTCCACGACCCGGTGGTCAAGCACAGCGTCTACCTGCCTAGCTGGGCCGATCCCCGGCGCCGCTACTACACCGTGGGCCTCGCGCACCTGCTCGCGGGGCTGCTCCCAGACGACGTCGCCGAGGGCAGCATCTCGACGCTGCCGCTCGGCTGGCGCGAGAAGTGGGGTCAGGGCGCCCACGACGCCGCCCGGGCGGCGCTCGAGGCGGTCGCCGACGACCTCGGCCGGCTCGAGCAGCGGACCGGCAAGCGGATCAGGGTCGCGCTCGAACCCGAGCCCGGGTGCACGATCGAGACGGTCGAGCAGGCCGCCGACTTCCTCGCCGACCTGGCGCCGGAGTGGGTCGGGATCTGCCTCGACGCCTGCCACCTCGCGGTCCAGTTCGAGGACGCCGAGGGCGCGGTCGAGCGCCTCGCCGCGGCTGGGGTCCCGGTCGTCAAGGCACAGATCTCGAGCGCGCTCCGGGTCCCCGAGCCGGGTTCCGACGCCGGCCGCAGCCTGCTCCGCGAGTTCGATGAGCCGCGCTTCCTGCATCAGGTCCGCGAGCGGGTCAACGGCCACGTCACCGGCGCCGACGACCTCCCCGGGGCGCTCGCGGGCGAGCTACCCGGGGAGCGCGAGTGGCGCGTCCACTTCCACGTCCCGGTCCACGCCGCCGAGCACACCACCCGCGACGAGCTCGAGGCGACCCTCGCCGCGCTGGTCGGCGGCGAGCACCCGGCGACCCGCCACCTCGAGGTCGAGACCTACACCTGGACGGTGCTCCCCGACGGCGGCGACCCCGACGACGAGCGCCTGATCGACGGGCTCGCAAGCGAGCTCGCCTGGACCCGCGACCGCCTCGTCGAGCTCGGGGCCGAGCAGGTGGTCGCATGACGATGCGGAGGGTGGAGCCGAGATGACCCTCGTCGTCGTCGATGCGGTCGGGCTGACGCCGCGGGCGCTCGAGTTCATGCCGCGGATGCGGCGACTCGCCGACGACGGCTTCCAGGCGCGTCTCGATCCGGTCCTTCCGGCGGTGACCTGCTCGGTGCAGTCGACCCTGCTCACCGGGCTCAATCCCTCAGAGCACGGGATCGTCGGCAACGGCTGGTACTTCCGCGACCTCGGCGAGGTACTGCTGTGGCGCCAGCACAACGCCCTCGTCGAGGCGGAGAAGGTCTGGGAGACGGCGCGGCGGGTGAACGGCGGCTTCCGGGTCGCGAACCTCTGCTGGTGGTACGCGATGGGGGCGAGCACCGACTTCACGGTCACGCCGCGGCCGATCTACCACGCCGACGGCCGCAAGACACCCGACTGCTACACCGACCCTCCGCAGCTCCACGACCGCTTCGACCGCCGCCTCGGCGAGTTCCCGCTGTTCAACTACTGGGGCCCGGGGGCCGGGATCGAGTCCTCGCGCTGGATCGCCGATGCCGCGCGGCTGATGCTCGACTGCGAGCGGCTCGACATGCTGCTCGTCTACCTGCCGCATCTCGACTACGACCTCCAGCGGTTCGGGCCCGACAGCCCGGAGGCGATCGCCGCCGCCCGCGATCTCGACGAGGTCGCCGGGCGTTTGGTCGAGTACGCGCGTGCCCGCGGCGACAAGGTCGTCGTCCTGTCGGAGTACGGGATCACCCCCGCCAACCGCACCGTCGACATCAACCGGGCGCTGCGCCGGGCGGGGCTGCTGCGGGTCTACGAGCAGGCCGGGATGGAGTACCTCGACCCGTGGACGTCGCGGGCGTTTGCGGTCGCCGACCACCAGATCGCCCACGTCTATGCTCGCGATCCGCGCGACCTGGCCCGGGCGCGCGAGGCGCTCGCCGGTCTCCCGGGGATCGACGAGCTGCTCGAGGGGGAAGCGAAGGCGGCGGCCGGCCTCGACCACCCTCGCTCGGGAGACCTCGTCGCGGTCGCCGAGCGCGACGCCTGGTTCACCTACTACTACTGGCTCGACGACGAGCTCGCCCCCGACTTCGCGCGCACGGTCGAGATCCACCGCAAGCCAGGCTACGACCCGGCGGAGCTGTTCATCGACCCCGACGATCGCTGGGCGAAGCTGCGGGCGGGGATGGCGCTGGTGCGCAAGCGCCTCGGGATGCGCTACCTGCTCGACGTCGTCCCGCTCGACCCCCGTCACGTCCGCGGCACCCACGGCCGGATGCCCGAGGCCACCGAGGACGCACCGGTGCTGATCTGCTCCGATCGCTCGATCGCGCGCGATCGCGTCGCCGCGACCGAGGTCCGCGACCTGCTGCTCGAGCTGCAGGGGCTCTCGGTCCAGGGGCGGATGGCGCTCGCCTGAGCCCGTGCACGATCGGCGGGCGACTGTCGGGTCGGTTTCTGTATCGTTTGGTGGGAGGGTCTTTTGCACGATGGTCGGCCAAAGACCATTGACAGGAGCCTCTGAACGTCGGTATCTTTCGACGGCGGGATGAGAAGCAACCACGGAGGAGACCTGAGCAGGGACGGTGGCGCGAAGCTCCTTTCGCGCCGCGAGGTCCTGATCCACGGCGCCGCCGGCGCGGCTTTCGTCTGCTCGCTCGGTGGGGTGGCGAAGCTCACCTCGGCCCCGAGCGGCAAGCCGGGGCCGGTGCGCCGCGCCGAGGCCGAGGCGGCGTTCGCGCCGTTCCAGGTCGACGTGCCGCAAATGCCGGTCCTCGAGCCGGTCGACACCAGCGGCGGGGTCGACCGCTACGAGATCACGATGCAGGAGGGCGAGGCCGAAATCCTCAACGGGATCGGCCCGACGCCGATCCTCGGCTACGACGGCATCTTCCCCGGCCCGACGATCCGCTCGCGCCGCGGGCGCCCGGTCGAGGTCGAGCAGACGAACAACCTCAGCGCCGACACCTCGGTCCACCTCCACGGCGGCCACCAGCCGGAGGAGTCCGACGGGGCTCTCCATGAGTACCACATCAATCCCGGCGGCCAGCGGACCTACCACTACCCGAACGCCCAGCCTGAGGCGACGCTCTGGTACCACGACCACGTCCACGGCCTCGTCGGCCCGCACCTCAACTACGGCCTGCTCGGCTGCCACATCATCGAGTCGCCGAACGAGGCGAACATGGGCCTGCCGCAGGGCGAATACGACGTTCCGCTGATGATCACCGATCGCAGCTTCCGTGAGAGCGGCACCTTCTACTACCCGGCCGGCGTCGCGGACGGGTTCCTCGGCGACACGATCCTCGTCAACGGCGCGATCGTGCCGCGGATGCGGGTCAAGCGGCGGATCTACAGGCTGAGATTCGTGAATGCGTCGAACGCGCGCGAGTACCGGCTCCGGCTCGGCAACGGACGGACGATGCACCAGATCGGCGCCGATACGGCGTTGCTCGACAAGCCGTACGGGCGCAGCGCGATCACGATCACGCCCGGCGAGCGCGCCGACGTGCTGGTCGACTTCAAGCAGTTCCGCCCCGGCTCCCAGCTCATCCTCCAGAACACGCATCCGAGTGCGGCCGAGGTGCCGAGCGCGCAGGCGGTGATGCGCCTCGACGTCGAGGGCGGCGGTGGCCGCGAGCAATTCCGGATCCCGAAGGCGCTGCGCTGGCCTGAACCGATCCCGAGCCCGGAGCGCTCGCGCGAGATCACGCTCGAGCTCACCGGCGAGACCTGGACGATCAATGGCCAGCCGTTCGACGCGGAGCAGATCGACGTCCGCCCGAAGCTGCTCACGACCGAGGACTGGACGTTCGTCAACAACTCCACGCACGCCCACCCGATGCACATCCACGACGCCCACTTCCGGATCCTCTCGGTCAACGGCCAGCAGCCCCATCCGGCCGAGCGCGGCTGGAAGGACACCGTCAACGTCCCGCCCGAGAGCGGCGGCCAGCCGGGAACCGCGGTGATCCGGGTCTACTTCAAGAACCACACCGGCAGATTCGTCTTCCACTGCCACACCGCCGAGCACAGCGACCGCAGCATGATGACGATGATGGAGATCGAGCCGTGATCCGCCGCGCGCTGACATGGATCGCAATCCTCGCGACGATCGGAGCCGCGGCGTTCATCGCCAACGCGGTCGCACAGGGAACCCACACCGTCGAGGCTGTAGGTGTCGAATGGGAGCCGAGCGAACTCGATGCCAATCCCGGCGACACCGTGAGCTTCGAGTTCCCGCCGGCACCCGATCTTCCCCACAACGTCGCCATCAGGCTTCCGAATGACGAGGCTCCGAAGAACGAGGGCCTGATCTACATCACTGAGGGCCACCCGGGATGCAATCAGGCGTTCCCGTATCTCTGCCCGGCCGGTACCGCTCCGGTGTCCTACGAGGTTCCCCCGGAGGTCGAGGACGGGGCGATCCTCTACATCTGCACACTCCACTCCGTCTACAACGAGGGCGCGGACCGCTGGGAGGGCATGGTTGGGACGATCGGCGAGGACGACGATCCCGACCCCCGCCTCGAGAACCCCTCGAGCGCCCCCGGCCCGCCCTGGGAGATCGGGACCGAGCCGCCCCGGATGCTCGGGGCGAAGGTGAAGGGGCTCAAGCGCGGCGTCCGGCTGAAGCTGCGTGTTACGCACCCCGGCCGCGTGAACGTGCGCTTGCGGCGCGGCGGCAAGGTCGCGCTCAAGCGCAACGTCAAGAAGCTGCGCCAGGGCGCGAACGTGAGGAAGATCCGAAGCAAGCGCCTGCGCGGCGGTCGCTACCAGGTCCAGCTGCGCTACTTCGACCGCTGGGGAACTCCGGCGCAGCCGCGGGTCGTGAAGCGGAAGGTCCGCGTCCGGTATTGACGCGGGCCGGCAACTCCGGCTCTGTATCGTCCGCCCGGTGCCCGGCCCGGCTGTGAGCAAGCTCCGCGCCCCCGCCGTTCCGCGGACCGTGGTCGCGATCGCACTCGCGGCCGCGACCACGCTCCTGCTCGCTTGCGGCGGCGACGACAACGGCAGCGACGCGCCGAACGGCGAGACCACCGGCGGCGGCGTCCAGCAGGAGCCCGAGGCGGCCGCAAACCCGCGCCCGGCGGACTTCCCGGCCGCGGCGGGCAAGACGCTCCAGGACCTCGCCGACGAGGCGCGCCCGGGGACCAACATGGCCCCTGCGACGACCCACTACGTGGCCGGGACGACGCGGATCGCGTTCGGGCTCCTCGACCGCAGCAACGAGTTCATCTACGCGCCGAGCGCCGTCTACGTCGGCCGCACGCCCGGGGACGCGGCCGAGGGCCCGTTCGTCGCCCCGGCCGACTCGCTGATCACCGAGAAGCGCTTCCGCTCCCAAAACGCCGCGCTCGAGGGCGACGCGATCGCGTCGGTCTACTCGGCCGAGCTCGAGCTGCCCGCGCCCGGCACCTACGCGATCCTTGTCCTCACCCGGGCGGGCAACGAGCTCTTCGGCGCGACCTCGCAGATCGAGGCGGTCGCGAACGATCCGATCCCGGCGCCGGGAGAGCGCGCGCCGAGGGTCGAGACCGACACGATCGAGACCGTCGGCGGGCAGATCGAGAACATCGACACCCGGGTGCCCCCAAGCGACATGCACGAGAACTTCGCCGAGGTCGTCGGCACGAAGCCGGTCGCCCTTTTGTTCGCGACCCCCCAGCTCTGCCAGAGCCGCGTCTGCGGCCCGGTCACCGACATCGCCCTCCAGCTCGACGCGGAGTACGGCGACGAGATGGAGTTCATCCACCAGGAGGTCTACGTCGACAACGACGTCGGCAAGGGCCTGCGTGACCCGCTGCTCGAGTTCAACCTCCCGACCGAGCCGTGGCTGTTCACCGTCGACGCCGAGGGCCGGATCGCCGCCCGCCTCGAGGGCTCGTTCGGGGTCAGCGAGTTTGAGCAGGCGGTGCAGGCCGCGCTCTGACATCGCAGCGGAACGCTCGACGTCGAGCACCTGCCCGTCCACGCCGAGGGCAACCATCCGATCCGGATCGAATTCGAGCGCGACGGCGAAACCTACGTCGCCCGCGCCGCCCACGACCCCCGACCCTCCCGTAGCCCCGTCGGCCGCCGGCAACCAGGGTTTCTCAGCTTTGTGCAGGCTATAGCGGGCTCAAAGCTGAGCAACTCCGCTCGGCACTGCCGAACCGCGGTTGACCGGCACCGAGCGCCCGGCGGGCCGCTACGCGGTCGCCCCGGTGCCGGCCTCCTGGATCACGCGATCGATCACGTCGGGGGCGAGGACATGCTCGATCACCATGATCGCGGCGCCGATCACGCCGGCGCGGTCGGAGAGCTCGGACGGGACCGTCTTCAGGTCGCCGGTGGCGAGCGGGAGCGAGCGGCGGAACGTGACCTCGCGGACTCCGGCGAGGAGCTGCTCGTGCGCCTCCCCGATGTCGCCGCCGATCACGATCACGCTCGGGTTGAAGAAGTTGACGCAGCTCGCGAGCACCTCCCCGAGCGCGCGGCCCGCCTCGCGGACGAGGCGGGTGGCGATCGGGTTGCCGGCCTTGACGAGGCGGACGACGTCGCGGCTGTGCGACGCCTTCACGCCCTCTTCGTTGAGCCGGTCGGCGAGCGCGCGCCCGCCGGCGACCGCCTCGAGGCAGCCGACGTTGCCGCAGCGGCAGATCACGTCGTCGTGGTGGGCGAGGCGGATGTGGCCGATGTCGCCCGCGGCGCCTTGGGCGCCGTGGTGGATGTTGCCGCTGGCGACGATCCCGCAGCCGATCCCGGTTCCGACCTTGACGAACAGCAGGTGATCGACGTCGCGCCAGTTCGTCCAGTGCTCGCCGAGGGCCATGATGTTGACGTCGTTGTCGACCAGCACCGGCGCGTCGTAGAGGCTCGCGAACCAGCCCGGGATCGAGAACCGGTCCCAGCCGGGCATGATCGGCGGGCTGATCGTCTCACCGGCGCCGTAGGCGACCGGGCCCGGGACCCCGATCCCGATCCCGCGCACGTCCTCGGGCTTGCGCCCGACCTCTTTGAGCAGGTCGCCGAACGCCTTCTGCACCCAGTCGAGCACCGCCTCCGGGCCGAGGGCGATGTCGAGGTCCTGAGTCACCTCGGCGAGCGGGACGCCGGCGAGGTCGCTGACCGCGAGGCGGGAGTGGGTGGCGCCGAGGTCGGCGGCGAGGACGACCCCGGCCTCGTGGTTGAACGCGAGCACGGTCGGAGGGCGGCCTCCCGTCGACTCCGAGCCGCCGGCCTCGTAGACCAGGCGGTGGTCGAGTAGCGCGTCGACCCGCTGGGCGACGGTCGACCGGGCGAGCCCCGTGCGCCGCGCGAGGTCGGCCCGGGTGACCGC
This sequence comes from Solirubrobacterales bacterium, assembly GCA_035461385.1. Classification (GTDB taxonomy): domain Bacteria; phylum Actinomycetota; class Thermoleophilia; order Solirubrobacterales; family 70-9; genus DATHVI01. Next base: position 10,219 of record DATHVI010000019.1, read on the forward strand.
CTCGCCGTCTCGGATCAGGCGCAGTACGGCGCCGGCTCCGGCGGGGCCGGACCAGAACCGACTGACCCCGTTCTCATCCATCGCTCGCTCCCTCGTGATCCCGTGCAGTTGCCATCGTGCATATGATCGTCGCTGGCAACCGTGCAGTAAAGCAGAGGTCACGGCCCGATCACACCCACTTCGGGGAAACGATACAGGGTAGGCCTCGTTGTCTTAAGCAAAAGTGAGGAAGCTTTTGCTTGACATGCGATCAAAGCTTCTATAGTGTCGCCGCCGATGGAGAGGAGTCCACTTCGGGCCGGGATCGCCGGCACCGGTTTCATGGGAGCGGTCCACACCCGCTCCGCTCGGCTTGCCGGCGGTCGCGTCGTCGGCATCTCCGGCTCGTCGCCGGAGCGCGCCGCGGCGGTCGCGACCGATCTCTCGATCGAGCGCTCGTTCGACTCCTCCGAGGAGCTGGTCGCCTCCGACGACGTCGACGTCGTCCACATCTGCACCCCGAACCACCTTCACCTTCCGCTCGCCGAGGCCGCGCTCGAGGGCGGCAAGCATGTGATCTGCGAGAAGCCGCTCGCGCTCGACTCCGAGGGCGCGGCGCGGCTGGTCGCCGCGGCCGAGAAGGCGGGCACCATCGCCGCGGTGCCGTTCGTCTACCGCTACTACGCAACCGTCCGCGAGGCGCGCGAGCGCGTACGCACCGGCCGCACCGGGGCGCTGCGGCTGATCCATGGCAGCTACCTCCAGGACTGGCTGCTCGAGGCCGAGGACGACAACTGGCGGATCGACTCGGCGCTCGGCGGCCGCTCGCGGGCGTTCGCCGACATCGGCTCGCACTGGTGCGACCTCGCCGAGTTCGTCTCCGGGCACCGGATCGCCCGGCTCGCGGCGCGGACGCTGACCGCCCACACCCAGCGGCGGCGCAGCGGCGCGGGGACCTTCGGCGCCAACGACGGCGACGTCCCCGACCCGGTCCAGGTCCGTAACGTCGATACGGAGGATGCCGCCATCGTCCAGTTCGAGACCGACCAGGGTGCGGTCGGCTCAACCGTGATCAGCCAGATCTCGGCCGGCCGCAAGAACCGCCTCTGGTTCGAGGTCGACGGCGCCGAGCAGGCACTCTCCTTCAACCAGGAGCTCCCCGAGCACCTCTGGTGCGGACGGCGCACGGAGGTGACGATGGTGCCGCGCGACCCGGGCCTGCTGTCGGAGCCCGCGGCGCGGTTCGCGACCATGCCGGGCGGCCACCCGCAGGGCTACGCCGATTGCTTCGAGGCCTTCGTCACCGACGTCTACGACCTGATCCGCACCGACGCCGAACCTGAGGGGACGCCGATGTTCACCGACGGCCTCCGCGCCGCAAGGATCACCGACGCCGTGCTCGAGTCGGCGGCCGCGGACGGCGCCTGGGTCGACGTGCCGGTCGCCCAGCAGGCGGAGGTGACCAAGTGAAGCTCGGATTCCTGACCGCGTGCATGCCTGAGCGCTCGCTCGAGGAGATCGCGAGCTGGGCCGGCGACCACGGCTTCGAGGCGCTCGAGCTCGCAGCCTGGCCACGGATTGGCGACCGCCCGTTCACCGCCAGCCACATCTCGGCCGAGAGCTTCGACGACGCCGAGGCCGAGCGGGTGCGCAAGGCACTGGACGACAGCGGACTCGCCCTCTCGGCGCTCGCCTACTACGACAACAACCTGCTTCCCGACACCGCCCAGCGTGAGGCGATCCTCGACCACCTGCGGGCCTGCATCGACGCCGCCGCGGCGCTCGAGTGCCCGGCGGTGGGGACGTTCATCGGCCGCGACCCGGCCCGCAGCGTCGCCGAGAACCTGCGCGAGGCGGAGAAGGTGTTCCCGCCGCTCGTCGACTACGCCGGCGAACGCGGGGTGAAGCTGATGATCGAGAATTGCGTCATGGAGGGATGGCATCCCGACGGCTATCCGGGCAACCTCGCATACTCCCCCGAGCTGTGGGAGTGGATGTTCGATCTCGGGCTCTACCTCAACTTCGACCCGTCGCACCTGCTGTGGCTCGGGATCGACCCGGTCGAGGCTCTCAAGCCCTACGTCGACCGGGTCGCCCACGCGCACGCGAAGGACGCGGAGACGTTCGACGCCGAGCGCAACCGCTACGGCTTCTTCGGCCGGATGTCGACGCGCGAGGAGGACCCGTGGGAGATGGGCTGGTGGCGCTACCGGATCCCGGGCCTCGGGGACGTCGATTGGAGGCGCTACGTCGACACGCTGTACGAGGGCGGATTCGACGGTGTGCTATCGGTGGAGCACGAAGACCCGGTATGGGGTGGAAGCCCCGAGCGGGTCGAAGCGGGACTCGAGATTGCGCACCGGAACCTGAGGTCGCTGGTCTTCTGAGTCCCCAGGAGTGAGCGCCGCCAGGCACGGAGGAGAGATGTGAGCGCCGAGAGCGAGACCAGCGAGAAGGCCCCGAGCGGCGCCGCCGGAGGCCCCCCGCTGCTCGAGATGCGGGGGATCTCGAAGGAGTTCTACGGCGTCCGCGTTCTCGACAAGGTCGACCTCGACTGCAAGGCCGGCGAGGTCCACGCGATCGTCGGCGAGAACGGGGCCGGCAAGTCGACCCTGATGAAGATCCTCGTCGGCGCTTACACTCCGACCGAGGGCGAGGTCAGGATCGAGGGCGAGCCGGTGAGCTTCTCGCATCCGCTCGAGGGCCAGCACGCCGGCGTCTCGATCATCTACCAGGAGTTCAACCTACTCCCCGACCGCAGCGTCGCCGAGAACATCTTCCTCGGCCGCGAGCCGAAGCGGGGCCTGCTCGTCGACCGCCGCCAGATGGAGGAGCGCTCGGCCGAGATTCTCGAGCAGCTCGCTCCCGACGACCCGATCTCACCCCGGGCGCAGGTCGGCCTGCTGTCCGTCGACCGCCAGCAGACGGTCGAGATCGCGAAGGCGCTCTCGCTCGACTCGAAGATCGTCGTCATGGACGAGCCGACGGCGGCGCTCGCCGCGCACGAGGTCGAGCGCCTGTTCGAGCAGATCGAGCGGCTCAAGGAGCGCGGGATCGGCGTGGTGTACATCTCCCACCGCCTGAAGGAGATCTTCGAGATCGCCGAGCGCGTGACCGTGCTCAAGGACGGCGAGCGCGTCGACACGAAGCGGCCGTCCGAGGTCACCTCGCCCGACCTCGTCCGGATGATGGTCGGCCGCGAGCTCGACCAGTACTTCCCGCAGCGAGCCGACGCGGGATCCCGCGGCCCGGTCAAGCTGCGGCTCCGTGGCGCCGCCAACTACCTGCTCTCGAACATCGACCTCGACGTCCACGGCGGCGAGATCCTCGGCTTGGCCGGCCTTCAAGGGTCGGGGCGCACCGAGCTCGCGCGGGCGATCTTCGGCGCCGATCCGTTCGACACCGGAAAGCTCGAGCTCGACGGAAAGGAGCGCGAGATCCGCTCGCCCCGCGAGGCGGTCGCCGCCGGGATCGGGTTCGTGACCGAAGACCGCAAGAGCGAGGGCTTGGCGCTGATGCAGTCGGTGCGCGACAACGTCGCCCTCGCCTGGCGCGGCCTCCGCCGCTCGCTGCGAAAGCAGCACGAGCTCGAGATCGGCGAGCTCACCAAGGCGGTCGAGCTCCGGGCCCGCGGGCTCGGCCAGGAGGTCAGGTTCCTGTCCGGCGGCAACCAGCAGAAGGTCGTGCTCGCGAAGTGGCTCGCGACCGAGCCCCAGCTGGTTATCTTCGACGAGCCGACCCGCGGGATCGACGTCGGCGCCAAGGCCGGCATCCACGACCTGATCCGCGGGCTCGCGGACGAGGGCGTCGCGGTGATCATGATCTCGTCGGAGCTCCCCGAGGTGATCGGGATGAGCGACCGGATCATCGTCATGCGCCACGGCTCGATCGCCGGCGAGCTCGCGGCCGGGCCGACCGAGGCCGAGATCATGTTCCTCGCCACCGGCGAGCGCGACATCGACGTCGACCAGCCCGCGGCGACCGCCGCCGGCGGCGAGCGGCAGCAGCAGGAGGAGGAGGAGGAGGGCTCGTGAACCGCGCCGTGAGCCGGCCCCAGCCGCGGGTCTCGGTCGGCGGACCGTGGAACAAGGTCACCGGCGCGTTCGGCGCGATCGCGCGCACGACCTCGGGGCCCGTCTACCTCGTCCTGCTCGTCGTCTTCATCATCTGCTTCGCGGTCGTGACGATCGACGGCGGCGAGTTCCTGAGCGTCGACAACGTCCGCGACATGCTCGTCCGCTCGGTCGCGCTCGGGATCGTCGCCGCCGGCCAGACGCTGGTCATCCTCGGCGCCTCGCTCGACCTCTCGGTCGCCTACGTGATCAGCCTCTCGTCGCTCCTCGGCGCCGAGACCATGGACGGCCAGAACGGCCAGATCATCACCGGGATCGGCCTCGTGCTGCTGGTCGGGCTCGGGATCGGGCTCGTCAACGGGATCGTGATCACGAAGCTGCGGGTGAACGCGTTCATCGCCACCCTCGGCGTCGGGCTGATCATCCGCGGCTACCTCGAGGCCAACTACGCCGGCCCGGCGGGGAAGTCCGCGCCCGACTTCCTCAAGCTCGGGTTCGAGAGCTGGGGGCCGATCCCGCTCTCGGTGATCCTCCTGTTCGCGGTCGTCGGCGCGGTCTGGGCCCTGCTTCGCTGGAGCCGGTTCGGCAACCGCCTCTACGCGGTCGGCGGCGACGAGCAGGTGGCGAAGCTCTCCGGCGTCCGCACCCATCGGGTGATCATCACCGCGCACGTGCTCTGCGCGCTCGCGGCGGCGATCACCGGCCTCTTCCTCGCCAGCCGTCTCGGCGCCGGCAGCCCGCTGGTCGGCCAGGAGGCGAGCTACGACCTCCAGTCGATCGCCGCGGTCGTGCTCGGCGGCACCTACCTGCTCGGCGGTCGGGGCGGCGTCCTCGGCACCCTCGCCGGGGTGCTGATCCTGGCGATGCTCGACAACACCTTCGACCAGCTCGAAGTCGATCCGTTCGCCAAGGACGTCGCCCGCGGGCTGATCATCATCGCAGCGGTGGCCGCCTACTCGGTCCGCTGGCGCCGCCGCCGCCGCAGCGAGCAGGCCGCCGCCGAGGGCGTCGAGCCCCCCGCGGGCGGGACGCCGGCGCTCCAGGAAGGGAGGACGACGTGAGCGCGCGACCGGCGCCCGTGCCCGAGCCGCCCGCCGGGGCGGGCCAGTCGCGGACCGAGCAGGCCCTCGGTCTGGCGGCCGCCGCCTTCCGCGGCACCGCGATCGTCTGGCTGCTGCTGATCGCCCTCTGGGTGGCGATCGGGATCAAGAATCCGAACTCGCTCACCCCGGAGCAGCTCGTTCTCTACCTCAAGCGGGCAGCGCCGCTCGCGATCCTCGCGATCGGCGCCTACTTCGTGCTCGCCTCGGGGGAGTTCGACCTCTCGGTCGGCTCGCTGGTGACGGTGGTGGTCGTCGTCGCGGCGCGCCTCAATGACGGCGACCCAGCGAACACGCTCCCGGTGCTCGCGCTCCTGTTCGCGCTCGGGCTCGCGGTCGGCCTCTTCAACGGCTTCTGCACGACGATCCTCCGGGTGCCGTCGTTCATCGTCACCCTGGCGATGCTGCTGATGCTGAGCGGCGCCGTGTTCCTGTGGACCAAGGGCGCGCCGCGCGGGGCGCTCGCCGACAACTTCCGCTCGATCGGCCGCGAGGGGATCGACGGCTTCCCGGTCCTCAACCAGCTCCCGTACTCGGTGATCATCCTGCTCGCAATCGGCGGGATCGCGATCTGGCTCGCCCGCGGCGGCTTCGGGCGCCGGGTGCTCGCCGTCGGCGACAACGACCGCGCGGCCGCGTTGTCGGGGATCTCCGTCCACCGGGTGCGGATCGCCGCCTTCGTCCTCTCGGCGATCTCGGCGGTGATCGCCGGGATCATCCTCGGCGGCTTCGCCGGGGTCACCGCCCAGGTCGGGATCGGGCTCGAGTTCCAGGCGATCACCGCCGCGGTCCTCGGCGGCACCGTCCTCGGCGGCGGACGCGGCTCGGTGACCGGGGCGATCGCCGGCGCGCTCGTCCTCCAGGCGCTGTTCATGCTGCTCAACCTCTACGGGGTCGACCGCGCCCTCGAGCAGGCGTTCACCGGCTTGATCATCATCGGCGCGGTCTCGCTGGCGGGCTTCCGGGCGAGGGGGGGCTGAGGTGTCGGCGGCCGGGCGAGCGCACACGACTTGACCACGAGGGCAAGGCTGGGAGAAGAGGAGGAAGTGATCAGGCTGGCGACTACACCAACGAGATCACTGATGGAAGGCGTAAATCTAACAATGGCAACTCGGAGCGATGAGAAAGCACGAGGAGGAGGTAATCGATGAGTAAGAAGAACAGCTGGTTGCGGGCGGCGGCGATGCTGCTTGCGGCCGGGCTGCTCGTCTTCGGAGTCGCGGCCTGTGGCGGCGATGACGACGGGGACGACGGCGACGGTGGCGGGGCGGATGTGCCGGCGTTCACGCCGGACCACAACCCCGACTTCTTCGACGAGCAGGAGATGAACGCGCAGCTCGAGATGCGGGATGCCGAGCCGGAGGACTTCGGCGCCGGCGACAACCCGTGGGAGCAGGCGCTCAACCCTGAGGACCCCGAGCTGGTCGACACGTCCGAGTACCAGGCGGACGGGCCGTACAACATCTGCTTCTCGAACGCCTCCGTCGACAACCCGTGGCGGGTCGTCGGCTGGGCGACGATGCAGGGTCAGGTCCAGGTCTACGAGGAAGAGGGCACGATCGCCAACTTCCAGGGGCTCGATGCCGAGGCCAGCGACGACAAGCAGATCTCGGACATCCGCCGGCTGGTCAACAGCGGCAACTGCGATGCCCTGATCGTGTCGCCGAACACGACGCTGACGCTGACGCCGGCCGTCAACCAGGCGTGTGACTCGGGGATCCCGGTGATCGTCTTCGACCGCGGCGTCGACACCGACTGCCCGGTGACGTTCATCAAGCCGATCGGCGGTTACGCCTTCGGCGCGGACGCCGCCGAGTTCCTGGTCGACAACGTCGATCCGGGCGGCAAGATCCTCGCGTTGCGGATTCTGCCGGGCGTCGACGTTCTCGAGACGCGGTGGTCCGCGGCTCAGGAGGTGTTCGCCGACTCCGAGCTCGAGATCGTCGGCGACGAGCAGACCGAGGGCGACGCTGCGAATACGAAGCAAATCGTCTCCGACTACCTCCAGACCGAGGGTGAGCTCGACGGCATCTGGATGGACGCCGGCGCGACGAGCGTCGCCGCCGCCGAGGCGTTCGAGGACGCCGGGATGGAGGTGCCGCCGATCACCGGTGAGGATCAGCACGACTTCCTGCAGAAGTGGGAGCAGGACGGGCTGACCGCGATCGCGCCGACGTACCCCACCTACCAGTGGCGTACGCCGATCATCGCCGCGGTCCGGATCCTCCAGGGCGAGGAGGTCCCGAAGGAGTGGAACCTCCCGCAGCCGCCGATCACCGATGAGGACCTCGGCGATCGCCTGGCGGCGATCGAGGGCCTGCCGCCGCTGCACTACGCGCTGTGCGGCTGCGAGGACCTGCCCAACTTCCCGCAGGCGTTCGAGTAGACGCCGACGGAAGAGGGTTGGTCCCTCGCACGTAATCGGGATGGCCGGGCGCGACCTCAGGGTCGCGCCCGGCCGTTCGCTTTTCGGTGCCCGCCCTCGGCGGGTGCCCGACCGAGACGGAGGACGGGATGACGAGGATCGGTGCCAACGTCTGGATCTGGGACTCGCCGATCACTGACGAGGTGATCGAGCGCGTCGCCCCCCGCGTCGCCGAGCTCGGCTTCGACTTCATCGAGCTCCCGGTCGAGGAGCCGGGCGCCTGGGACGCCGGGCGCGCGACCGAGGTCCTCTCCGGCGCCGGGATCGGCGCCGAGATCTGCTGCGTGATGCCCCCGGGCCGCGACCTGGCGGTGAACGACACCGAGGTCGTCGCCGATACCCAGGACTACCTGCGTCACTGCGTCGACGCCGCCGAGCGGGTCGGCGCGGGGGTCGTCGCCGGGCCGATGTACGCGGCGGTCGGCCGGCTGTGGCTGATCGGTCCGAGTGAGCGCGCCGAGACGGTCGCGCGCGTCGCCGAGGCGCTGCGGCCGCTCGCCGAATACGCCGGCGAGCGCAATGTCAAGCTCGCGGTCGAGCCGCTGAACCGGTTCGAGACCAGCCTGTTCAACACCGTCGAGCAGGGGCTCGATCTCGTCCGGCAGGTCGACGACCCGGCGCTCGGCCTGCTCCTCGACACCTTCCACATGAACATCGAGGAGAAGAGGCCCGGTGACGCCGCGCGTGCCGCCGCCGGCCATATCGCCCACGTCCACACCTGCGGCACCGACCGCGGCTCGCCCGGGGCCGACAGCTTCCGCTGGGACGAGTTCCTCGCCGGCCTCCGCGACGCGGGCTACGACGGGCCGATGTGCATCGAGTCGTTCACGTCGGCGAACGAGGTGATCGCGACCGCGGCAGCGATCTGGCGCCCGCTCGCCGACTCCCCGGACGCGCTCGCCGGCGACGGCCTCGAGTTCCTCCGCCGCGCCACCGCCTGAGCCCGAAATCCCAATATCGCCCGTCACGGGCCGGACCAAGTGAGGACACGCGGGGAAGGGGGAAAGGGATGCATACCGCGATGCGGAAGGGGTTGACAACGTTGCGGAACGGGTTTAGGTTCGCCCCGCAACCGTGACCGGCCGCGCGCGTGGGGTGCCGGCGGAGGACGAACGGAGGAAGGACCGGGATGGAATCAGGACGGTGGCGGCCAGGCGTGACGGCTCGCGCCTGCGCTGGGCCCGCCGCGTCGATCTGGTCGGCGGGAGCCGTCGCGCTTGCGCTCGCGGCCGCGACGCTGGTCGCCGCCCTCGGCGGCCCGGCAGCGACGGTGGCGCCGCCGGCGGTCGCCCAGACGAGCGACGGCGAGCGGTTCTCGGTCCTCGTCTTCTCCCGTACGACCCACCACGAGGACCACCGCCCGTCGAGCAACGCCGGAGACGCGGCGATGACCGAGATGGGGATCGACGGCGACTTCTCGGTCACCCTCGCCGGCGACGACGGCGCCGGGCTCTTCACCCACGCCGGCCTGCGCGACTTCGACGTCATCGTCCTCAACAACAACGGCGGCGCGAACGTCCTCAACGCGGAGCAGCGGATCGCGTTCGAGCGCTGGATGCAGCGCGGCGGCGGCGTCGTCGGGATCCACGGCGCCTCGAACTCCGACACCGACTGGGAGTGGTTCGGCGCGATGGTCGGCGGCGCCTGGTTCCGCGACCACCCGAGCGGCGCGTTCCAGTTCCAGGACGCCGAGGTCGAGATCGAGGACGGAGGCCACCCCGCGACCGAGCACCTGCCCGCCACCTGGACGATGAACGACGAGTGGCACGCTTTCCACGCCAACCCGCGCCCCGACGTCCACGTCCTCGCGACGCTCGACGAGAGCTCGTACGACCTCGCCGGGACGCAGCCGATGGGCGATCACCCGATCGTCTGGTGCACCGAATACGACGGCGGCCGCCACCTGTACTCGGGGCTTGCCCACAACGCGAGCACGTGGGCGAACGCCGACTACCGCGAGCACATCCGCGGCGCGATCGAATGGGCGGCGGGTGAGGAGCCGGGCGATTGCGGCGAGCCGCGGCGGGGCAGGCCGAGCGCGTCGTCGCTGGAGAAAGCCCTGCTCGAGGATGACCTCCAGAACCCGATGTCGCTCCAGGTGGCCGCCGACGGCCGCGTGTTCTTCGTCGAGATCGGCCAGCTCCATGGCAACCCGAGCGGGCCGGAGAACTACATCGGCCGGGTCAAGGTCCACGACCCGGCGGCCGGCGACACGTTCGTGGTCGGCGAGATCCCCGTCCACCGCCGCCCGGGACAGAACCAGAATGGCCTGCTCGGGATCGCCCTCGACCCCGACTTCGAGCAGAACGGCCTCATCTACCTCTTCTACAGCGCCCCGAACCCCGGCGGGCTCGACGGCGTCCAGCACGTCTCGCGGTTCGAGTTCGACCCGGGGGCGGGGCCGGTCGGCGAGATCGACCTCGACTCCGAGGTCGTCCTGCTCGAGATCCCCCACCAGCGGCTCGTCTGCTGCCACTCCTCGGGATCGCTCGCCTTCGGCCCCGACGGCTACCTCTACGCGTCGACCGGCGACGACACCGAGCACTCGCAGTCGCAGGGCTACGCGCCGATCGACCAGCGCCCCTGCGGCCCCGGCGGGTGGACTCCGGGCGACGCGACCTGCCAGCCGGCGACGTGGCCGGAGGACTCGCTCTACGCCGCCGACTCGCGGCGGACGTCGGGTAACACCGCCGACCTGCGCGGCAAGATCCTGCGGATCGACCCGATCGAGTCGGCGACTCCCGCCGACGAGCCCGGGCTCGGCTCGACGTACACAGTCGACGACCGCAACCTCTTCACCTCGGGCGACTACGACCACCTGTTCCCGGGCGGCGAATACGACCCCGAGCTGGGACGCCCCGAGATCTACGCGATGGGGCTTCGGAACCCGTTCCGGTTTGTGATCGACCCCGGGACAGGGTGGATCTACGAGGGCGAGGTCGGCCCGGACGCGAACGCCGACAACGCGAACCGCGGCCCGATGGGCTACGACGAGATCAACCAGATCCGCGAGGCGGGCAACTTCGGCTGGCCGTTCTGCGCCGCCGACAACCGGCCCTACCGTCGGTGGACGTTCCCGAGCGGGCCCGCCGGCGCCCCGTACGAGTGCGAGCAGGGGCCGGTCAACGACTCGGGTCGCAACACCGGGCTCGACACCCTCCCGCCCGCCCAGGAGCCGCTGATCTGGTATCCGTACGGCGCCTCGAGCACGTTCCCCGAGCTCCCACTCGGATCGGGCCGGGCGGCGTTCGCGGGGCCGGTCTACCACTACGACCCGGCGCTCGAGTCGGACGTCAAGCTCTCGCGCTGGTTCGACGGCAAGCTGATCTGGGCCGACTGGTCGCGGCGCTGGCTGGCGGCGACGACGCTCGACGGGCAGGGCGACTACGCGGGAACCGAGCGGATCATGGAGTGGGAGAGCTTCGTTCGCCCGCACGAGTTCGAGCTCGGACCCGACGGCGCCCTCTACATCTTCGAGTGGGGTGAGAATTACAACTACGCCGGTGAGGGCATCAATCCCGACTCGGCGCTCTACCGGATCGAGGGTCGCCGTGGGAACCATCCCCCGGTCGCGACCGCGTCGGCCGACCGGACCTCGGGCCCCGGGCCGCTGACGGTCAACTTCACCGGCGAGCTGTCGGATCGCGGCGGCGCGCAAGCGCCCGAGTACGAGTGGGACTTCGGCGACGGCGAGACGTCGAGCCAGGCGAACCCGACCCACGTCTTCGAGCAGAACGGCACCCACGAGGTGACGCTGACCGTCTCCGACGGCACGACCGAGGACTCGACCAGCCTCCAGATCACCGTCCACGACGTCGGCTGCGTCCCGCTGCGCTCGGATCACTTCGAGGGCGACGAGCTCGACGCCGGGCGCTGGGCGTTCCTGCATCCGAGCACCCAGACCGCCCCGACCGCCTCCGGCGGCAACCTGAACTTGGCGCTGAGCCAGTACGGGTTCGACATGGGTCGTCCGGGGCCGGCGACGATCCTCGGGCAGGAAATGCCCGCCGGCGACTGGGAGGTCGTCGCGCGGATCGACGCCCCGGGCCTCGCCGCCGACAACACCGGCCAGAGCGCGTACGCGAAGGTCGGCCTGATCGTCTTCCAGGATCACGCGACGCAGCCGAACTACCACTGGATCTCCTACCAGCACGCGCGCAACGGCGACGGCAATCCCCCTGTGGCCACCGAGAGCTATTTCGAGGCGACGGCACAGAACGGGACCACCGGGGGGACGAATGGCAGCGGCTGGACGCTTGGCTCGCGCGTCGGACTCGGTCCCGTGGCGACGAACCTGCCGACGTTCTGGCTCCGGGTGACGCGGACTGGGAACCTGATCGAGGGCTTCTACTCGTTGAGCGATCCCGACACGGGCGCCACTTGGACGTCGATCAACGCCGGCAACGCGTCGACGCTCGACATCACCAACTTCATGCCCGCCGGCCAGGGTCCGATCTACGTCGGCCCCTACGGCGCCAACGGGTCGACGACGGTGGCATACGACTACATCCGTCTCGATCCGGACGAATTCGTCTGCGAGGAGGACGTGGACCCGCCGGTGACGACGGCGGCCGTCCTCCCGGAGGCTCAGCCCGATGGGGCGGCGGAGGACGTCTATGCGGACCCGGTCGAGGTCGAGCTCTCGGCGACCGACGGTGACGACGAGCACGCGTCCGGCGTCGAGCGCACCGAATACCGCGTCGACGGCGGTGACTGGGAGACGGCCGAGAACACGGACGGGGATGACCCATTCCGCACCTACATCCCGGTTTCGGACGAAGGCGAGCACGCGGTCGAGTTCCGGTCGGTGGACAACGCGGGCAACGTCGAGGAGACGCAGTCGGTCGAATTCGAGATCGACTACGACGGCGAGCTGCCCGAGACCTGCGCGATAGACGCCGTGTCCGATACCTGGCAGCCGAATCACTGCGAGGTCCGCTTCGGGGGGACGGTCACGTGGCGGTTCGGCGGCGGGGCCCAGTTCCCGCACGACCTGTGGCTGATCGAGCCCGGGCAGGACCCCGACTCCCCCGGGTTCGCGATCACCGATGGCACGGTGCCGCCCGGGAGTGATCCCGTCTCCCACACCCTCTTCCAGGCCGGGACCTGGACCTACGTCTGCAAGCTGCACTCGTTCGTCAGCGGCGGGAACTGGCAGGGGATGGTCGGGACGGTCTTGGTCGGCGATCCCGAGTTCGAGGACACAACGCCGCCGCAGACGACGGTCGCGCTCAACGGCGCCGCTCCAGAGGCGAGCTATGAAGGCGACGTGACGGCGACGTTCACCGCGACCGATCCCGGTCCCGACGCTTGGGGCGTCGACTACACCGAATACCGGATCGACTCCGGTTCCGATGACGACTGGGCGACCTACAACGAGCTCTCGCCGCCGGTAGTGAGCGCTCCAGGCCCACACGAGATCGATTACCGCTCGCGCGACAACGTCGGCAACGTCGAGAACACGAAGACGGTCGCGTTCGAGATCGACGCCGAGGTCGGCGAGCCCGCCCTCGGCCTCAGCGCGCAGCCGAAGCTGCGCAAGCTGTCGAGGAAGGCGAAGCGCGCCGTCTTCCGCGTCCGCGCGTCGAACCCCGGCGACGCCGCCACGGGCCCGGTCCGCCTGTGCGCGAATGCGCCGAAGAAGCGCCTCCGGGTTCATGGCCCCTCCTGCCGGACGATCCCCGACCTCGCCCCCGGGGCGGGCCGCGTACAGGCGTTCCGGCTCAAGGTCAGGCGCCCGGCGCGGGGCAAGACGACCCGTGTCCGCGTCACCGCCCGCGCCGGCCCGCTCGCCCGGAAGGTCGCCGTGCGGGTGAAGGTCAAGCGCTGAGCGTGGACTAGCCGCACGCGGCGACCCACCGGAACGGCTGCCGGGTTGACGGTCGTTTCTACGCTCTGTTACATTCGGCCGGTCATCGGCGGACTTCGCTGCGCCGGACGTCTGAAGTGGGCTCGAGGAGGAGAGACGGGATGCACGATGCAGGTTGGCTTTCGACCGTTGCTGGCCGCGGTTTGATCTTGCTGGGAGCGACGCTCGGACTCCTGCTGATCGGCGGCGCTGCCGCAGCACAGGCTCAGGAGCCCGCCCACGTGTTGATCTACTCGGGCACCGTCGCCCACCGGCACACCGACACGATCAACCAGGGCATCGGGCCGATTCAGGACGCGCTCGACGACGCGAACATCACCTACGACTGGGAGAACTGCGGTGAGATCGCCGCGATCCCCGGCTGCCACGAGCCGAACCAGAACGAGCGCATCTTCACCGACGAGAACCTCGCTCAGTACGACGCGATCTTCCTCTTCAACGCCGGCGGCAACACCCCGCAGCCGCTGTTCACGCAGAGCGATCGCGAGGCGATCCAGAACTTCGTCAACGCCGGCGGCGGGATCGCCGCCAACCACCTCGCGACCGACATGGGCGCCGGTCAGGTGAGCTGGGGCTGGTGGGACGGCGATGGAAACACCGCCCTCGGCACGCAGATGCCCGCCCACCCGGCGGCTCCCCAGACCGCGACCGCCCACGTCTCCGATCGCAACCACCCCTCGACTCGCGACCTCCCGGACACGATCCAGCACTCCGACGAGCACTACTCCTTCTACCGCAGCGTCCGCGGCACCCACCACGTGCTCGTGACCCTCGACGAGACCTCATACGACCCCTTGGCCGAGCCTCACGGCGGGGGCAACCCGCCGGCCGTGGCGATGGGCGCCGACCACCCGATCTCCTGGTGCCGCCTCTACGACGGGGGGCGGATCTGGGCGACGTCGATGGGCCACTTCGCCAACCTCTACACCGCCAACGGCGGCGACAACTACCTGATCGACCACCTCGTCGGGGGCGTCCAGTGGGCCGCCGGCGTCGAGGGAACCGAGGGTGACTGCGGCGGTACCGTGTGGTCGAACTTCCAGCGCACGATTCTGTCGACTGACGTCCAGGGGCCGATCGGGCTCGACATTGCCGACGACGGGACCGTCTACTGGACCGAGATCGGCTTGCAGGGCATGGAGTCGGAGGGCCGGCTGAAGATGTGGGATCCCGACAGCGGCGAGACCACCGTCGTCGAGGTCATCCCCACGCGCGCCGACGCGCTCTCGACCTCGGAGGACGGCGTGCTGGGCATGGAGCTCGATCCCGACTTCGAGACCAACCGCCGCCTCTACATCTACTACTCGCCGCGCGGCGAGGACGAGGGCTGGCCCGTCGCGGGCACCGGGCACGCGCTCGGCTACAACCGCCTGTCGCGCTTCACGCTCAACGCGGAGGGCACCGCAGTGATCGACGAGCAGCCGATCCTCGACGTGCCGAAGGTCAAGGTCGCCACGGACGGCGACGGCATCGGCAACCCGGGCTCGCCCAACTGGCCCGCCCACACCGGTGGCGCGGGCCTCGACTTCGACTCCGAGGGCAACCTCTACCTCGGGGTCGGCGACGACGTCAACCCGTTCGGCACCGGCCAGAACGGCTACGCGCCGATGGACCAGCAGTACGAGCACCGCTACGACGCCCGCAACACGTCGGCGAACACCAACGACCTGCGCGGGAAGGTGCTGCGGATCGATCCGCTCGCCGACATCGAGCCGGGAACCGAGCCGGGCATCGGCCAGACGTACGCGATCCCGACCGGGAACATGTTCCCGGTCGGGACGCCGAACACCCGCCCGGAGATCTACGCGATGGGCTTCCGCCAGCCGTTCACCGTCCAGGCGGACCCCGCGGATCCCGGGACGATCGTCGTCGGCGAATACGGGCCCGATTCGGGGACGAACAACGCCAATCGTGGCCCGGCGGGAATCGTCGAGTGGAACCACATCACCGAGCCCGGTTTCTTCGGCTGGCCGTTCTGCACCGGCGACAACTCGAACGCCAACGCCTACAACCGCTACACCTATCCCTCGGGCCCGTCGGGTGAGCGCTACGACTGCTCGCAGCCGACGGTCCCGAACGAGTCCGACTTCAACACCGGGCTCGACGACGTCCCCGGCCCGCCCGAGCCCGCCGACGTATGGCACAAGCGGACCGGCGAGCACCCGCCGGAGTTCGGCATACCGATGCAAGGCGCGCCCCAGGAGGCGATCACCGGCCCGATCTACCGCTTCGACGCCGAGAACCCGTCGGAGACGAAGTGGCCCGCGTACTTCGACGGCTCGTGGCTGATCCTCGACCGCGGACAGAACTGGTGGCGCGAAGCGCGGATCACCGACGACGGGCAGGAGCTGCTGAAGGTCAATGCTTTCTTCCAGCCGAACCAGTTCGGGACCCCGGGCCACACTTCGGTGATCCCGGTCAAGTTCGGCCCCGACGGGTCGCTCTACCTTGCCCGGTTCACGGGCAGGGGCAGCTCCGCCCAGCTGATGCGGATCGACTACGTCGGCGGTCAGGAGGACGAGGAACCGCCGACGGTCGCGGCGACGGTCGACGGGCCGCAGAACGACGACGGCGACTTCGTCGCCCGCGCGACGCTCGAGATCTCGGCCAGCGACGGCGAGGGTTCCGGCGTCGAGCGGATCGAGTACTCGGTGAACGGCGGCGAGCCGGTCGAGGCGGAGAACGGCGACTTCTCCGAGCCGTTCGTCTTCTCGCAGCTCTTCGACGAGCCCGGCGAGTACGAGGTCACCTTCCAAGCGTTCGACCGCTCGGGCAACGAATCCGACGAGGGCCAGATCTCGTTCACGGTCGTCGACGGATCGAACTGCACCTTCCTGCGCTCCGACGAGTTCACCGCCTCCGAGATCGACACCGACAAGTGGACGGTGCGGGTCGACGAGCCCGGGTTCGAGGCGACGATCGAGGACGGGGCGCTCGTGCTGCCGGTGCTCGACGAAGTGGACGGCGATAGGACCGCGCCGCTGAGCTTCGTCTCCCAGCAGGTTCCGGACGGAGAGTGGTCGGTGACGACAAGGTTGACGATCGACCACGAGACGAACTGGCAGCAGGCCGGGCTGATGTTGTGGCAGAGCGACGGCAACTTCATCAAGGCCGGGTTCACGGCCGACGGCCCGAACCCCGACCAGCGCCGGTTCGAGCTCACCGCCGACGATCCGGTCGACGTGCGGCATTTCAGCCCGAGCCTCAATGTCGATGCTGACTTCCCCACAACCGTCTGGATACGACTGTTCCGTGAGGGCGACCTGATCGGCGTCGATGCCGCCCCGGACAACAGCGGCGACCCGGGCGCGTGGACGAGGCTCGCGGGCGCCCGCGCGGTGAGCGGCGACGACGAGGGCAACGAGATCGACCCGCCGCGCGAGGGCCCCGGCGTCATGGTCGGCCCCTACGCCGGCGGGCACCTCGACGGCCCGTGGACGAACACCGCGGCGTTCGACTTCGTCCGCTTCGACCCGGACGAGATCGAATGCGAGCCGGGCGGCAACAACCCGCCGGTGATCGATGCGATGGCCGCCGACCCGACCTCCGGCGAGGCGCCGCTCGAGGTCTCGTTCTCGGTCTCGGCGTCCGACCCCGACGGCGACGGCCTCAGCTACGAGTGGGACTTCGGCGACGGCGAGTCCTCGAGCGAGGAGGATCCGACCCACACCTATGCCGGCCCCGGTGAGTACGAGGCCGAGGTCACCGTCTCCGACGGGGAGCTTTCGGTGTCCGACTCGGTGACGGTGACGGTCACCGAGCCCCCGATCGGCGAGCCCGAGCTCACCCTCCGCGCGAAGCCGCGGGTGGTCAAGGTCGGGCCGCGAAAGAAGCTCGCCAAGCTCCGCTTCCTGGCGACCAACACCGGCGACGCCCCCACGGGCCCGATCAACCTCTGCGTCAAGGCGCCGAAGCGCAAGCTCGCGCTCAAGGGCCGCAAGTGCCTGGCACGCCCGAGCCTCGACCCCGGCCAGACGACCCAGCGCCCGGTCAGGCTGCGGGTGAAGCCGAAGGCGCGCGGCAAGACGACCGCCGTCAAGCTGATCGCCCGCGGCCCCGGGGTCCCGAACGAGCGGATCGTCGCGCGGGTGCGCGCGAAGGGGTAGGGAGCGGCCAGGCCGGCGCCGATTGGGAGGGCGGCGCCGGTCGGCCGCGGGGTTCTCGCCGGCCTGCAGGTCGCAACCGGCTGCGGCGATGGCGCCTGAATCCGTGGTACGGTCTGGCGCAATACGCAACAGCATCTTCCGTATTACGGAAGGCCGCCGGGAGGAGACAGAAGGGATGCTTGGAGGAAGGGTGCTTTGGAGTGCGGCGATCGCGCGCGCGTCGGGCGTAGTTGCGATCTCCCTGGGGCTTCTGCTGACGGCAGGGGCGGGGCTTGCGAGCGCCGATCACGCCCACGTCCTGATCTACTCCGGCACCACCGCGCACCGCCACGTGCCGGCGATCAACCAGGGGATC
Source organism: Solirubrobacterales bacterium (assembly GCA_035461385.1). Taxonomy (GTDB): domain Bacteria; phylum Actinomycetota; class Thermoleophilia; order Solirubrobacterales; family 70-9; genus DATHVI01. The sequence goes on from DATHVI010000019.1 coordinate 28,126, forward strand.
GTCCCGATCCAGGACGCGCTCGACGAAGCGCATATCACCTACGACTGGGAGAACTGTGGCGAGACGGCCGAGGTCCCCAATTGCACCGAGCCGAACCAGAACGCGCGCATCTTCACGCCTGAGAACCTGGCCCAGTACGACGCGATCCACCTCTTCAACTCGATCGGCCCCGGCCTCTGGAACCAGGCCCAGCGCGACGCGATCCGCGGCTTCGTCAACGACGGCGGCGGGATCGCCGCCAACCACGCCGCGACCGACATGGGCGCGGGCCAGGAGACCTGGGGCTGGTGGGACGGCGTCGGCAACAGCGCCCTCGGGACGACGATGCCCGGACACCCGGCCGCTCCCCAGACCGCGACCGTCCACGTCTCCGACCGCAACCACCCCTCGACCCGCGACCTCCCCGACACGATCGAGGAGCACTCCGACGAGCACTACTCGTTCAACCGCAACGTCCGCGGCACCCATCACGTGCTGGCGACGCTCGACGAGACCACGTACGACCCGCTTGCCGAACCCCACGCGGGCGGCGGCCCTCCGGTGGTGATGGGGGCCGACCACCCGATCTCGTGGTGCCGGCTGTATGACGGCGGCCGGATCTGGGCGACCTCGATGGGGCACTTCCCCGAGGTCTACACCCAGAACGGCGGCGACAACTACCTCATCGACCACCTCGTCGGCGGCATCCAGTGGGTCGCCGGCATCGAGGGGACCGAGGGCGACTGCGGCGGCACCGTGTGGTCGAACTTCCGCCGCACCGTGCTCGCGACCGGCGTGCAGGGGCCGATCGGGATCGAAGTCGCGAATGACGGCACCGTCTACTGGACCGAGATCGGCCCCGATGGCCTCGAATCGTTCGGACGGCTGAAGAAGTGGGACCCGGACACGAACGAGACGACGCTGGTCGGGACGATCGAGACCCGCGCCGACTCGCTCGGCGCCTCGGAGGACGGTGTCCTCGGGATGGAGCTCGACCCCGACTTCGAGACCAACCGCCAGCTCTACATCTACTACTCGCCGCGCGGCGAGGGCGAGGACTGGCCGGTTGCCGGCACTGGCCACGCGCTCGGCTACAACCGGGTCTCGCGCTTCACCCTCGACGCCGAGGCGGAGAGCATCGTCGCCGAGCAGCCGATCTTCGACGTGCCGAAGGTCAAGGTCGCTCAGAACGGCGACGGGATCGGCAATCCGGGCTCGCCGAACTGGCCCGCCCACACCGGCGGCGCCGGGCTCAACTTCGACTCCGACGGGAATCTCTACCTCGGGGTCGGCGACGACGTCAATCCCTACGGGACCGGCCAGAACGGCTTCGCGCCGATGGACCAGCAGTACGAGCACCGCTACGACGCCCGCAACACCTCCGCGAACACCAACGACCTCCGCGGGAAGGTGCTGCGGATCGATCCGCTCGCCGACATCGAGCCCGGGGCGGAGCCCGGGATCGGGACGACGTACGCGATCCCCGAGGGCAACATGTTCGAGCCCGGGACGCCGAACACCCGCCCGGAGATCTACGCGATGGGCTTCCGCCAGCCGTTCACGCTGCGGACGGATCCGGCCGACCCGGGAACGGTCGTGGTCGGCGAATACGGCCCTGACTCGGGGACCAGCATCGCCAGCCGCGGGCCGGCGGGGATCATCGAGTGGAACCACATCACCGAGCCCGGCTTCTTCGGCTGGCCGTTCTGCACCGGCGACAATTCGAACGCCAACTCCTACAACCGCTACACGTACCCCTCGGGCCCGTCGGGTGAGCGCTACGACTGCTCGCAGGAGACGATTCCGAACGAGTCCGAGTTCAACACCGGGCTCGATGACGTGCCCGGTCCGGCCGAGCCGGCCGACGTCTGGCACAAGCGCGACGGCGACTACCCGAAGGTGGAGTTCGGAGACATCCCCGAGGCCGCCTATCAGGAGCCGATCACCGGCCCGATTTACCGCTACGACCCCGACAACCCGTCGCAGACGAAGTGGCCCGCCTATTACGACGGCTCGTGGCTGATCCTCGACCGCGGGCAGAACTGGTGGCGCGAAGCGCGGATCACCGACGACGGGCAGGAGCTGCTGAAGGTCAACGGGTTCTTCCAGCCGGGCCAGTTCGGAGCTCCGAACCACAACTTCCCGATCCCGATCGAGTTCGGCCCCGACGGCGCCCTCTACATGGGTCTGTGGACCGGGGGCTGTTGCCGCGGACTCGAGAGCGGGAGCGGGCAGATCATCCGGATCGACTACGTCGGCGACCAGCAGGACTCCGACCCGCCGACGGTCGCGGCGACGGTCGGCGGGACGCAGACCGGCGACGGCGATTTCGTCGCCCGTGCGACGCTCGAGATCACCGCCGGTGACGGCGTGACCGGCTCCGGCGTCGATCGGATCGAGTACTCGCTCGACGGGGCCGATTGGACCGCGGTCCCGAACGACAACTTCACCGAGCCCTTCACGGCCACGGTGCCGTTCGAGGACCCGGGCGCCTACGACGTCACCTTCCGGGCGTTCGACCGCGAGGGGAACGAATCCGACGAAGGACAGATCTCGTTCACCGTCCTCGACGGCGCCGGCTGCGTGTTCGACCGCTCCGACGAGTTCGACGGGTCTGACCTCGACACGGATCGGTGGACGGTGCGGGTCGACGACCCCGGCTTCGAGGCGACCGTCGACGATGGGGCGCTGGTGCTGCCGGTGCTCGACGAGATCGACGGCGCGCGGACTGGGCCGCTGGCGCTCGTCTCCCAGCAGGTACCCGACGGGGACGACTGGTCGGTGACGACCCGGGTGACGATCGACTACGAGACCAACTGGGAGCAGGCCGGGCTGATGCTCTGGGTCAGTGACGGCAATTTCGTCAAGGTCGGCTTCACTGGTGACGACACGAACGGCGACCCGGCACAGCGGCGGTTCGAGATCACCACCGACGACCCCCAGGACATCCGCCACTTCGCAACCGACGTCAGCGTCGGAGCCGGGTTCCCGACGACCGCCTGGATCCGGATGTACCGCGAGGGGAACACGATCCGCGGGGCGTTCGCTCCCGACGAGGCCGGGGCGCCGGGGCAGTGGACGACGCTGCCCGGGACCCGGCTCGTCAGCGGGAACGACGAGGGCAACCAGATCGACCCGCCGCGCGAGGGCCCCGGCGTGATGGTCGGCCCCTACGCCGGTGGCAACAACGACGGCCCCTGGAACAACACCGCCGCATTCGACTTCGTCCGCTTCGAGCCCGACGCGGTCGAGTGCGAGCCGGGCGGGAACAGCGCGCCGGTGATCGAAGCGATCGCCGCCGACCCGACCTCCGGCGACGCGCCGCTCGAGGTCTCGTTCTCGGTCTCGGCGTCCGACCCCGACGGCGACGGCCTCAGCTACGAGTGGGACTTCGGCGACGGCGAGTCCTCGAGCGAGGAGGACCCGAACCACACCTATGCCCACCCCGGCATCCACGAGGCCGAAGTCACCGTCTCCGACGGGGAGCTTTCGGCGTCCGACTCGGTGACGGTGACCGTCACCGAGTCCCCGGTCGACGAGCCCCC
>DATHVI010000020.1:0-20098 GCA_035461385.1 Solirubrobacterales bacterium
CCGCGGCGCGCCAGGCGAGCCGGGCGCACGCCGAGCTGACCGGCCGGCTGGTTTCCGAGTGGCGAGACGTACCGTTCCACCGGTGGGAGGCCGGCCCCCGCCCCCGGGTGCGCCGCAGCCGACTGTGGGAAAGCGGACGAAGACGCTGCTGCGATCGGGCGCCTGATCGCGGCCGACGGGCCATGGACCGCGCTGTTTCGCGCCGACCGGATAGGCCTTCAGCCAAGTCGATTCGTGGAGGTGGTGAGATGAAGGTGGAAGGCAGCGTCGTGCTCAGGTTCCAGGCGAGCTCCCTTGCCGAGACCCGGCCGTACTCGATGACGCCTTGGTGCGTGCACGCGAGCGCGACGATGTCAAGAGATCGAAGAGGTCGACGTGACCACGCCGCCCCACGTCGCGATCGACGGCATTCGAGCCCTCCCGGTGGCGATCGCGATCACGGTCGTCCCTCCGCGACGCCGACCGCCGGGCGCTCGACGTCCAGTCGCGGCAGGACCCGCTCGAGCCAGTTCGGGATCCACCAGTTGCGGGCGCCGAGCAGCTGCATCACGGCGGGGACGAGCACCATCCGCACGACGGTGGCGTCGAGGAAGATCGCCGAGGCGAGGCCGATCCCGAACAGCTTCAGGAAGACGTCCGGCGCGGTCACGAAGGCGAGGAAGACAACGACCATGATCGCCGCCGCCGCCGTGATCACACGAGCGGTCTTCGCCAGGCCATCGGCGACCGCCCGGCGCGTGTCCCCGTCCTTCAGGTACTCCTCGCGGATCCGCGAGATCAGGAAGACCTCGTAGTCCATCGAGAGGCCGAAGAGGATCGCGAACATCATCACCGGCATGAACGGCGCGATCGGGACCTCGTGGTCGATTCCGATCAGCTCGGCAACCGGGCCACCCTTGGCGACCAGCGTCATCACGCCGTAGGCCGCCCCGACCGAGAGCAGGTTCATCACCGCGGCCTTGAGCGAGATAAGGGGCGAGCGGAAGGCGACCAGCAGGAGCAGGAACGACAGACCGACGACGCCGGCGATGAACAACGGCATGCGGTCCTTGATGTACTCGCTCTGGTCGTCGAGGGCGGCCGTGATCCCGCCGATCTGCGCGGTCACTCCGGAGCCCGCGAGCTCCGCCGGCACCACGTCCTCGCGCAGCCGGTTCACCAGCTCCTCCGTCTCCGCGTCCTGGGGAGAGGTCGTCGGGATGACTGTGACGATCGCGGCGGTTCCCGCCTGATTGATCACCGGATCGGCGACGAAGGCGATCCCGTCCGCGCCGCGAAGCCGCTCCGCGAGGGCGTCGATGTCGCCCTCCGCATCCGAGTCGGGAAGGTTCGCGGCGATCACCAGCGGTCCGTTCGTGCCCGGCCCGAACCCCTCCGTGTTGAGGTCGTACGCCTGGCGGGTCATCGTGTCGGGCGGGTCGTTGCCGGCGTCGGGGAACCCGAGGCGCATGCCGAGCGCGGGGGCGGCGAGCGCGAGCAGGATCGCGGCGGCGGCGATCGCGAACGGCCAGGGCCGCCGCTGGACTGCGTGGCTCCAGCGCGCCGCGGGCGACTCAGAGTCGCCTTCCGCGCGCAGCGTTCGGCCGAGCAGCGGGATGTGCCAGCGGTCGACCCGAGGGCCGAGGTAGGAGAGAAGCGCCGGCAAGAGAGTGACCGCAGCGAGCATCACCACGAGCACCGCAAGCGACGCCGAGATCGCCACCCCGTACATGTAGGGAAGGCCGGTCAAGAACAGGCCGAGGACGGCGATCACCACCGTGCATCCCGCGATGATCACGCTGCGGCCGGCGGTGGTGACCGCCTCGACGACGGCGTCGTGGCGGTCCTTGCCGGCGGCCATGCCGGCGCGGAACCGGGTCAGCACCAAGAGCGCGTAATCGATCCCGACGCCGATCCCGATCAGCCCCGAGACCGCCGTGGTCCAGTCGGGGACGTCGATGACGTTCGCGAGCAGCGCGATCAGGCCGCCGGAGGTGATCCCGAGGCCGACGAGCGCCATCGCGATCGGAAGCCCGGCTGCGACGACCGAGCCGAAGGCGATCAGGAGCACGATCGCCCCGCCCAGGAGGCCGTAGCCCTCGGGGCTGCCCGCCTCCTGCGCGGTGTAGATCGGATCGCCGCCGAGCTTGATCTCGAGCCCGTCGCCGCTCCGCTCCTCCGCGGCCGCGATCAGCCGCTCGCCGTCCTCCTTCGGCACCTCCCAGCCGGGGATCGTCAGCGGAAGCGTGGTCGCTCCGATCGTCCCGTCCTCCGAGATCCGGATCGGCGTCTCCTCGCCGACGTGCTCGACCTGCTTCGCCTCAGCGAGGAAGTCGTCGACGCGCTCGGCGGCCGCGGGGCTGTCGGCCCCGGCCGGATCCTTCCAGACGACGTAGATCTCCTGGCCGGAGTAGCCGTCGAACTCCCGCTCGGTGAGGTCGCTCGCCGCCTTCGACTCCGAGCCGGGGGTGTTGTAATCGGCTTCGTACTCGCCGGCAAGCGAGGACCCAAGCCCGATGATCACGATCGCCGCCGCGATCCAGGCAAGGACCATGCGACCGCGACGGCGGTAGGCGATGTCGGCGAGGCGGGCAAGTCGACGGGTCATCAGGAACCCCGTTTCTCGGTTGAAGACCCGTGCGCCAGTTGATCGGTCGAAACCACTTGTCTGCGCCTCCTAGTCATCCGTCGTGCGGCATCAGCCGGCGTTCCTGCCCGAGCTCGGCGAGTAGGGTCGCGATCTCGGTAACCGCCGCGGTTACGTACCGGCGGCGCCACAGCTCGAGCTCGTCGTCGAGATCGTTCATGTAGCGGCTGTTGCCGGCCAGGGTCGTCGTCAGGGCAAGCGCGCGCTCCGACGCGAGCTCGGCCAGGCGATCGCGCGCCTCAGCGGCCGTGATCGTGAGAGTCTCGAAGTCGTCGCCAAGCATCGGGAGGGGCATCGGGAGATGTGCGCCCGCGTGTTCCATGACCGCCGAACGGCGCCAAGCTAATCGCTGGACGCTCGGCGAGCGTCTCACTCGGGCTCGGGGCGCGAAATGCGGCAACCCGGCCTCGCGCGGTGCGGTTAACCCGCGTCTGGCTCGGTCGGTGCGTTCGTTGTCCGTTCGAGGCGTTGAGCCCGGAGCCACCCTTTACCCGTTTCACGCGCGCGCCGGCCTCCGACGCCGGCCACCAGCGCCACCAGCAGCGGCCCCAGGAACCACGGGAGGTAGAGGTAGAACCAGTGCTCGACCACGAGCTGGGCGCCGATCAGGGCGGCGGCCGCGAGCGCGGCGACCTGCGCCGGCGAGCGCTCGCGGGGAACGAACGCGAGCGCGAGCGCGAGGGCGGCGACCGCGACGACGATCGCGATCCTCACCGGCTCGAGCGAGGCCTCCTGGCCCCAGACGCTGAACGGCGAGGAGCGGTCCGCCTGGTTGGCGATCGTCCGCTCCCAGAAGACGCCGAGACCCGGATCGATCGCGGGTTGGGCGAGCATCAGCGCCGCGACGAGTGCGAACGCGGCCGCGAACCCGAGCAGCGGCCGCGCGGACCGGCGCCCGAGGCCGCGGCGACCGGCGGCGTAGAGCGGGACCAGGACGAGCGGCGCGAACTTCGTCGCCGCGGCGAGCGCGAGCAGGGCGCCGCGGGCGAGCGGCCGCCCGAACAGCACCAGCGACCAGACGACGAGCGCGGCGAGCAGCGAGTCGTTCGAATTCGACTGCAGCGCGAACGCGGTGTAGGGGAAGGCGAGCCAGGCGAACGCGAGCACGAAGCCGAGGTCGCGCCCGGCGCGGCCCGGCCGCAGCCGCAGCCCGCAGAACACGAGGCCGGCGACGGTGGCGAGGTCGAACGCGATCGCCGCCGCGTGGGCGGCCGGCAGCTCGTCCCACTCGCCGCTCCACGGCAGCGCGAGCTCGAACGGGATGTAGGCGTAGTAGGCGGCGGGGCCGTAGGTGTCGCCGGACGGGTTGTCGTCCGGGAACGCGCCGTAGATCGGCTCGCCGCTCGGCACCCGGTCGGCCCCGATCACGCCGGCGTAGCCGACGTCGATCACGCCCGAGTCGGCGACGTTGAGGGTGATCCGGAACGCGATCAGGAATACCGCCGCGACGGCGAGCCAGAGCGCGGGGATCGTCGGCCGCAGCGGTCGTCCGCCGCGAAACCCGACCCAGAGCATCCGTGCCAGCAGATAGAGCAGCGGCGGGTAGGCGAGCGGTGCCGAGAGGCCGATCTCGCCGCGGTTGAAGAAGACGTGCGAGACGCCGAAGGCGAGCAGGACGACGAGGTCGAGGTGGACGATCCGGAGCGGGCGCCGCCAGTCGAGCAGGCCGAGGAGGAAGATCGCGCACAGCGGGAGCCAGACGTACGGTGCGTTGAGGACGTGGCCGAACTGGCCTTCGTTGCCGCGCGCCATCTGCCAGGCGACCTGGTAACCCGTCCACGACTCGCGAACGGCGCCGCTGTCGGCGTCGACGATCACCCGCACCACCTCGTCGTCGTCGTCGAAGTAGCTCACCCTCCAGCTCGGCCCGTCGCGGGTAACGGTCGCCTCGAGCGGCCCGCGATCGCCCTCGGTCGCGACCACGTTCGGGTCGCGATCGGCGATTCGCTCGGCGGCGGCGGAGCCGACCTGAGCGTCGGCGGTGGAGGCGACGAGGAGCGTCGCGGCGACGGTGAGCAGCGCGAGGGCCGGTGCTAGCCGAAGGTCCACAGCTTGTTGCCGATGAAGTTCACCGGCATCGCGACCGCGACCGCGATCGCCTGCGCGGGGAGCTCGCGCAGGCCCGCGGCGGAGACGAGCAGCTCGAGCACGGCGACGTTGAGGCCGAGCGCGATCACCGCGACGGTCAGGAACCGGGCGGCCTGGAACCCGGGGTGGCCGTCGGTGGCCCGGAAGGTCCAGGTTCGGTTCCAGATGAAGTTGTTCGACACCGCGACGCAGAACGCGATCACCGCAGCCGCGACGTGGTGGGCGTCGAGGGCGTTGGTCAGCAGCGCGAACACGGTCAGGTTGATGACGTACCCCGACGCGCCGACGAGCCCGAACTTGAACAGCTGGTACCAGTTCGCAGGCCGGCGGGTGCCGAGGCCGATCCGGCGGACGAGACGCCATGTCCACTCGGCGGCGCGGGCGGTGGGCTCATCGCCCCCCGCGGCACCGGGCGCCCGCCGCCCGTCGAGGTCCCTCACCGCGCGACCCTCGGGTCCCGGAGGTCGCCGCGGCGAAGCTCGGGCCCGGCGCCGCCGGCGCCGAAGTGATCGAGCACGAGGCCGGCGACGTCGCCGATCGCCCACTGCTCGCGGATCGCCTCCGTCCCGGGCTCGAACCCGCAGAGGACCAGCGGGCCGACCGAGTCGGCGGCGTCGAGCGAGCCGTGGCTGCCGCCCGGGCAATGGGTGACCCCGCCCCAGTCGACGAACTCGTGGCCGACCCCGGCCGAGATCAGGATGTCGCCGGAATGGGGAGCGGCGAGCGCCGCCCAGACCCGTCCGAGCGGGTCGGGATAGCGGTCGCTGACCACCCGGCCGTCGCGGATCGAGGCGTCGATCGCCGCGAGGTCGCCGTCGAGGTCCCAGCGGGCGCCGCGCAGGTCGGTGCGCTGCGAGCCGGGGCGGAAGCGAAGCTCGCGCCCGCCCCGCTCGACGACCGCCTCGGCGCGGGTGAGGTCGGGCGGGCCGGCGGCATGGCGATCGAGCGGGGCGCCGTCGGCGCCGCCGAGCCAGGTCATCAGCTCGACCCCCGAGACGTCGCGCAGGCGGTCGCGGACGCCGGCGTGCGTCCGCCGCGCTCGGCGACCGGCGGCGAGGACGTAGACGCCGGCGGCGCGGGCGCTGGGGCCGACCGCGAGCTCGGCGGCGCCCGGGTCGCCGTCGCTCGGCTGCAGCACCCGCCATTCCTCGCCGAGGCCGGCGGCGAGCGGGAGCGGGCTGCTGACCGCCGACTGGGAGTGGTCGGCGACCAGGATCACGGCGTGGCCGTCGAGGAACCTGTCGATCCCTCCCGCGGCGTCGACGAGCTCGCCGAAGCAGCGGTCGGCCCGCGAGATCGACTCCGGCTGCGCGTCGGGGCCGAAGCGGTGGGAGTGGAAGTCGTTGTCGGGGAGCGAGAAGAGGAGGAAGTCGTAGAGGTCGTCGCGCACCAGCTCACGGCCGACGCAGGCGGAGTAGGGGTCGCGGGTTCCTGGACGGGCGAGGGTCGGCTTGCACGGCACGCGGCGGCTCGAGTAGAGCTCGCCGTAGAAGAGCTCGTCCGGCCCCCAGGTCGCGTGCCGGAAGCTCGCCGCCATCGCGACCCGGCGCATCATTCCCTCGAGCCCGAGCTCGTGCCGGGTGCGGCCGCGGTAGATCAGGAACGGGGTGCACGCCGACCGCACGCCGCGGTCGCCGAGCAGCTCGAACACCGTCTCCACCTCGTGCGAGAGGTGGGACAGATTCATGTTGTAGACGATGTCGTAGAGCGTCCGGAAGATCCCGAAGGCGCGGGTCGCCTCGAACGACGATCCGTATTCGACGTAGCGGTGCTCGCCGCGGTGGTACCAGTTGATCCCGCTGATCCGATGCAGGTCGGAGCGGGCCCCGGTGACGATCTCCGAGCAGCAGACCGGGGTCACCGACGGGAACGGCGCGACGCAGTCGGGAATCGCCTCGCCGCGCTCGCAGAGCGCGGCGAAGTTCGGCGCCTCGCCGGCCGCGATTGACCGCTCGAGCATGTCGGTGCGCAGCGAGTCGACGACGCAGAGGACCAGCTTGCGGCCGTCGGCGCTCAACGCAGCGTCCGCAGGCCCTCGTACTTGCGACCGGCGCTCCGGCGGCGCGAGACGGCGAGCCAGGTGATCGCGAACAGGGCGACGAGCCCGACCGGCGAGAGCAGCAGCGACACCCCCGCGAGCGCGAGCGCGGCGAGTCCGATCAGGGCCGCGGTCATCCCGGCGCCGCCCTCGCGCCCACGGGCGCCCTCGGCGACGGCACGGGCGACGGCATACGCGAGCGCCGCGAACAGCGCTCCGGCGACCGCGCCCGGCCACGCCGGGTGGTCCTCGGCGGTGAGCGAGAGCGCGAACAGGACCGCGCCCCCGGCGACTGCGGCAGCGAGCAGGCTCAGCCCGACCGGCCCGCGGCGCCCGGCTGCCCCGGCGAGGACGCCGGCGGCGAGCGCGAGCCCGGTGCCCTGGCAGCCTGCGAGGAAGAGGTCCACTGCGTGCGGCAGGCTAGCGGGCGGGGGGACGCTGCCCGGAACGCCGCCCGTGTGCGCTCAGGCGATTGCTCAGGCGATTGTGACATCGATTGATGTAACGGAGCATCCGGGCCGGGTTAGTTCCCGGTATGACACCGCTCGGCCCACGCGAGGAGATCATCCTCCACGGCCACCGGATCTGCTTCCATCGCGCCGGGGAGGGCCCGCCGCTGCTGCTCGTCCACGGGATCACCGGCAGCGCCCGCCACTGGGAGCGCGTGTTCGGGCTCCTCGCCGAGCGTCACTACGTGATCGCCCCGGACCTGCTCGGACACGGCGAGTCGGCGAAGCCGCGCGGCGACTACTCGCTCGGGGCGTTCGCGAGCGGGCTCCGGGATCTGCTCGTCGCGCTCGGCAACGACCGCACGACGGTCGTCGGCCACTCGCTCGGAGGCGGGATCGCGATGCAGTTCGCGTACCAGTTCCCGGAGCGAACCGAGCGCCTGGTGCTGATCGACAGCGGCGGCCTCGGGACCGACGTCCACCACCTGTTCCGCGCCGCCGCCCTCCCGGGCTCCGAGCTCGTCTTGCCGCTGATCACCGCCGACCGGCTCCGCGGGCTCGCCGCCGGCGCCGCCGGGGCGTTGCGCGGGATCGGCCTCGACGCCGGTCCCGACCTCGCGGAGATGGTCCGCGGCCTCGACACGCTCGGCGATGCCGCGACCCGCCACGCGTTCCTCGAGACGCTGCGCTCGGTCGTCGGGCCGGGGGGCCAGAAGGTCGACGCCCGCGACCGCCTCTACCTCGCCGAGGCGCTGCCGACCCTGATCCTCTGGGGCGAGCGCGACCCGATCATCCCGGTCGAGCACGGGGCCGAGGCACACACGCTGATGCCGGGAAGCCGCTTCGAGCTCTTCGACGCCGGCCACTTCCCCCACCTCGAGCATCCGGCCGCGGTCGCCGCCGCCCTCGCTCGGCTGATCGCCGAGACCGAGCCGGCCGACCTCGGTCCGGCGGAGATGCGGGAGCGCCTCGTCGCGACCCGCTGAGCGCCGCCGGCGCTCGCGATCATCCCGGCGGATCGTCCTCGCCTCGGTCGGTGTCGATCGGCGCCTCCGCCCCGCGATCCGCCACACTCTGCCGGATGGCCGAGCCGCAGGACCGCCCCGGCGAGTCGCATCCGGGGTCCTCCGACCCACCGACCGGATCGCACCGCCGCGCCCACGCGCGCGCCCGTGACCTCGAGCGCTACGCGGGGCTGTTCGCCGAGCGGACGCGGATGATGCGCTCGTCGGCGATGCGCGACCTGATGGAGATCACCGCCCGGCCGGAGGTGATCTCGCTCGCCGGAGGGCTGCCCGACACGTCGACATTTCCACCGGAGACCTTCGCCGCGCAGATGACGAAGATCGCGCAGGAGTCGGCCGCGCAGGCGCTCCAGTACGGGCCGACCGAGGGGTTCGAGCGGACCAAGGACTGCATCCGCGAGGTGATGGCGGCGGAGGGGATGGACCCGGATCCCGACGACATGATCGTCACCACCGGCGGCCAGCAGGCGATCGACCTGGTCGCGAAGACGCTCGTCGACCCCGGCGACCCGGTGATCTGCGAGGCGCCGACCTACCCGGGGGCGGTGCCGGTCTTCTCCTCCTACCAGGCCGACACGATCCAGATCGAGTGCGACGCGGACGGGATGGACATCGACCGGCTCGAGGCGGTGCTCGACCGGCTCGATTCCGAGGGCCGGAGGCCGAAGTTCATCTACTCGGTGCCGACCTTCCAGAACCCCGCCGGGGTGACGCTCTCGGTCGAGCGGCGGGCCCGGCTCGTCGAGCTCGTCCGGGCGCGCGAGGTCCTCCTGGTCGAGGACAACCCGTACGGGCTGCTGCGGTTCGAGGGCGAGCCGCTCGAGCCGCTCTACAAGCTCGACGGGGGCGACTACGTGATCTACCTCGGGACGCTGTCGAAGATCCTCTCCCCGGGGATCCGGCTCGGATGGCTGTGCGCGCCGCCGCCGGTGATGGAGAAGATCGTGATCGGCAAGCAGGCGACCGATCTGTGCACCTCGACCCTGACCCAGTACTTCGTCGCCGAGTACTTCGCCGAGGGCCGCTGGCTCGACTACGTCGCCGACCTGGTCGAGATCTACCGCGAGCGCCGCGACACGATGCTCGCCGCCCTCGAGCGCCACTTCCCCGCGCAGGCCACCTGGACCCGGCCGGCCGGCGGGCTGTTCGTGTGGGCGACGCTTCCCGACTACCTCGACACGACCGACCTGCTCGCGAAGGCGCTCCGCCGGGACGTCGCCTTCGTCCCCGGGGCCGCCGCCTACGTCGACGGGCGCGGCGGGAGCTCGATGCGGCTCAACTTCTCGGGATCCGGAGTCGACGAGATCCGGGAGGGGATCCGGCGGATCGGCGAGGTGATCGCCGAGCAGGTCGAGCTGTTCGAGACGATCACCGGCGAGCACCGCAGGGTCACGAGCGTTCCGCCCGCCTCCTCTGCGCCGCGTCCGGGGGCGGCCGGGTCAGGACAGGGGCGGCAGGAGGGTTCGCCCGGCCGGGTGGTTCCCCTGCGCCGCCGCCCGGAGCGATGAAGGTCGCCGTCTTGAAGGGGGGACGGTCGCTCGAGCGGCAGGTCTCGCTGCGCTCGGGGGCGCGGGTCGAGGATGCGCTCGCGTCGCTCGGGCACGAGGTCGTTTCGCTCGACGCCGACGACGGGCTGGTGGCGCGGCTCAAGACCGAGCGGCCCGCCGCCGCCTTCCTCGCCCTCCACGGTCCGGGCGGAGAGGACGGGACCGTCCAGGAGCTGGTCGAGATCCTCGGCATCCCTTACACCGGCTCGGGCGTCGCGGCCTGCATCCGGTCGATGGACAAGGTGCTCGCCAAGCACGAGCTCCGCGCCGCCGGAGTGCCGACGCCCGACTGGTTCGCCTTCAACGCGACCGCCTTCCGCGAGCTCGGGGCCGCCGAGACCCTGCCCGAGATCCAGGACCGGCTCGGCTTCCCGCTCGTCGTCAAGCCGGCGGCTCAGGGGTCGTCGCTAGGCGTCCGCTTCGCCGCCGCGCCGGAGGAGGTGCCCGGGGCGCTGGTCGCCGCGTTCAGCTACGACGACCGGGTGCTGCTCGAGCGCCACGCGGCCGGCCGCGAGATCGCCGTCTCGCTGCTCGCCGGTGAGCCGCTCCCCGCGGTCGAAGCGCTGCCGAAGGAGGAGGACCGCTTCGACTACGAGGCCCGCTACGAGATCGGCCGGACCGAGTACGTCTGCCCGGCCGAGCTGGCGAGTGAGGAGGAGGCGGCGGCGCGCGACATCGCCTCGCGGACCTACGAGACCCTCGGCTGTGCCGGCTTCGCCCGCGTCGACCTGATCCTCACCGAGGCGGGACCGCAGGTGCTCGAGGTCAACACGATCCCCGGCCTCACCGACACCTCGCTGACCCCGATGGCCGCCGAGGCCGCCGGCATCGACTTCGAACAGCTCTGCGGCCGGATCCTCGAGCTGGCGATCGAACGGACGGCCTCGGTTTCGGCCTAGCGCGTGGGTCGCGGAAGAAACGCCTCCCTTCACGCGCGGAAGCGGAGCGAACCGGGTTCGGGAGGCCGACGCGAGCCGGACGTCCTCGAGCGTCTCGCGCCTACCGTTTCGGGTGGTACGTGAGAATGGCCACCCCGGGTGGAATCACGGTCGTGTCGACGAGATCGAGGTCGATTCGCTCGACGCCGTCCTTGAACAGGCTCCTCCCGCTCCCGAGCACAACCGGGTAGACCCAGAGTTGATACTCGTCGATGAGGTCGTGTTCCAGCAGGCTGTGCATGAGGTCGTTGGAGCCGTAGACAACCAGGTCCTGACCAGGCTGCTGCTTGAGCTTGGCCACCGCCTCCGGGACCTCGCCTTCGATCAGATGGGAGTTCTCCCACGCCAGCTCCTTGAGCGTTGTCGACGCGACATGCTTGGCGATGCTGTTCATCCGGTCCGGGAACGCTCCTGATCGGGACGGCCAAACGGCAGCGAAGAACTCATACGTCCCGCGGCCGAGGAGCAGGCCATCGCTATGACTCAGAAGATCAGTCTGATGCTTGACAAACTCGTCGTCGTCGCCCCGAAGTGCCCAATCCCGGACCTCGCCCACTCTCCCGTCCAGCGTCACATTGTTCGAAACGATCAGCTTTCTCATCACGCCTCCTTCTCGGTGCTTGCCCGCTGAGACACCGATCGCAGCGATGACGGAACGGTCGGTTCGTTCCGGGACAAGCTGGCGTCGTCAGGTGTGATGGGCGCGACAGGTGCAGGCGATGCGAGGCGCTCGTGCGGCGCGACCCGCTAGGCCAGGCGAAGCTCGCACGGGCGCGGGCGGGCGACGCGGAGGCATTCCGCGAGCTCACCGAGCCCCATCGCCGCGAGCTGCAGCTGCACTGCTACCGCATCCTCGGCTCGACGCAGGACGCTGAGGACCTGACCCAGGAGACCCTGCTGGCGGCTTGGCGCGGCCTCGACGGGTTCGAGGGCAGGTCTTCGGTGCGCGCCTGGCTTTATCGGATCGCGACCAACCGCAGCTTGAACGCGCTGCGGGCCCGGTCGCGTCGTCCCAGGGAGGTGCCGGCCATGGACGGCCCGCCCGAGCCGACACGCCGGATCGAGCGGACGTGGGTGGAGCCCTATCCCGATGTCCTGCTTGAAGGGCTCGGCGACACGGCCCCCGGTCCTGCGGGGCGCTACGAGGCCAGGGAGTCGATCGAGCTCGCGTTCATCGTTGCTCTCCAGCACCTGCCGCCACGCCAGCGTGCGGCACTGGTGCTGCGCGACGTGCTCGGCTTTCGGACCGCCGAGGTGGCCGAGCTGCTCGACACCGGCGAGGCCTCGGTCAAGGGCGCCCTGCAGCGCGCCCGGGCGTCTCTCCGAACTCGGTTGCCGGCCGCCGACCGCGAGCGCGCCCCGCGCCCCGACTCGGCCGGCGAACGCCGACTGGTCGGACACTTCGCCGACGCGGTCGAAGGCGGCGATGTCGACGAGATTGTCGCCATGCTCACCGACGACGCCCGGCTCACGATGCCGCCGCAGCCGCTCGAATACCAAGGGCATGACGCAATCGGCGCCTTCCTCCGCTACCGGGAGGACGTGCGCGGCACGCCGCTGCGTGTCGTCCCGACCCGAGCCAACACCCAACCGGCCTTCGGCTGCTACCTGCCGGACGCGCAAGCCGCGATCGCTCGCCCCCGGGGACTGTTCGTGCTGGCGCTCGAGGCCGGCGCGGTCGCGGCGATCACGTGGTTCGCCGATACCGGCGTCTTCCGCCACTTCGGTCTACCGCGCACGCTGCGAGATTAGGCAGACGTTCCCCAGCGCCTGGCTTCTGAATCGGCCGACGAGGGAGCGCTTCCGGAGCGCGCGCGGCCGCCCGCAACTCGTCTGATGCGGAAGCCAGCCCGGCCTATAGTCTCGCGCCGTGGCGACGACGGTCTACTACTGCGCCAGCTCGCTGGACGGCTACATCGCGGAGGCTGACGACAGCCTCGACTGGTTGGTGCACTACCAGGGCACCTCCGAGCAGCAAGCCTCCGAGCCCGATCCGATGAGCGAAGGAGGCGGGTACGAGCGCTTCTACGAGGGCGTTCGGGCGCTGGTCGCGGGCTCCGTCACCTACGAGTGGATCCTCGACCATCTTGACGTTGCCGGTGGGGGAGAGTGGCCATACCGGGGCAAGCCATGCTGGGTGCTCAGTTCGCGTGAGCTGCGCCTCCCCGAAGGCGAGGGGGTCGACGTCCGGATCGTCGACGCGTCGGTGGCCGCGCTCTACGGCGAGATGGCGGCCGCGGCTGGGGACGGCGTGCTCTGGGTGGTCGGCGGCGGAGGCGTCGCCTCGCAGTTCGCCGACGCGGGCCTCCTTGACGAGGTGCACGTGACCGTGGTCCCCGTCGCGCTGGGCGCCGGCAAGCGGCTCTTCGCCCGTCGACTCCCGGGCCCGATGCGGCTAACCCGGACGCGCACCTTCGGCAACGGCATGGTGGAGCTGCGGTACGAGGTCCGGCGCCAGGACTCGGGAGCACGTCGATTGCCTTCGCAGCAATAATGAGCCGAACGCTTCATCGACCTCGACACGCCGGTTGGCCGACTTCGCGTGCTCGAGGTCGGATCAGGGGATCCTGTGCTCTTCGCGAGACGACGGACCGGGAGGGCCGGCGCCGAGCCGGGCCCTGAAGGAGGAGGGATGCGTATGGCCAGCGACGTCGCGGGATCGGCCGGCTGGGCCCCCGGCGCGCCAGGCAACCGGCTTGACGCCGATCGCGTTGCCGCTCGCCGCCACGAGCCCGCCCCCGTCGCGGCGGCCCGGAGGCGGGTGGCGCCGATCGGGTGGTCGGCGACGGTCGTGCTTGCCGTTCTGGGGCTCGCTCTCGCGTTCACTGCCGGCGCCGGAGCGGCCGCAGCCCACGCTCTCGCCCCGGTCGAGCTCGAGACCGAGAATGCCACCGACCCGCTCGGAATCGACGCGACCGAGCCGCTGCTCCGCTGGAAGCTTGAGGCTCCGGCGGGGGAGCGGGGCGCCCGGCAGAGCGCCTACCAGGTAAGGGTGGCCTCCTCAGCCGCCCTGCTCGCGGCCGGTACGCCCGACGTCTGGGACAGCGGCAAGGTCATCTCCGACGACCAGGCGATCGCGTATGGAGGGCCCGAGCCCGAGTCCCGTGAACGGTTTCATTGGCAGGTCCGCACCTGGGACGCCGACGATGAACCGGGCCCCTGGAGCGACGTCGCCACGTGGGAGATGGGGCTCCTCGACCCGAGCGACTGGGAAGCCGAGTGGATCGGCAGGGACCCGCCGGCAGCGCCCGTCTTTTCGGACTTTCGGCTTCGCATCGAGATGACTCCCCTCAACGCCGCAATGGGCGTGTTCTTCCGGGCGAACGGAACGGCCAACAACTTCATGTGGCAGCTGATCGGCGCCGGGCCACCGGGGGCGCCGATCCTGCGCAAGCACCAGTGGGTGAACGGGTCGGTCTCGGTGCTCGGGAACATCCCGATCGGCGACGTGATCCCGGCGGGAGAGTTCTTCGACCGGCCGCACGAGCTCGTCATCGAGGCGAACGGCAGCCGGATCGATACCTACGTCGACGGCGTCCTCGTCGATTCGGCCGAGCACGCCGCCCACTCGGCCGGCACGATCGGGTTCCGGGCCAACGTGAGCGACAGCGGGCTCGGCCCCGAGCGCGCCGTGATCCACCGGGTTGAGGTCTCCGAGGACGACAACACCGTCTTCGAAGACGACTTCGGCGTCGACCTCGGCCAGTGGACGGGCAGCGGGGTGTTGACGCCGAACGGCCTCGACATCACCGGAACCACCGAGGTCTTCCTCGCGGCCCCCGACGGCGACGCCGCTCCACTGCTGCGCAAGGACTTCGCACTGTCCGGCCCGGTTGCGAAGGCGCGCCTCTACGTGACCGGGCTGGCCTATGCCGACGTGTCGCTCAACGGCGAGCCGGTCGGCGACCACCGCATGGACCCCGTGTTCGTCGACTACTCGACGCGGGCGATGTACGTGACGCACGATGTCACCGACCAGGTGCAGCCCGGCGCGAACACGCTCGGCGCGATCCTCGGCCGCGGCTTCTACGGCATGACCTCGGGGAGCGTCTGGAACTGGCACGTGGCGAACTGGTGGGACAACCCGAAGCTGAAGCTCCAGCTCGAAGTCACCTACGAAGGTGGCGCCAGCGCGACGTTCGTCACCGACACCACGTGGCGCACGGCCGCCGGTCCGCTGCGCTCCGACTCCCAGCTCGCGGGCGAGGTCTACGACGCCCGGCTCGAGCAGCCGGGCTGGGATGCGCCGGGATTCGACGACAGCGGCTGGGGCGCCGCCGACCCCGCCGCCGACCCGGGGGTGCCGCTGCAGGCGCAGGACATGGAGCCGATCCGAGTCAGCGAGGAGCTCGAGCCTGTCGAGGTGACGACGCCGCAGCCCGGCGTCTACGTCGTCGATCTCGGCCAGAACATCGCCGGATGGATCGAGGTCGAGCTCGACGGCGCCGCCGGCGACGGGGTGGTCATGCGCTACGGCGAGAAGCTGCGCGCCAACGGCACCGTCGACAACGACGACGTCCTCGGCCACGTCGACCAGGACTACCAAACCGACCGCTACATCCTGCGGGGCGGCGGTCCGGAGACCTACGAATCGCGCTTCTCCTACAAGGGCTTCCAGTACGTGCAGTTCGACGGGCTCGACGCACCCCCCGAGCTGACCAGCATCACCGCCAAGCACGTCCGCACCGACCTGGCCCGGATCGGCACCTTCGACAGCTCGAACGAGCTCTTCAACCGGATCGAGGAGGGCACCCGGTGGGCGATCCTCAACAACTACCACGGCATGCCCACCGACACGCCGATGTTCGAGAAGAACGGCTGGACCGCCGACGGGCAGGTGATGATCCAGTCGTCGATGCACAACTTCGACATGCGGCGCGCTTATCCGAAGTGGATGCGCGACATGCGCGACGGCCAGATCGCCAACGGACGCGTGCCGGTGATCGCCCCGACGCACGGCTGGGGCAACGACTGGATCGCCCCCGAGTGGAGCGCGACCTACGTGATCCTGGCCTGGGAGCTGTATCGGCAGTACGGCGACACCCGGGTTCTCGAGGACCACTACGAGGCGCTGAAGCGCTACGTCGACTACGAGAACAACCGGCTCAACCCGACGACCGGGCTCAGCACCAGCTCGCTGGGCGACTGGGCCGCGCCCGGCTACGCTCAGACTTCGGGGCCAGAGGGCGGCGCGTTGACCGCGACCGCCTACGTGTGGCGAGCGAATGACCTGATCGCGAAGATCGCCGGGGCGCTCGACAATTCAGCCGACGAGGCCGAATATGCGAGTCGCGCCTCCGAGATCGCCGACGACTTCAACGCCGCCTTCCTGAACACGGATTCCGGGACCTACAACACCCAGATCGAGGCCGGCTACCGTCAGACGTCGAACGTCCTCCCGCTGGCCTGGAACTTGGTGCCTGCGGGACAGCGCGCGAACGTATTCAGCGGCCTGGTCGACGACGTCGAGGTGACCCGGGACGGCCACCTGAACACCGGCGTGATCGGCACCAAGTATCTGCTGCGGGTGCTGACGCGCGAAGGGCGCGCAGACCTCGCGGACGCCGTCGCCAACCAGCGCACGTATCCGAGCTGGGGGCTCTGGTTCGACAGCGGCGGTACGACTCCGTTCGAGTTCTGGGAGGTCGGCTCGAGGTCGCGGGGGCACATGTTCCTCGGCACGATCGTCGACTGGCTCTACGTCGATGTCGCCGGCCTCGATACCGGGGGCGTCGGCGCAACCCGCCACCTGACGGTCAAGCCGACGCTCCTGGAGAGCCTCGACCACGCCTCCGCGTCGACGAAGACGGTTTTCGGCCGGGCGCGCTCGTCATGGTCCCGCGACGGCGACGCGGTCGACCTCGAGGTCGAGGTGCCGATGGGGACGACGGCCACGGTGAGGCTGCCCGCGGAAGACGTCGATGACGTCGGCGAGGGCGGCAAGTACGTGCGCAACGCCGATGGGGTCACCTCGGCCGCAATCGTCGACGGCAAAGCCGTGATCGAGGTGGAATCTGGGAGCTACCGCTTCCGGCTCGACGAGGAGTTCTCCGAGGACGTGACGCCACCAGCGACGACGCACTCGTTCAACCCCGCATCAGCGGACGGCGCCGAGGGCTGGTACCGCTCCCCGGTGGAGGTCACCCTGGAGGCCGACGACGGGGCCGACGGCTCGGGCGTCGCGCAGACCGAGTACCGGCTCGACGGCGGCTCGTTCATCGAGTACGCGGGGCCGTTCACGATCTCCAGCGACGGCATCCACGCGCTCGAGTACCGCTCGACCGACAACGAGGGCAACCTCGAGGAGACCCGCTCGGCCGAGCTCAAGCTCGACGCGACACCGCCGACGACGCTTGCCGCCCTCGACCCGCCCACCCCCGGGCCGGACGGGACCTACGACGGCCCCGTCACCGTGCTGCTCACCGCGACCGACGCCAGCGCCGGCATCGAGGCCACCCACTACAGGGTCGACGGCGGCGCCTGGCAGCTCTACGACGCGCTCCTGCCGCCGACGATCTCCGCCCCCGGCCCCCACACCGTCGAGTACCGCTCGACCGATGTGGCGGGGAACACCGAGGACCCACCGGGCGAGATGTCCCTCGTCCTGGCAGGCCCGGGCAAGCCCGAGCTCAAGCTCACCGTCAAGCCGAAGCGAAAGACGACGAGAGCGGGCAAGGCCGCCGTCTTCAAGGCGGTCGCCACGAACGGCGGGACGGCCGCCGCGAGCAGGGTCAAGCTCTGCCTCAAAGCGCCGAAGGCGAAGCTGAGGCTGAAGGGCAAGCGCTGCCTCACCAGGCCAAGCCTGACCGCGGGCGCGAAGCTGACCGCCAGGTTCAAGCTCGTGCCCAAGCCGGCCGCCCGCGGCAAGCGGCTGAAGCTCACCTTCACCGCCAGCGCCCTCGGGGTGGCAACCCAGCGGGCGAAGGCGACGCTGAAGGTGCGCAGGTAGCGGCCGGCGCTTTTCAGCGAACTGGCTGCCCGATGCCGAGCATGTTCCCCTCACTGTCGCGGAACCAGGCGGCGCGCTCGCCTTTGCCGCCCTTGCTCGGGTAGTTCCCCTCGACGTCCGCGATCCCGTCCACTGTCCTCAGCCCTGGCATGTCGACCTCTTCGAGCTCGACGCCGCGCTGGCGCAGCTCGGCCACCGTGGCGTCGATGTCATCCACCTCCCACCCCATCTGGGTGAAGGTACCGGGCGACGCGCCCGCCGATTCGAAGAGGCCAAACTCGCCATTCGCGCAGCGGTATAGCAGCCCTCCCGGCCGCGCCTCGATCGGCTCGAGCCCGAGCTTCTCGGCGTAGAAGGCCCTGGCACGCTCGAGGTCCTGGGCGGGCAGGCGCGTAGCAAGCTTCGCCTTCTCCAGCATCGTCTGCTCCCTTCGGCGTCTTCATCCTCTTGTGTTCCGGACCGCGGACCCGGCCGGAACTCATCGAAGGTGCCAGGGGGGCTTGCTCCGACCTCTGGCCGTCGGCGGTCGATGTCGGGGCGACTGCGCCAGAACCAGATGCGACTGCGTTAAGCCGTCAACGCATGCCGCTCGCGCGTCCGCGACATTCACGAACGATGTGATTGTCCCTCACCCGATCGCGACGACGAGGATCGCGACGTTGACCGCAATCGCGAATACGAACCAGCGGTTGAAGGTCAGGCTCACGAGCGCGAGCGAGGCCACGGCGCCCGCGACCGCCAGGCCGGCTCCCAGCCCCGCCCCGGCGACGACGAGGATCCCGGCGAGAATGAACAGCGCACAGGCCGCCACCGCGAGCACCCGTGAGGGGGCCCCAGCATCCCCGAGGAGCCACGAGTGGCGGGAGTCGAACGGCACCTCGGGCGGCTGCGGGGCCACCCAGACGGCGAGGTGGACGAGCCCGTGTGCGATCAGGAAGAGCCCGGCGAGAACGCTCATCGCGGGACCTGGCTAAATCGTCGCGGCAACGGTCGGAACGGGAACGGCGGATAGCGGTCGGTGATCACGATGAACGCTTAGCGCGACGACGCTGTTGTGCCAGTCTGCGTCGCACAGGAGCCGTCAATCGGAGCGGTGGGAAAGGACGTTCACGATCGTGCCGCTCGGCTCGCGAAGCATGAACCGTCGGACTCCCCACTCCTCGTCACGCAGGGGATAGGAGATCTCGAACCCTCGCTCCACTGCGCGGGCATGGACCGCGTCGACGTCGTCGACCTCGACTGAGATGCCGGGCGCGGAGAGATCGTCGTTGCTGATGATCGTCACCTGGACCGAGGGGTTGGTCGGCGATGCCACGGTCATCACCCAGCCCAGGTCCATCGCCACCCCGAAGCCGAGCAGCTCGACGAAGAAATCGCGCGTCTCAGCGGCGCGATCCGACCTTATGTTCGGCACCGCCCTGTCGATCGTCACGGTCTAGGTTCTATCGGAGGTCCACCGATTCGTGCATCGGGACTGGGTCGCCGTGGCGCGGAGCGGCGGCCAGTCATCGCCTTGCCCATGTCCGAGCTCACTTCGGCTCAGGTCGTGGTCGTCCGCGCGGGTCAGCCCGGCGCTCCTCAGTTCCGCGAGGCACGCGGTGCTGCGTCGAAACCGAACGCGCCCGAGCCAGTCACGCCCGCTAGCCCGCGCTCCCGGGAGCCTCCACCTGGCGTGAGGTCCGGGCTCTACGCGGTTGGGTCGGGTTCGAGTACGAACAACTCGACCGCGAGGTCGGGGTCTTGGTGGCTGGCGCTCATGAACGCCGTGACCTTGCGTCCAGTCGCCTCCTCGATAGTGGCCACGAACCGGACCTGCATGCTGTCCTGCCAGTGTTGGCGCGCCTCGCGAACCTCGTACCACCTGCCTGCCTCGAACAGCGTTTGTTCGCCCGCCGAGTAGCCCCCGCCCAAGACGACGATCACGAGATCAGGGTTGAGATAGGTACGGCAACGGTCCGGCCCCGTGCCGTAGTGCTGCTTGTAGAGGCCGACCATCGCCCTCGAGATGTCCTGGCGCAACGTGCCACCAATCGGCTCGCCCGGCGGTATGTCGGCGCCGTCCTCGGGGTGTGGCTGTGAGCCTTCCATTAGCTGTCATCTCCCGCCCAGGGCGCGGGAAAACCGAGCCCCTGGATTGCGGACGGCGCTGCCTTGCGAGCTACGCCAAGTCTCTGCGGGGCGGATGCCCGTTGCCGGCTGCACCAGCGAACTCGTTGCGGATTGCCTCGATGCTCTCTCCGAACGAGGCAAGCTCACGGCGCCAGCGCATGGCTTCCGTTACCGCTATGACCTCAAGCTCAAGCACCCGGCCATCACATCCGTCCCAAGCGCAAGCCTCGTTCGCGACACCAGACCGCGCTGGACGCTGGCACGTCGAACAAGCCCAGATCCTGTACGTCACGTAGCTGGTGTCGCCGTTAACGGTGCTCAAGACTGCC
>DATHVI010000021.1:0-8604 GCA_035461385.1 Solirubrobacterales bacterium
GCGGAGCTCACGCGCCGCTACGGGACCGACTACCGGGTCATCGCCAAGACCTCGCCGTTCGGGGCGCTCGCCGAGCTCGAGACGCTGCGCGAGTCGGGAGAGCCCGTCGCGCTCGTTCTCGCTGCCGACTCGGTCTGCGCCGGTAGCGGTCGCGACCTGCTCGCGGGCGTGCGGACGCTGCACCCGCTGGCGAAGCGGGCGCTGCTGATCGAGTGGGGGGCCTGGAGCAACCCGGAGACGGCCGAGGTCGTGCACAACGCGATGGCGCTCGGGCAGATCGATTACTACGCGATCAAGCCCTGGCGGGTACCCGACGAGCAGTTCCACCGGCTCGTCTCCGAGTTGATCTTCGAGTGGTGCCGGGTGAACTCAACCCAGTCGCGCGAGATCACGCTGATCGGGGACGAGTGGTCGGCGCGCGCGAACGAGCTCCGCGGCCTGCTCGCCCGCAACGGGATCCCACACGCGTTCCTGCGGACCGGCTCGGCGGAGGCGGCGCGGGTGCTCGGCGCGCTCGGCCCCGGCTCGGGCAGCGAGCCCGGAAAGCCCGTCCTCGTCACCCGCGACGGGACCACGATCACCGACCCGTCGAACGCCGACCTCGCCCGGACGATCGGAATCCGCACCGAGCTGGGCGACAGCCGCGAGTTCGACCTGATCGTCGTCGGTGCCGGCCCCGCCGGTCTCGCCGCGTCGGTCTACGCGTCCTCGGAGGGCCTCGACACCCTGGTAGTCGAGCGCGAGTCGATCGGCGGCCAGGCCGGCTCGACGTCGTTGATCCGCAACTACCTCGGGTTCTCGCGCGGTGTCAGTGGCGCGGATCTCGCCCAGCGCGCCTACCAGCAGGCGTGGGTGTTCGGAACCAAGTTCCTGATGATGCGCGACGCGATCGCGCTTCGCAGCGGCGGCCGCCACGTGATCTCGATCGACGAGGTCGGCGAGGTCAGCGCGCCGGCGATCGTGCTCGCGACCGGCGTCACCTACCGACGGCTGGGAATCCCGGAGCTCGACGCCCTGACCGGCGCCGGAGTCTTCTATGGCGCCCCCAGCGGCGATGCACGCGGCTTCGCGGGCCGGCACGTCCACGTCGTCGGCGGCGGGAACTCAGCCGGGCAGGCCGCAATCCACCTCGCGCGCTCGGGCGCCCGGGTGACCCTGCTGGTCCGGGGAGCCGCGCTGTCGAACGACATGTCCCAGTACCTCTGCGACGAGATCGAGCACAGCTCGCGCCCCGACACGAGCGATCCCGGGATCGAGGTCCGCGTCAACACCGAGGTCGCGGGCGGCGGCGGCGAGGGACGGCTCGAGCGACTCGAGCTGCGTGATCGCATCAGCGGCGAGGTCGAGGAGGTCGCGGCGGCGGCGCTGTACGTCCTCATCGGCGCTCGCCCCCGCACCGAATGGCTGCCGGACACGGTCGCGCGCGATCGGCGCGGCTACGTGCTCACCGGCGCCGAGGTGACGCGCGACGCGGCGCGCTGGCCGCTCGAACGCGCGCCGTTCGCGTTCGAGACCAGCACACCGGGGATCTTCGCGGTCGGCGACGTCCGCCACGGATCGCTGAAGCGCGTCGCCTCGGCGGTCGGCCAGGGCGCGGTGGTGATCCAGCAGGTGCACGAGCTGCTCGCCGGTGAGCACGAGGCCGAAGCACCGGAGCCGGCGTGGCGCTGACGGTCTACGAGCGGGTCGGCGGGTTCGCCAAGGTGCGCCGGGTGGTGACGGCGTTCTACGAGAAGGTCCTCGACTCGCCGCTGATCGCCCACCACTTCGAGGAGGTCGCGATGGATCGGCTGATCGAGCACCAGACGCGGTTCATCTCGTTCCTGATGGGCGGCCCGGCGAGCTACACCGACGAGCACCTCAAGCACGTCCACCAGCGAATGGGGATCACGCTGACCGAGTTCGACGAGATGGTCGAGCTGCTGGCCGAGACCCTCGAGGACTTCGATTTCGCCGCCGACGACGTCGCGAAGGTGACCCACGAGCTGCGGCGGCGCGAGCCGGTGATCGTCAGTGGACGCTGAGCCCGCCACGCGGCCGACGCCCGACGGGCCCGGCGCGGACCGGGCCGGGGCCGGCGAGGACGCCGGGGCCGAGGAGAGCGCCGAGTTCTACCGTCACCTGGCACAGACACTCGACGTCGGGATCGCCGTCGCCGATCCCGACTCGTGGTCGCTCCGGTTCGAGAACGCGCGCTTCTTCGAGCTCTTCGCCCCCGACCCGACGACCAGCGACGAGACGCTGCTCACCCGGGTGCCGGCGATCGACTCCGAACGGGCGGCGTCGCGGTTCGAGAAGGGGCGTCCGTACACGGTCGAGGTTGAGGCGGGGTCGGGCGCGAGGTCGCGGTCGCTCGAGGTCAAGCTGCGCCCCTGCGAGCTCGACGGCCGCGAGCTGGTGGTCGTCGAGTGCAGCGACGTGACGAAGGCGAAGCAGGCGGAGCACATGCTCGACTCGTACTCGCGGATGGCCGACAAGAACGCCCGCGACCTGAAGCGCGAGAAGGAGCGGGCGGAGAAGCTGCTTCTCAACATCATGCCGCGGGCGGTCTACGAGGAGATGAAGGACTTCGGCTCGGTGACGCCGCAGCGGTTCGACGAGGCGACGATTCTGATGCTCGACTTCGCCGGGTTCACCGAGATGGCGGTCTCGCGCGACGCCGGTAGCCTCGTCTCCGAGCTCAACGACATCTTCTCCGCCTTCGACCGGATCGTCGAGCTGTTCAACTGCGAGCGGATGAAGACGATCGGCGACGCCTACATGGCCGTTGCCGGCCTCCCCGAGCCGTCGAGCGACCACGCCCAGAGCATCGCCCGGGTGGCGCTGCGGATGCGCCGCTACCTCGAGCGCCGCAACACCTCCCACCGCGAGCCCTGGCTCGGCCGGATCGGGATCCACTCCGGCACCGTCGTCGGCTCGATCGTCGGCGTCCAACGCTACGTCTACGACATCTTCGGCCCGGGCGTGAACATGGCGGCGCGAATGGAGCAGCTCTCCGAGCCGATGGAGATCACGATCAGCGACACCACCCACAACCTGCTGCGTCAGGAGTTCATCTGCTCGGAGATCGGCGAGGTCGACGTCAAGGGCTTCGGGAAGCAGCGCCTCTGGACCCTCGACGGGGAGCTCGAGGACCGGCGCTAGCGGCGAAAATCAGGACCAATCCCCGCTGGACGCTCAGGCCGCAAGGCCGCCGAGCAGCGCGTCGGAGTGGGCGATCAGCGTCGCGGCGATCGCGAGCAGGACCGAGGGGACGAGGACGAGGGCGACGACGAGCTGGATCTTCGGCGCGGCGCGAGCGGCGTGCTCCTCGATCCGCCGCCGCTGGTCGCGGCGGAGCGCGGTTCCGTGCTCGTGGAGCTGATCGGCGAGCGGCGAGCCGTAGCGGCGGGAGCGCTCGAGGGCGGCGGCGAGCGCGCCGACCTCGACCCCCCGAACGCGCCGGCGAAGCGACTCGATCGCGCGCTGCTCCGATGCCCCGCACTCGATCTCGGCGACTGCGATCGAGAGCTCGGTCGCCAGCGGGCCCGCGGTGGCGCGGGCGATCTCGGCGAGCAGGCTTCCCGGGCTGCGCCCGGACGCGGCACCGACCGCGAGCAGGTCGAGGGCGTCGGGGAGGGCGGCGACGAGGCGCTCGCGGCGGCGGCGCGCAGTTCGCTCGAGCGCGGCGTCCGGGGCGAGGAATCCGGCGGCGAGGATCAATGCCGCCGCCGGGACCGCCAGCCTTCCGGGCAGCGCCGGAACGGCGGTGACCGCGACGAGCGCGCCTGCGCCGACCCCGGCGGCCTTCGCGATCACGGCGGCTGCCGGCGTGAGCCGGTCCTCGAGGCCGGCGCGGCGGATCCGGTCGGTGACCCCGAGCGCGCCGGCGGCGTCGGCCAGCGTCCGAAGCCGACCGCCGGAGAGGCGGGCGATCAGGTCCCTGGCCCGCTGGCCAGGCTCGCCGTCGAGCGCGCCCGCGAGCTCCCACGCGGCTGCGAATGCGAGCAGCACGGCGAGCCCGGCGACCGGCGCGGCGCTCATCGCCGCGGACCCGAGGCGCTCATCCCACCCGCACCCGGCTGAGCCGGCGGATCGCGACGAACCCGGCGAGCTGGAGCGCCGCGGCGGCGGCGAGGATCGTCGCCGCGGCCGGATCGGCGAGGAGCCCGGAGACGAAGCCGGGGCGCAGCAGCTCGGCGAGGAGCCCCGCCCCGACGGGCATCGCGACGACGAGCAGGCCGGTGAACCGCGCCTGCGCGGTCGCCGAGCGGGCGTCGGCGTCGGCGCGGTCGCGGTCGGCGGCGGCGGCGGCGAACCGCCGCAGGAGCGCCGCGAGGTCGCCTCCGCCGAGCTGCTGTGAGAGCAGCGCGGCGGCGAACGCCTCGACCCGCTGCGAGCCCGATCTGCGCCGGAGCCCGGCGAGCGCGTCGCGGGTCGGAAGACCGAGGTCGAGCTCGGCGCGCACGCGGGCGAGCTCGGTCGCCGGCGGCCCCTCGAGCGACGCCTCGGCGGCGCCGAGCGCCGCTCGCACCGAGCGCCCGGCCGCGAGCGCGTCGGCGACCGCCGTCGCGACCCGCGGCAGGCCGCGCTCGACCGCGCGCCGGTAGCGGGCGCGACGGCTGGCGATCGCCGAGGCCGCGATGCCGGGCCCGGCGAGGGCTAGGATCGGGGCGACGCCCGGGCCGATCATCAACGCGGCCCCAGCGAGCAGTCCCGCGGTTCCCAGCGCCGCGAGCCGCCGGCGCTCGGCGGGCGACGGCGCGTAACCCTCCCGGCCGGCGCGGCCAAGAGGCTCGATCGCCGCCTCGAGCCAGCGCGCCGCGGCCGGGCTGGCGGCGATCGCCTCGCGCGCCGCGAGCGCGGCCAGCGCGCCCGCAAGCGCCGCGAGGACCACCGGGTCGGTCACGGGGCGCGCCTCCACACATCGCGGACGCCGACGCCGCCCGCGGCCCGGGTGACCGCCGCGAGCTCGCTCACCCGGCGCTCGCCCCCGGGCCCGCGGACGACGTGGCAGACGAGCTCGATCCCGCGACCGACCTGCTCGCGGATCGCGGCGTGCGGCAAGCCGACTCCCGCCATCAGCGCGAGCGTCTCCAGCCGCCGCAGCGCGTCCTCGGGCGAGTTCGCGTGGACGGTCGAGAGCGCGCCGCGGTGGCCGGTGTTGAGCGCGGTGAGGAGGTCGAGCGCCTCCGCCCCCCGGACCTCACCGATCACGATTCGGTCGGGGCGCATCCGCAGCGAGTTGCGGAGCAGGTCGCGGATCGTCACCTCCCCGCGACCCTCGACCGAGGCGGGGCGGCTCTCGAGCCGGACAACGTGCGGCTGGCGGAGGCGGAGCTCGGCCGCGTCCTCGATCGTCACCACCCGGTCGGCGGGGTCGATGTAGGCGGAGAGCGCGTTCAGCAGCGTGGTCTTGCCTGCGCCGGTACCGCCGGAGACGAGGATGCTGCGCCGCTCGGCGACCGCCTCGCGGAGCAGATCGCGGAGCTCGGGCGTCAGCGTCCCCGCCTCGGTCAGTGCCTCGGGGTCGGGCTTCGCGGCGGTGAACCGGCGGACCGAGAGCGCCGGGCCGTCGACCGCGAGCGGCGGGATGATCACGTTCACGCGCGACCCGTCGGCGAGCCGCGCGTCGGCCATCGGGCTGAGCTCGTCGACTCGACGGCCGACCGGGGCCAGGATCCGCTCGATCGCGTCACGGAGCTCCTGCTCGGAGCCGAAGCGGACGTCGGTGGGCTCGATTCGGCCCCGCCGCTCGACGTAGACCCGCTCGTGTCCGTTCACCATCACCTCCTCGACCTCCGGGTCGGCGAGCAGCTCTTCGAGCGGCCCGAGCCCGACCGTGTCGCGGAGGATCAGGTCGCGGATTCGCTCGCGGCGTCGGGGCGACAGCACCGCCGCCTGCTCGTCGACGAGCGCGGCGACCGCCTCGGCGAGGTCGCCGTTCTCGAGCCTTCCGGCGGCCGCATCCGCACGGCGCCGCTCGACGAGCCGCTCGCGCAGCTCGGCCGCGAGCGCCCGGGCGTGGTCGTCGGCGGTGGCCATGCCATCAAGAGGGGGCAGGGCCGCCCGGCTCTCCCCCCGCCCGGCGGCGCCGACCGGCGCCAGGAGCCGGTCGGGACCGGGTCCCACGGCGCCGCGACGGCAGCCCGGGGCGTCGGCGGGCACGGGGCGAGCTCGCCGCCCTCGCGGCGTGTCACCTTCGCCACCTTCACGCCCGGCGGCACCATCTGCCCCCGAGGGTGTCGTCGAGCAAGTCGAGGACTCGCTGAGGAGATCTCGCCGCGGCCGCGGTCAGCCCCGATCCCGGGCGCTCAACCGGCGACGACGACCTCGAGCCGGCGTGGCCCGTGGACGCCCTCGACCCGGTTGAGCTCGATGTCCGAGGTCGCCGAGGGGCCGGAGACGAACGTCAGCGGGCGGCGTCCTTCGCGAGCGCCGGCCTCGAGCGCCCGGATCGCCTCGGGCACCGTGCCGACGATCCGCTCGGCTTCGACGACGCAGACGTGGAGGTCGGGGACGAGGGTGAGCGCGCGACGCCCCTGGTCGGGGCCGGAGTCGAGGACGAACGTCCCGGTCTCGGCGATCGCGAGCGCGCAGCCGGTGAGCGCGGCGTCGACTTGCTCGAGGTCCTGCGGGGAGCTGTCTGGCGAGTCCTCGACGAGCTCGAACACCCCGGGACGCCACGGGGCGGGTAGAGAGGGCGGGATTGCGATTCGAGTCGCGGCGTGCGTCTCGAGCGCCTCGACGACCGCATTCGCGATCCCGGTGCGGTCCGTGCGGCGGACCTTCGCTCGGTACTCGGCGACGCGAGCGGCGAAGAGGTCGGCGAGTGCGGCAGGTTCGAGGTCGCTTGAGACCTCGTAGGCGGGTGGCTCGTCGCCGCGGGTGGGCTCATCCGCGGACGCGTCGGCGAGCGCGGCGCGCACCCGGCCGAGGATCTCGTCCCGCGCCGCGCTCATCCCTGCGCCCTCGTCGAGTTAGCGACGGTATCCGCAGCTAACTCGCCACTCGCCTCGCGCTCGCGCCACCACTGGCGAAAGCTCTGCTTCGGGATCGCGCGCATGTCGCGGGCCCGCGTCCAGGCGGCGAGCGGACCCGGCAGGCGCTCGATCCGGCCGCGGCGCGCGAACGGCCACTGGCCGGCGCGGCCGAGGCGCTGCGCGGCCTCGTAGCGGCGGCGGCTCGCGAAGGTGCGCGCCAGCGCCCGCATCGCAAGCCGCTCGGGGTCGACCCGGCGCCTGCCCTTGCCACCGGGCCGCTCGCGGACAATCCGACCGCGCAGGTGGATGAGCAGCGACGGGATGTCGATCTTCACCGGGCAGACCTCGTAGCAGGCGCCGCAGAGGCTCGACGCCCAGGGGAGCGTCTCGCCGCCTTCGAGCCGCGCCAGCTGCGGGGTGAGGATCGCGCCGATCGGTCCCGGGTAGACCGAGCGGTAGGCGTGCCCGCCGGTGCGCTCGTAGACGGGGCAGACGTTGAGGCAGGCCGAGCAGCGGATGCAGTGCAGGGCGTCGCGGCCGATCGGGTCGGCGAGCGTCGCGGTGCGGCCGGCGTCGAGGAGGACGAGGTGGAACTCCTCGGGGCCGTCGCCGGGCGTCACCCCGGTCCAAAGCGACGTATAGGGGTTCATCCGCTCGCCGGTCGACGAGCGCGGCAGGAGCTGGAGCATCACCTCGAGGTCGCGAAACCGCGGCAGCACCTTCTCGATCCCGGCGACGGTGACCAGCGCCCGCGGCAGCGTCGTGCACATCCGCCCGTTGCCCTCCGACTCGACCACGCACACGGCGCCGGTCTCGGCGACGGCGAAGTTCGCGCCGCTGACCGCGACTGGGACCGAGAGGAACTTTCGCCGCAGGTGAAGCCGGGCGGCCTCGGCGAGCTCGGCCGGCGCGTCGCCGAGGCGGTCGAGGCCGAGCTCGCGGCGGAAGATCTCCCGGATCTCGGCCCGGTTGCGGTGGATCGCGGGGACGAGGATGTGCGAAGGGTCGTCGTCGTCGAGCTGAACGATCAGCTCGGCGAGATCGGTCTCGGTCGCGGCGATCCCGCGCCGGGCGAGGCCCTCGTTGAGCTCGATCTCGTCGGTGGCGAGCGACTTCACCTTGATCACCTCGTCGCTGCCGTGCGAGCGGGCGACCCGGGCGACGACGTCGATCGCCTCCTCCCCCGTCCGCGCCCAGTGCACGGTCCCCCCCGCGCGCTCGACCGAGCGCTCGAGGGTCTCGAGGTGGGCGTCGAGGTGACGGACCGCCTCGCGCTTGATCCGCTCGCCGGCGTCGCGAAGCGCCTCCCAGTCGGAGCGCTCGGCGACCACCGCGGCCCGCCTGGCGCGGATCGTGTGCGTCGCGTTGCGCAGGTTGGCGCGGAGCTGCGGGTCGGCGAGCGCCTCGGCCGCGGCGCGCGGGAACGACGCCGGCTCGAAGGTCATCGAAGCACCTTCCGGCAGATGCTGCTCTCGCGACATGAATGTCGCCCGCTCACGGACTCTCCTCTGTAGCGGCGAGGATCTCGGCGATGTGGACGGCGTCGACGCCGGCACGGGCCCGCGACAGCCCGCCCCCGATCTGGAGCAGGCACGAGTTGTCGGCGGCGCAGACGACCTCGGCGCCGGACTCGACGATCGCC
>DATHVI010000022.1:0-10424 GCA_035461385.1 Solirubrobacterales bacterium
GCCGAACATGTTGCCGTCGGGGATCGTGTAGGTCGGGCCGATCCCCGGCTCCGCCCCGGGGAGGATCGTCTCGTTCGGGGTGATCCGCAGCAGCTTGCCGTTGTGGTCGTTGGTGTTCGCCGAGGTCCGCTGGGCGTCCCAGGACTCGCGGCCGGGGCGCTCGTCGATCGGCGTGTAGCCATTGGAGGCGAACGGGTTCGTGTTGTCGCCTGTCGTGATCAGAAGGTTGCCGTCGGGGTCGAACTCGAGCGCGCCGGCAGAGTGGCAGCAGGTCTCGCGCAGGTGCGTCCACTCGAACACGGGCACCTCGGACGTGAGGTCGAGATCGCCGGCCAGGTCGAGCTGGAAGCGCGAGACGCGCTGGGTGACGGTGGCGACGGGCGGGACCGAGTAGGCGAGGTAGATCCAGCCGTTCGTCTCGTAGTCGGGATCGAGCGCGATCCCCATCAGGCCGTTCTCCTCGAACGTCGTCACCGGGACGGTGCCGATCTCGCGCGCGGACTGTGTGCCCGGGTCCCAGACCCCGACAACGCCGCGGCGCTCGACGTAGAACACCGTCCCGTCGGGGGCGACGTCGATCTCCATCGGGTTGAGCGTCGTGTCGACCAACTGGGTCTTCACGAACTCGCCATCCTGGGCGGCGGCCGCGCTCGCTCCCAGCGCGCACGCACCCACGATCGCAACGATCGCGACAACCGGACCGGTGATCAGTCGCATTCCCATCCTCTCCTCCGTTGTCCTGGCCCGAGTGTCCCGGTGCCGCTCCCGGCGGGCCGGAAGACTGGCCGATCCCGCTTGTTCGCGTTTCCTATCACACCCCGAGGACGGAGTCAAGCAGCATCGTTGCACCGGCCAATCTGAATCGGTCGGATCTCGTCACAATCACTACTGGGATACTGCAGATCAATGCACCGTCGTTGCATGGCGGCCGAAAAGTTCGCATCGGGACGAGGCCTCCCTGACAGGACGGGGCTCTTTGGGCTCGGCGTCAGCCAGGCCAGCGCGACGACCGGTTGGCGGCCAGCCGGGCGCGGATGATCGCCCCCCGGGAGGCGGCCGGGGAGTCTGCCTTCAGTCGCTCGATGCCCCGAAACCGCGGCAGGCCGACCGGCACTCCGTCACTGGTGCGTGCGACGCCCGCCGAGCCGGGATGGGATCCCGGCGAGCGCCGCCGCTCCAGCCTCCCTGGGTCCGGGGACGAGCGCTCACCGGAACCGGAGCCCGGCTGAGGGACGCCGGGCCGATCCGCTTTGGTTTGCTTCGGGTGCTCGTCCAAGTCTCCGGGACTCCGTTGGGGCTGCTTGGGTGCCGGCCCAATCTCTCCTCGGACAGGACTTCTATCAGAACACTGATACTCGGTCAAGCAGAGTCCTTGCAAATCTACGCGCGTCAGTGCAGTTGATTGCGGCAGACGTTGCAGACTCACTCAGGCGACCGCCCCCTCGAACTCGAGCAGCCGTCGCTTCATCTCCGGGCCGCCGCCGTAGAGCCCGATCTTCCCGCCCGCGCGCAGCACGCGGTGGCACGGGACGACGATCGGCAGCGGGTTGCGTGCCAGCGCCGTGCCCGCCGCGCGGGACGCCCCCGGGCTCCCCGCCCAGGCCGCGACCTCGCCGTAGCTGGCGGTGACGCCGAACGGCAGCCGCCGCGCCGCGGTGCGGAGAACTCGGCGGTAGAAGCCGGACGGGGTGAGGCGCCAATCGAGCGCGAGGTCGAACGCGCGCCGGCTGCCGTCGAAGTACTCGTCGAGCTCGCGCCGGAGGGGGTCGAGGCGCTCGGGGAGCTCGAGCAGCCGTGGCGACACCTCAGTCGCGAGCCGCTCCAGCACCTCGTCGGGGGAGTAACCGGGAAGCGCGAGGCGCACGAGCCCGCGCTCGGTCGTCGCCGCCGTCATCGTCCCGAGCGGCGTCTCGACGGTCGCGTAGGCGATGTCGACGAGCCCCTCCGAAACCGCGCGCGCAGCGAGGCGTTCGGCCGCGTCGGCGGCGTCCGCGGGGTCGGCGCGGAACGCGCGGATCAGATCGGTGGCGTCAGCTGTCATCGGCTTTCCTCCTCGTCGGTCGCGGCCTTGGCGCGCAGCGCGGCGAGCCCGTCGTGGACGCGGCGGCGCGCGGCATCCTCCGAGCAGCCGAGCGCGGCGCCGATCTCCCGGAAGGAGAGGTCGGCGGCGAACCGCAGCGCGATCGCCGCCCGCTGCGCCGGGCTGAGCTCGGTGACCGCCGCCCACACGGCGCTGTCCCCCTCCTCGGCTCCGGGCCCCGGCGCCGCTTCGGCAAGCTCGGCGACATCCGGGCGCGGGTGCGGCCGGCGAGCCCGGGCCCGATGGTGGTCGATCGCCTTGCGCCGGGCAATCGTCAACACCCAGGCGCGCGGGTGGCGCCCGTCCATGCGCCGGTATGCCCGCAGGGCCGAGATGAACGTCTCCTGGAAGACGTCGTCGGCGTCGTCGGGCCCGACCATCGCGCGCAGAAACGAGAGCACCGGTCCGCGGTGCTCGTCGAGAAACGCCTGAAAGGGCTGCGCTTGCATGCTCGAGAAGGTAAACGCCGCGCCGGCCCGGAATGTGAGGCGGGTCCGTCCCGATCCGGATCTGAGGCCGGTCGGCCCCGATCCGGAGCGGGAACCGGCACTTGGCGGCCGGATGCCCGGCCGGTAACGTGCAACGCGCGAGCCCCTCCCCGCGCGCCGCCCGGCGGCCGGGGATGTCAGTGGCCTGGAACGGATGCCGATCGACGACCGCTTCGAGCAGCTACTCACCGCCGCGCGAGCCGGGGTCGAGCCTGCTTGGCGGGAGCTCTACGACGAGCTGTCCCCGGCGGTCCTCGGCTACCTGCGGGCGCGGGGAGCCGGTGAGCCGGAGGATCTGACCGGGGAAGTGTTCCTCCAGGTCGTCCGCGACCTGAACCGATTCGACGGCGACTGGCGCGG
This sequence comes from Solirubrobacterales bacterium, assembly GCA_035461385.1. GTDB lineage: Bacteria > Actinomycetota > Thermoleophilia > Solirubrobacterales > 70-9 > DATHVI01. The sequence goes on from DATHVI010000022.1 coordinate 2,929, forward strand.
CTTTCGCGCCTGGGTGATGACGATCGCCCATCACCGCCTGCTCGACGAGGGCCGAAGTCGCTCGCGGCGACCGGTCGAGCCGGTCGCCGAGCCGCCCGAGCCGGCGGGCGCCGTGGTGGTCGGGGTCGAGGACGCGGCCGAGCTGCGACTCGGCCTCGAGCGGGCCACCGCGATGCTCTCCGACCTCTCCGCCGACCAGCGAGCGGTGCTCCTGCTGCGGGTCGTCGCCGACCTCACGATCGACGAGGTTGCCCGGGTGGTCGGCAAGCGTCCGGGCGCCGTCAAACAGCTCCAGCGCCGTGCGCTGCTGGCGGTTCGAAAGCGCCTCGAGCGCGAGGGGACGCTGCCGTGACCGGGGCCGCGAACGGCGGTCACGAACGGCCCGATCACGGGCACGACCAGGGCCTCGAGGGTAACCCCGAGCCGCTCCCCGGCGCTTCAAGTGAGGAGATGAGCCTCCTCGTCAGGATCGACGCTGAAGGAGACCGGATCGTCCGCGGCCTGCCGCCTGCGGGCTACGACCCCGAGCTCGCGGAGCTCGCGGATTTCGTCGCCGAGCTTCGCGCCGGCTACGGGCAATCCCCCGCCGAGGAGGTCCGTAACCGCCACCTCGAGGCGATCCTCGCGGCGGCTCACACCAGCGACGGCAGCGCGGTCGCCGCCAGCCGGGAGCGTGCTCGGGCCTCGACGTGGATCACCCCCGCGCGTCGCGGTCGTGCAATGGCGTTTCGACTGGCGGCGATCGGGCTTGCCGCCGCGATCGGGGTTGGCGGCCTCGCCGCCGCCGGTGTCGCACCGACTGGTCCGGTCGAGTCTGCACTCGAGCGGATCGGAATTGGATCGGGCTCAGGAGACGATGGTGCGAACCCGGCGACCACCGACGAGGCGGTGCCACCGGGCCAGGACCGACGTGGCGACCGGTCCGGCGAAGGCAAAGCCCGGAGCGGGGCTAGGGGAGTGGAAGGCAGGGTCGGTGCACGCGGACGCGGCGACGAGCGGCGAAGCGAAACGGGGACGTTCCGCTCGGGACCGGGCAGGGCGACCGCCGAGGAGGCTGCGGGGGGCGGGACCCCGCCCTCCTCGCCCGGCCAAAGCGACGCCCATCGCCCCGACGACAGCGGCCCCCCGGCGTCCCCCGGGAGCAGCGCCGGCAAGGGCGCGGGTGCGGGCGCCGGTGGGGGTGGGCCGGGCACGGGCACGACCCAGGGCAAGGGCGTGACCCAGGGCAGCGCCAAGTCCCAGGGCAAGGCCGACACCGGCCTCCAGCGGGCCCAAGAGGCGCAGGACAGCGCCGCCGCGAGGAAGCCCTAGCAGCGATCGAGCGGGCCCAGGAGGCGCAGGACAGCGCCGCCGCGAGGAAGTTCCTGGCAGCGAGCCTGCCGAGGCGTGCGGAGCGCGCCGGCGGCGGAGCTAGCGCCGCACCTGCAGCCGCACGGCGGTGGTCTGGTTCGGGAAGCCGGGCCCGCGGGCGATGAACCGGATCCGGGTCGTCTTGCCGCGCGCCTTGCGCTTGACCTTGAACTTGAACGCCCGCTGGGCCGAGGCGTTCGGGGCGAGGCCGGAGACCGGGCGGCAGGAGGCGCCGACCACCTTGACCCGCTTCTTCGGCGCCTTCGCGCAGAGCCGGAAGGCGCCGGTGGGAGCGGTGCCGACGTTCCTCGCCAGCGCGCGATAGGAGACCTGCTTCTTCTTCGGCCCGATGCGGCGGATCGGGGGCCGGGCTCGCAGGTTGATCGCCGGCTCGCCGACCTCACCCGGCTCGACGGTGATCGTCACCGAGTCGGAGGCGGTCGCCGCGCCGTCGGAGACGGTCAGCTCGGCCTCGTAGGTACCGGGCTCGGCGTAGGTGTGGGTGGGGTTCTGCTGGTTCGACGTCGAGCCGTCGCCGAAGTCCCACTCGAAGCTGAGCTCGTCCTCGTCGGGGTCGGATGCCTCGGCGGTGAAGTCGACCTCGAGCGGGGCCTCGCCGGTGACCGGGTCGGCCGCGATCGATTCGATCACCGGCGGGCTGTTGACCGCGTCACCGGAGAGCGTGAACCAGTCGAACGCCGCCCAGATCGGGTCGTTCTGGAAGATCCCGAGCACGAACGGGCCGATCGCGGCGCCGTCCGAGATCGCCTCGTTGTCGACCGTGACCGGGAAGTCGGTCCAGCTCTCGCCGTCGAGGCTGTACGCCGAGGAGTAGGTGTCGCCCTCCTTCGCCAGCCGCAGCCAGTAGGTGTCGTCCCCGGGGTAGTCGACCCAGACGTTCTCCTCGGGCTGCTGGACGACGTCGTCGATCTCGCTTCGCAGCTCGAGTCGCGCCTGGTTCATGCCGGGGTCGGCGATCGCGTCCCACTTGACGTAGTTTCCGTCATCGAGATAGGCGATCAGCCCCGCCTGCTGGCAGCAGATCTCCAGGGGCACGCTCACCTTCGTCTCCGCGACCCAGTCGCCGTTCGGGGTGTCCTGGAGGATCATGTTCGTGACCGGCGTGTTGTTGGCCGCGTAGATGTCGGCGTAGGAGGTCTCGAGGTGAAGCGAGCCGTCCTCGACCGCGCGAGCGGCGTCGTCGGGTCGCACGACCCGGTTCCAGCGACAGCCGTCGAGCTCTGAGCCGTCGAACTCGTCGTCCGGATCGACGGCCGAGCCCGGCTGGTCGCAGCTCGGCGGCTCGAACGGGGGCGCTGCGTGCTCCTTGACCTGGATCCGGCGGAAGTAGACCTCGTCGCCGACGCCGTGGTTCTGGATCCCGAGCCGGCTCTGCGACAGGTCGCGCGCCGGGTCGGTGGACGTGAACTCGTTGATCGTCGCCCCGTTCAGGCGGACGACGATGTTCGGGTCGTCGACCGTGATCTCGTAGGTGTTCCACTGCCCTGGCGGGTTGAGCGCCTCGTCGCGGAGCTCCTGGTCGGCGGCTTGGAAGCTGTAGATCGCGCCCGTCGTCGCCTGCGGGCTGTCGGTGGCGTCGATCTGGATCTCGTAGCCCTCGCTGATCGACTGGTTGTGTGCGTTCGGCCCCGCGTCCCAGTTGCCGACGAAGACGCCCGAGTTGTCGTCGCCGGGCATCATCCACTCGATTCGGAAGGTAACCGGCGAGTCGTAGACCTCCTCGCGGTGGAGGAGGCCGAGCCCACCGAACGACTCCAGCGTGCACTCGGTGGTGAGGTTGAAGCCGCCGGGGCCGGCCATCTGCCACTGATTGAAGCTCGCCTCGGTGCCGTCGAAGAGCAGCTCGTAGCCGGGGTCGGGCGACACCGGATCGTCGCACTCCGTCGGCTCGACGTCGATCGGCTCGAGGTCGAAGAAGTTGAACGTCGCCTCGTTGCCGGAGCCGTCGCCGTTGAACGCGCCGACGCCGACCTTCGGGTCGGGGATCCCGCTCACCGGGCGGGCGCGCCCGAACTCGTTCCACTCCTCCCCGTCCTCGGAGTAGAAGGCGGTGAGCGTCGAGCCGTCGTTGCGTATCCGCACGAACGCGGTGTCGGGGAACTCCGGGCCGAGTATCGGCGAGTAGTCCTGCGCCGGGTCGAAGATCGCCTGGCCGCCGCTTTGGAGCGTGAACTCGAACCGGCGCCCGTCGGGCGTGAGGATCAACGACAGCTTCGCCCAGTTGGCGTCGGACCCGTAGACGAACAGCGCCGCCTGCTCGTAGGTCTTGCCGGTGAACGGCATCGTCATCTCGGTCGTGATCTCCCAGGGGGCGTCGGGGGCCGGCTGGAGGACGAGGTTCTCCGCGGTCGTCGTCCCGCCGAACATGTCGGTGCCGTTTCCGGTGTCGATCGCGAGCTCGCCGCCGCCGACCGAGAGCTGGTTGGGAACCGGCCGAACGATCTCCGACCAGCGGCACTCGTCGAGCGAGTCCCCATCGAACTGGTCATCGGGCTCGATCGGCCCGGGCCCGCAGTCGGTGGCGGTGATCTCGACCGAGTCCGAGGCGGTCTTGCCGTCCTCGTCGGTCACCGTCAGCGTCGCCTCGTAGGTGCCGACCTCGGTGTAGGTGTGGATCGGGTTCGGCTCGTTCGAGGTCCCGCCGTCGCCGAAGTCCCACGAGTACTCGAGCGCGCCGCCGTCGGGATCGGAGGCGACGCTCGTGAACGTTACCTCGAGCGGGATGTCGCCCTCGGTCGGGTCGGCCGAGATCGAGACCTGCGGAGCGCCCTCGACGTAGTCGAACCGGTACACGGCGGAGTCCGGCGCGCCGTTGAAGAACCCGGAGCCGTAATCGAGGACGTAGAGAGCGCCGTCGGGCCCGATCTCCATGTCCATCGGCCGGGTGAGGTCGAACGCCGGCGTGTTGAGGAAGTCGCTGACCTCGAGCGGGCCGCCGAGTGCGTCGACCGCCGTCTCCTTGATCCAGCCGCGGCCCCACTCGTAGAGGAACCAGTGGCCGTCGTAGTAGGCGGGGAGCTTCGTGGTGGAGGGGTTGTCGGGGTCGAACCGGTAGACGGGGCCCGCCATCGGCGACTCCGACCCGCCGGGGAACATCTCCGCCTCCCAGGGCCCGCCGTTGCCGTACCAGATGTCGGGCTGGATCGCCGGCGGCAACGCGGTGAGCCCGGTGTTGCGCGGCGAGTCGTTGACCGGCGCGTCGCAGTCGAACGGCTCGCCGGAGGTGCCGGTCGCGAAGTCGTAGTCGATGTAGGCGTCGTTGTCGCCGGTGCAGTAGGGCCAGCCGTAGAAGCCGGCCTCGCGGATGACGTTGAACTCGACCTGGCCGCCCGGGCCTCGGGTGGGATTGGGAGCGCCGGCGTCGGGACCGTAGTCGCCGACGTAGAGGTGGCCGGTGGCGGGGTCGAGCCCGATCCGGAACGGGTTGCGGAAGCCCATCGCGTAGATCTCCGGCCGCGTCCCCGGCGTCCCCGGCGCGAACAGGTTCCCGGACGGGATCGTGTAGGTCGGGTCCTCCGGATCCGGGTTGATCCGCAGGATCTTCCCCCTGAGGTCGTTCGTGTTCGCCGACGTCCGCTGGGCGTCGTAGGCGGGATTGCGGGTCGGGCGCTCGTCGATCGGCGTGTAGCCGCTCGACTCGAACGGGTCGGTGTCGTCCCCGGTCGACAGGTAGAGGTTGCCGGCGGGGTCCCAGGCGAAGTCGCCGCCGAGGTGGCAGCACATGCCCCGGTCCTGGTCGACCTCGAGCAGCACCTGCTCGCTGCCGAGGTCCAGCTCCTCCGCCGCCGGGTCCCACTTGAAGCGGGACAGGTAGTTCACGCCCTCGTAGGGCTCCCAGTCGGCGGGCTGGCCGTCGTGCGGCGCCTCCCCGGGCGGCGTGTCCAGCTCCGGCGAGTAGAAGACGTAGACCCAGTTGTTCTGCTCGAAGTCGGGGTCGAGCGTCAGCGCCTGGAGCCCGTCCTCCTCGTAGGAGTAGACCGGGATCTCGGCGGCGACGTGGGTGTTGCCGTCGGCGTCGGAGTGGAAGAGCGTGCCGTCGCGGGAGGTGTGGAGGACGCTTCGATCCGGCAGCACCGTGAGGCCGATCGGCTCGCCGGCTTCGGCCTGGCCGATCGCCAGCGTCGTGCGCTGGAAGTTGTCCCAGATCGTCCCGCCGCACTCGCCCTCGACGAAGCCGGCCGCCCACATGATCCCGCCGAGGATGTGGTCGCGGAACAGAGGCTCGGAATAAGACTCCGAGGTGTGGCCGCCGCCGGTGTACCAGGAGCGGCCGCCGTCGAACGGATGGCACCACGCCGTCGGGTGGTCGGCGCCCATCGCCCCCGATCCGGGGGTGTAGCTCGACTCGTCGAGCGTCGCCAGGACGTGGACGTCGCCGCGGGGGTTCGATTGGAAGTTGTACCACTCGTCGAAGCGCTCCCAGCGCTGCGGGAGCCCGGCGGTCGAGGGGTGCTCGGAGTCGGAGACCTTGATCGTCGCGGTCTGGTTCTGCGGGTGGCTCTGGAAGTAGGCGCCGACCAGCTCCCCGTACCACGGCCAGTCGTATTCGGTGTCGGAGGCGGCGTGGATCCCCGCGTAGCCCCCGCCGGCCTGGATGTAGGCCTCGAACGCGTCCTGCTCCGCGGCGGAGAGGACGTCGCCCGTCGTCGACAGGAAGACGACGGCGTCGTAGTCGTCGAGCTGCGCCGCGGTGAAGTTCGAGGAGTCCTCGGTGTGGTCGGCGGCGATCCCCTCGCCGCCGACGACCTCGCAGACGGCGGCGACGCCGTCCTCGATCGAGGCGTGGCGGAAGACGGCGGTCTCGCTGAAGACGAGGATCAGCTCGTCGCTGCCGAGCTCGGCCTCGTCGCATTCCGGGCCCGCCGCCGGGATCCCGTTCTGTGCCGCCGCCGCCGGGGCGAGCGCGAGCGCGACGACGAGAGCGGGAACCGACCCGATCATCGCGGTGAGCGCCCGGCGCAGCGAGGTGCGCCCTGCGGGCCGGGCGTCAGCGGCCGGGGTCACTGCCTGCCTGCCCGATGGTTCATCCCTAACTCGACCTCGCGCGCCCCTCAGATCAGCGGGCCTTCACCCGCACCGTCGTCTTCTTCGTCTCGACGTTCGGACCGCGGGCGATCAGCTTCACCCGCGTCGTCTTGCCGCGCGCCGCGGGCTTGATCCGCACCTGGACGATGCGCTTGCCGGTCTGGCCCGGGGCGATGTTCTGGCGGGTGAGGCAGCGGGGGCCCTTGATCTTCAGCTTGCGCTTCGGCGCCTTCGCGCAGAGGCGCACCGGGCCGGTGTCGGCGTCGCCGACGTTGGTGGCGAGGAAGCGGAACTTGGTCTGCTTCTTCTTCGCTCCGACCTTGCGGACCTTGGGCACGCCGCGAACCGACAGCTCGGGCCCTTCGACCTCGTCCTCGGTGATCTCGAAGGCGACCGTCTTCGCCTGCTCGACGTTGCCGGCGTTATCGGCCGAGCGGTAGTCGATCTCGTGCGCCCCCGGGGCGCTGACGACCGGCGGCGAGAGCTCGTTGTAGGTCTGCCAGTCGCCGGGGTCGTCGGAGTCGATCCGGTACTCCGTGTAGTCCACCCCTGAGGCGTCGGGGCCGGGGTCGTTGGCGGCGAACGTCGCCGTGACGTCACCGTCGTAGCTCGCCTGCGGGGCGGCGCCGTTGAGCTGGACGGTGGTCACCGGCGGCGTGGTGTCCTCGGCCGGCGGCTCGACCGTCACCGTCACCGAGTCCGAGACCTCGAGCTCGCCGTCGGAGACCGTCACCTCGGCCTCGTAGGTGCCGGGGTCGGTGTAGGTGTGGGTCGGGTCCTCCTCGGTCGAGGTGTTGCCGTCGCCGAAGTCCCAGCTGTAGCTGAGCGCGTCGCCGTCGGGGTCGGACGCGGAGACCGAGAAGTCGACCTCGAGCGGGGCCTCACCGGAGTCGGGGTCGGCCGAGATCGACTCGATCACCGGCGGGTTGTTCTCGCCCGGGCACTCCGGCTCGATCGCAACCGAGTGGAAGCTCGCCGTCGGCTGGCCCGCCCCGGCCTGGTTCGAGGCGGTCGCGTAGACGCCGATCATCGGGTCCTCGATCCCGGTCAGGTCGGTGCCGGTGGTGCCGATGTCGGTCCAGCTCTCACCGTCGGCGGAG
>DATHVI010000023.1:0-26485 GCA_035461385.1 Solirubrobacterales bacterium
GCTTGCGCCCTGACCAACCTGTCCGACCGCCTGGCCGGCGCCCTGGCCGATGTCCTGCACCGCGCCCTCGGCGCCCTCGCCGACGCTCTCGACCGCCTCACCGGTGTCCGCCAGCAGCTCGCCGCCGCCGCGCCCGACCTCCTCGACGGCACGCCCGATGCCCTCGAGGAGCTCGGGGTTGCGGTCGAGCGAGGTCAGCACCCGCTCGAGGATCCGGCTGACGTTGTCGAGCCGCGCCTTGAGCAGCGCCTGGGCCTCGACCCCTTCGATCTTGAGCTCGACCTTGCCGAGCGAGACGTCGGCGCCGACGCTGAGCTCGACCAGGTCGCGGACCTCCGCCAGCACCGCGACCTGCGCCCGGAGGTCGGCGACCTCGATGTCGATCTCGTCGACCTTGACGACCGGGACGTCGAGGAGGACGTCGGGGCCCTCGGGGATCTCGCTCGGGTCGATGATCGAATAGTCGGGGAACTCCTCGCGCGACCGGCTGGGCCGCGACGAGGACCGCCCGTTGCCGCCGCTGCGGTTCGACTTGCTCGAGCCGCCCTTCTTGGAACGGCCACCGGATTGGGATTTCGACTTTCGCTCTGCCACTTCAAGCTCCTTGCTGGGGACGTGGTCGGGGGTCCTTCCGATCCGTCAGCCGGCGGCGCCGCGCGGCGAGGATCTCGCGAACCCGGCGGACGCTGGTCTTGATGTCGGCGATTCGCTCGCCCGCGCCGCTCGGGCCGTTCTCTGGGTGGGCCACCCTGCCTCCTTGCGGTTCGATGCCTTCGTGGTCGGTTGCGGCCTACCCGCGTCGATCGGCGCGCAAACGGTGGGCTTGAGTCGGGCTCTCATCACTCACCGTTCGACGAGGTCAGGCGCTGCTCGACGGCGCCCGCGACCTGTGTGAGGTCGAGGCTTCGGGCGCGCGTGTACGCGGCGCGCGCCGCCGCCGCGAGGACGACGCCGACCGCGATCGCGCCGGCCGTGCCGAGGCGGGAGTGCCCGCGGTCCTCGTCGTGGCCGACTTGGCTGTTGGCCTGCGCCTGTCCGTCATGGAGCAGGGTCTCGACCGCGGTCGTGGCGATCCTGCCGACGTCGATATTTTTCTGCTTGCGGGCCATCGTCAATCGTTCGACTCCCGCCGGAGCAGGCGGTAGGTGATCACCGCGACCGCCGCGCCGGCGACGGCCGCGGCGCCCATCGCCCGCGGGGCGGATGGGCGATCACCGCCGATCCGCTCGGCTGTTACACGTGCAAGCAGGCCGCTCATCAGGGAGCCTCACGAACGCGACGAGCTGCGCTTGCGGCCGGAGCTCGACCGCGAGCTGCCGCCCGATCGTGAGCGCCCGCCCGAAGACGAACTCTTGCTCCTGCCGCTCGCCGACGACCCGCCGCGACTGCGGCTCGACGATGACGACGAGCTGCCGCGCTTGCGGGACGACGAGGAGGAGGACCCGCCGCGCTTGCGGCTCGACGAGGACGAGGACCCGCCGCGCTTGCTGCTCGACGAGGATCCGCCGCTCTTGGTGCTCGAGCCGCCCGAAGACGAGGACCCTGCGCCCACCTGGTCGGGCGAATGCGACTGCTCGCGCTCGTAGATGTCGTCGAACTCGGCGTACTCGCGCTGCTTGTCGTACTTCGTGTCGTGCTCCTCGACCAGCTCGCCGTCGTGGATCGTTCCGCGCCAGGCCCCGGTCTCGACCTCCTGCATCTCGATGAAGGCCTTGAACCGCGCGAGGTCGGCGCGCACGGCCCGCTTCACGTGCCGCATCCCGCGCGCCGCCTTCTCGAGCAGCGATCCGGGCTCGACGTCGAGCGTCACCTGGACGCGGGTGAGGCGGTCGGCGAGCTCGTGGAAGGTGACGACGCCGGTGTGCGTGACGCCGCTGGTCACCGTCCACATGATCCGCTCGTCCGGGCGCTGCTCGACGATCTGCGCCTCGAACTCCTTCGACATCCCCCAGAGCTTGGTCTTGAAGGAAACGTTGCAGTCGTCCTCCTGGGTCGCCTGATCGAGGCGGTGCATGAACTGCGGCCACTCCTCGAACTGGGTCCACTGGTTGTAGGCGGTCGAGATCGGAACCCCGATGTCGACGGCCTGCTGGACCGGCATCCGCCGCCCCTTGCCGACGCCCGGCGTCCCCTTCTTGCCCTTCTCGTCGCCTCCGCCGCCGACCCCCGGGATCGCGCTCTTGCCCGCCTCCTTGGCGATCCCCGCGGCACCGCCGGCCTGGTCGACCTTCTTTCCGACCGCGTCCTTGACGCCGCCGGCAACGGTGTCCTTGATCCCGCCGCCGACCTTGTCCTTCACCCCCTCGAGGAGGCCGCCGCCGGCCTCGCCTGAAGCATCCTTCGCATCCTTCGCCGGCTTGGTGACCGCGCTCTTGACGGCCTTGGTCGCCCCCTTGGCGACGAACGGAGCCGCGGCTACGAGCGCGGCGCCCGCGGCGACCCCGCGCACCCCGGACAGGGCACCGTTGCCGTTTCGCGAGCCGATCCCGTTCTGCGGCACGCTCTCGGCCGCCTCTCTGGCTATTCGCCCGATCGTGCTCCCGATCAGGTCGCTTACATCCTTGACATCGCGAGCCATGACTGACTCCTCCTTGAGTAGTAAGTACCTCTTCCGCGCTACCCACCTGAACGGACGCTATGCACGATCCCGGGAACAGGATGGGCGGCGGGGCTGTCAAGCTGGCCGGGTGGCGATCGCGATCGAGACTCCGCACGGCGAGGCGCGGGCGGACCTGCGGCCGGTCGAGGGCCCCCGCGCGGCGCTCGTCCTCGGCCACGGCGCCGGGGGCGGCGTCGAGGCGCCCGATCTGCTCGCGGCGACCGAGGCTGCGCGGTCAGCCGGACTCACTGTCGCCCTCGTCGAGCAGCCGTACCGGGTCGCGGGCCGTCGCTCGCCGCCGGCGGCGAACCGGCTCGACGCCGCCTGGGTCGCGGCGGTCGCCGGGCTCGCCAACGGCGAGCTGCGGGGCCTGCCGCTCGTCGTCGGCGGCCGGTCGCTCGGCGCCCGAGTCGCGTGCCGGACGCTCGGGGAGACCGGTGCGATGGCCGTGCTCTGCCTCGCGTTCCCGCTCCAGCCCCCGGCGCGCCAGGGATCCGAGCCGCGGCCGAGCCGGATCGCCGAGCTCGACGCGGTCGACATTCCAGTGCTGATCGTCCAGGGCGCGCGCGACCGGTTCGGGATGCCGCCCCCGGCCCCGGACCGGACCGTGGTCGAGGTCGCCGGCGACCACGGGCTCAAGGCCGACCTCGACGCGGTCGGCAACGCGGTCCGGGACTGGCTCGACGGGCTGCCGGGCCTCTAGATGATTGATTCCATGGCCGCGTGCGCCCGGGGGCGAGTCTGGCCGAGCAGATCAAGGACGCAGGATGTGAAGCGTGGCAGCGCCACGCGAGCGTCCGAGGACGCAGATATGCGACGCGCCAGGCGCGTCATCCGGGGGCGCGGGGTCGTGGAATCAATCATCTAGCTCGCCGGTGGGCGCGCGGTGGGGGCGCTGCCCGCAAGCGTCACGCCCGCCCGCCATCCCGGCGCCCTGCCGCCGGCGGGGGGCTGGACCCCCGCGGCGTCGATCCCGGCCTCGGCGAGCACCCAGGCGATCACCGAGTTCGAGTTCCACATCTCGCCCGTGCCGAGCTCGTCGCGACCCCAGACCGGCGTCGGGACGCGCGGAACCGCGTCGAGAACCCGGCGGGCGCATGCCTCGTCGCGGCACAGCCGCCGCGGGCTGTCGACCGCCTCGGCGACGTCGGGAATCGACCCTCCGAGCCAGAGACGGATCTCGTAGCGGAACACCCGCAGCCTGCCCGCCCAGCGGCTGCCAACCGGGCCGCCCGCGACCGCGCCACGCCCGGCGCCGCTCAGATCCGGGACCGGGGTCTGCTCGATCACGTAGGTCCCCTCCGCGACCTCGACCTCGAGCGCGGAGTGGTATAGGTCGCACGGCCGGCGCCGCCCGAGCCGCGCGGCGACCGCTTCGTAGATCCGCCCGTTGAGCCTGACGAAGCTCCCGCCGGCCCCGAGGGGTAGCCAGAAGAGGTCGACCGCCGCCATCGGCCCGGAGCCTAGGGAGCCTGGACGCGAGCCGGGCGCGCCGCGATAGCATCTGTGGGCCACGGATTCCGCCGTCGCGGGGGCGCGACCAACGGTGGAGCGGGGTGGTGTTGGGCCGAGACACTCGAGTGTCTCGGCAGCAGCAGGTAAGGCGGCGCAGCCGCCGCAGAGATGGAGCCGGTATGAGCGACGCCTTCCAGCCACCGCTTTCATCGCGCGAAGAGCGGGTCGCCTACAACGAGGCCTGGGCGCGCGACCTCAACCGCCACCGGGCGGAGTGGCTGGCGTTCGAGAGCGGGACCGGCAGCGGCACGTTTCGATGCGAGTGCTGGCGTGGCGATTGCGATGCCCGCATCGGCCTCACCGAGGACGAGTGGCGCATCGCCCGGGCGGAGCCGAACCGGTTTGTGGTCGCCCCGGGACACGTCGCCGACGACCTCGAAGCGGTGATCGCGAAGCACCGCGGCTTCTGGCTCGTAGTCAAGCTCGGCAAGGCGGGAGAGGTTGCAGAGGCCCTCGGTTGACGCGGCGGCCGGCGGGACCCGGATCGCCCTGTTCGAGAACCCCGCATCCGGGTCCGGTGACGCCGCCGCGGTCGCGCGGACGCTGGGCGACGCGGGCGCGGCGGTCGAGTCGTTCGAGCTCGACCAGGTCGAGGAGGCGCTCGCGACCCGACCGGCGCGGATCGTCGTCGCCGGCGGCGACGGCTCGCTCGCGCCGGCGGCGGCCACCGCCGCCCGGGCGGGGACTCCGCTTGCGATCGTCCCGACGGGAACCGCCAACGACCTCGCCCGGGCGCTCGGGCTCCCGGATTCGATCGACGACGCCGCGAAGCTCGCGGCAGCCGGGACCTCGACGCGCCGGATCGACCTCGCCTGGATGGGCGAGCGCCCGTTCCTCAACGTCGCCAGCATCGGCCTCGCCCCCGCTGCCGCGCGGCGGGCCAAGGGCCTCAAGCGCGTGCTCGGGCCGGTCTCCTACGCCGTCGGCGCCGTCCGCGCCGCGGCGGTGGCGAAACCGGTCGGGTGCCTGGTCCGCTGCGACGGCGCCGAGCTGTTCGCGGGCGAGGCATGGCAGGCCACCGTCGCATCGAGTGGAGCGTTCGGCGCCGGCGCGAGGGTCGAGGCCGATCCCGCCGATGGAATGCTCGACGCGGTCGTGATCGCCGCCGGCCCACGATCGGCGCTCGCGGTCCGAGCGTACGGGCTTCGCAGCGGCTCGCTCACCTCCCAGCACGACGTCCACAGCGCCCGCGCCCGAACCGTCGACATCGAGCTCGCAGGGCTGACCCCGTTCAACGTCGACGGCGAGCTGGTCGAGTCCGGCTCTACCCGCTTCCGGGCGGAGGCGCGGGCGGTCGAGGTCGTGGTCGGATGAGGCGGCCGCGCGAGCTCCTCGACGGCCGGCCCCGGTGGCGATCGCGCGGCCGCTCGCTCGTCGACCGGCTTCCGTGGCGGCTCGAGCGCAAGCGGACCGAGCGCCGCCGGCGGCGACGGCGGCGGGCCTGGCGCGCCGCGGCGGCGACGGCGGCGGTCGGCTGGTACGCGGCCGACAGCCTTCGCCACCGCCGCGAGGGGGCGTTCGGCTACAACCTCGAGACCGAGATCGAGGTCGGCTCGGGCGACTTCGTCCGCGCCGCGGAGGCGCTCACCGGGGCGCCGATCTCGGAGGGGAACGACGTCGAGCTGCTGATCAACGGCGACCGGATCTTCCCCGCCTTCCTCGAGACGATCCGCTCCGCCGAGCGAACCCTGTGCGCGCTCACCTACGTCTACTGGCGCGGCGACATCGCCCGCGAGGTCGCCGCCGCGATCTCCGAGCGAGCCCGGGCCGGGGTCGAGTGCAACGTCATCGTCGACGCCCTCGGCGCGGCGAAGATGGACCTGTCGCTGGTCCGCGACATGGAGGACGCCGGGGTGCGGGTGATCCGGTTCCGCCCGCCGAAGCCGTACGCGCTGCGACGGCTCGCCAACCGAACCCACCGCCGGGCGCTGATCGCCGACGGGCGCGTCGGGATGACCGGCGGGGTCGGGATCGCCTCCGAATGGGAGGGCGACGCCGAGGACGCCGACCACTGGCGCGACACCCACGTCCGCGTGCGCGGGCCGGTAGTCCGCGGCCTTCAGGGCGCGTTCGCGGAGAGCTGGCTCGAGGCGACCGGGGAGGTGCTCGCCGGCGACGGCTATCTCCCCGATCTCGAGCCGCTCGAGAACGGCGGCCGGATGCAGCTCGTGCGCTCGAGCGCCGGGGTCGGCGACACCAACATCGAGGCGCTCTACTACCTCGCGATCGCCTCGAGCTCGCGGACGCTCGAGATCACCGCCGCCTACTTCGTGCCGCGACCGGCCTTCGTCGAGGCGCTGACGAAGGCTGCGGACCGCGGCGTCGCGGTTCGGATCCTCGTCCCGGGGCCCCACACCGACAAGGAGTTCGTCCGCATCGCCGGCCGAGCGGCCTACGAGCAGTTGCTCGAGGCGGGGGTGCGGCTGTTCGAGTACCAGCCGACGATGCTGCACGCGAAGACGATGGTCGTCGACGGCACCTGGGCGTCGGTCGGGACGGTGAACTTCGACAACCGCTCGTTCCAGCTCCACGACGAGGTGACGCTCTGCGTCTGGGACGAAGAGTTCGCCTCGCTGCTGACCGAGGCGTTCGAGGCCGACCTCGAGCGCTCGGAGGAGATCGACCCGGCACGCTGGAAGGATCGGGGAGCGCACCGGCGCCTCGCCGAGGTCTCGAGCACGGTGTTTCGGCGCGAGCTCTAGCGTCGACCGCGGCGAGCCGGCTCGCAAGCGCCGCGACGCTTAGGATGCCGCGAATGAACGAGCCGGAGCGAGTGGTGCTGGTCGACGAGTCGGGGCGGCCGATCGGAACCGCGGAGAAGCCGGCCGTGCATCACGCCGAGACCCCGCTCCACCTCGGCTTCTCCTGCTACCTGTTCGACGGCGAGGGCGCGTTCCTCGCCACCCGGCGGGCGCGGACGAAGCGCGTCTGGCCGGGGGTCTGGACGAACAGCGTCTGCGGGCACCCGGCCCCCGGCGAGGCCTTCGAGGACGCGATCCGCCGGCGGCTGCGGTTCGAGCTCGGGATGACCGCCGAGGCGCTCGCGGTCGCCGACCCCACTTACTCGTACCGGGCGCCCCCGTTCCGGGGCATCGTCGAGCACGAGCTCTGCCCGATCTACGTCGGCCGAGCGGTCGACCAGCCGCGGCCGAACCCGGCCGAGGTCGAGGAGTTCAGGTGGATGTCCTGGGAGGACTTCGTCCGCGCCGCCGAGTCGGACGCCGCCGACGCCTACTCGTGGTGGTGCAAGGATCAGCTCAAACGGCTCAAGGCCGATCCCCTGATCGCCGAGTACTCGCGGCCGCGTGCCGGATAGTCTCGGTGAATGGAGGTGAGCCGCGGCGCGCTCGTGCTCGAGATCGAGCGAATCCTTCCGGCGCCCCCCGCGACCGTGTTCACGGCATTCACCGAGCCGGACGAGCTCGCGAAGTGGTGGGGGCCCGCGGGGTTCACCGCTCCCGAGCTGACGTACCGGGCAGAGGTGGGGAAGCGCTACCGGATCGAGATGCGCCCGCCCGACGGCGACTCGTTCCACCTCCGCGGTGAGTTTCGCGAGGTCGAGCCGCCGGCCCGGCTGGCCTACACGTTCGAGTGGGAGGAGCCCGACCCCGACGACGTCGAGACCGTGGTCACGCTCTCATTCCGGGACCTCGGCGAATCGACCGAGGTTGCGCTGCGACACGAGGGCTTCAGGACCGAGGCGCGGCTCGCGCTCCACCGCGACGGCTGGGGCGAGAGCTTCGACAAGCTCGAACGGCTGCTCTCCGGGCCGGCGTAGC
Source organism: Solirubrobacterales bacterium (assembly GCA_035461385.1). Classification (GTDB taxonomy): domain Bacteria; phylum Actinomycetota; class Thermoleophilia; order Solirubrobacterales; family 70-9; genus DATHVI01. The sequence goes on from DATHVI010000023.1 coordinate 7,894, forward strand.
CGCGGGAGCGGGGAGCCGAGGACGCGGACGACTCCCGGACGCCCCCGGGAGCCAGCCCGCCGAGCGGGTATAGGGACGGGCGATGGCCACCCGCGCCCCTCAGGTGACGATCACCCCCTACCGCGACGGCCCGCTGCTCGTCCGCGGCCCGGTCCGGATCGCCGACCAGTCGGGCCGCGAGATCCTGATCGAGCGCGAGACGATCGCCCTCTGTCGCTGCGGGAAGTCGCGCTCGCGCCCGCTCTGCGACGGGACCCACAAGCTGATCCGCTTCCGCGCCCCGAGCGGTGCCGAGAACGGTGTCCGCGCTCCGACCGCGAGCGCGGCCGGCACCGGAGGTCCAAACGGAGCCCGCGGTGCGAACGGCTCAGTCTCGAACGGTCGCGGCCGCGCCCGGTAGCAGCGAGCTCTCCCCCGCCTCCCAGGCGGCGAGGATCGCCGCCGCCCAGCGGCCCTCGACGTGATCAAGGGCGCGGGCGCCCCAGAGGACCTGAGGACCGAGCTCGGGCTGCTGGCGGGCAAGGCCGCCGCCGAGGTCGACCGCGGCGATCGCCTCGTGGGCGGCGTCGGCGAGGACGTGCTCGTCGAAGAACGCCGTCGCCCGCCCGTCGAACCCGAGCCTGCGGACGCCGTCGGCGTAGCGGCGATTCGGCACCGACGAGGTCATCTCGAACAGCGCCAGATGGCCGACGATCGCGCCGAGCCAGCGGCGGTGAAGGCCGAACAGCGACATCAGGTTCACGGTCGCGAGGGTCGGCGCCGGGATCCTGTCGAGGTAGGCGCCGTAGGTGGGATCGAGCTCGACCGCGTCCATCGCGTCGGCGAAGAGCTGGGCGTGGATCCGCTCGGCGCGACCGCCGCCGTACTCGTCGCTCTGGATCTCGACGATCGCCGCCTTCGGCGGGCCGTACATCCGCGGCATCGCCCAGGTGTGCGGGTCGGCCTCCTTGAGCTGGTACGCGGAGCGGTGGATCATGAACTCGCGCAGCTCCTCGACGCCGGCCTCGCGCTCGACGTAGGAGGAGAGCGACGGGCCCTCGTCGGCGTCGGCGATCTCGCGCAGGGCGAGGTCCATCCGCTCGGGGTCGACGGCGCCGTCGCCGGGCGGTCCGATCGCGTCGTAGAGGCCTGCCTCGAACCGCGCCTCGAGCGCGGCGCGAACGGCGAGCAGCGACGGCTGCCACTCCCAGTCGAAGTCGACGCCGTCGAAGCCGCGGTAGTGGAGCTCGTAGCAGAGGTAGAGCGAGAGCTGGAGATCCTCGTCGGCGAGCGGGTCCTCGAAGTCGCCGACGTCGACCGCCTCGATCGGCCGCGGCTCGCTTGTGAGGGCGGCGCGGAGCCGCTCGCTCACCGGCCCCCGGCCGGGCGGGAGCCGCGGCGCGTTCGATTGGCGTCGGGGGTGCTCGGCCGGCAGCAGCTGGGTCACGCCCCCCTTGTTCCCCGTTCCGTCGCCGAGAACCTCTCGGCGAGCGTGGCCGTCATCGCCCTGAGGTCGCGGTCTCGGGCGAGGTCGCGCTGGCGGATCGCGCCGTTTACCTCGACGAGCGGGCGGGCTCCGGCGAGGAGCGGCCCGGTTCCGAGCCGGTCGGCGACGGGCTCGAGCAGGTCGAGCAGACGGCGCAGGCGCTCGCGGGTCGGCTCGAGAGCACCGGTCTCGAGGTTGGCCATCCCGCCCTCGACTCCGCGGCTGAGGGCCGAGAAGCGGTTCTCCTCGATCCTCCAGGTCGGCGCGGCGCCGAGCCGCTCGCCGGCGTCGTGACGGGCGGCGAGCCAGGCGACCAGCGCCTGCACGGTCGCGACGATCCCGGTCGCCTCGGCGATCGTCGTCTGGGAGTCGGGCACGCGGACCTCGAGCGTCCCGAAGGTGGGGTGCGGGCGAAGCTCCCACCACCAAAGCCGCGGCTCGGTGACCGCACCGGTGGCCGCGCCCCAGCGAAGCTCGGCCGCGAACCTCTCCCAGCTCTCGAGCGCGGGCGGCACCCCCTGGCGCGGGAGCAGCGTCGCGATCGCCGGGCGCACCGATGCGAGGCCGCTGTCCTCACCGGCGTAGAACGGGGCATTCGCGGCGAGCGCCGCGAGCTCGGGCAGGTGGGAGCGAAGCGCGTTGTAGACGGCGAGGGTGCGCGCGGCGCCACCGACGGCGACGTGAACCTGAAGCGCCGCTACGAGCTGGCGTCGCGCGATCCGCCCGTAGCGCTCGGCGGTGCGCTCGTAGCGCTCGCCGGGTGCGAGCTCGCCGTCGCCGGCGGCGAACGGGTGGACGCCGACCGTGAGCGGCAGCGCGACGCTCGCGGCCGCCGCCGCGAGATCGCGCCGGCCGCCGGCGAGCGCGCCGACCGCCTCCGCCGCGTCGGCGACGGGCTCGGTGAGGATCTCGAGCTGCGAGGCCGGGAGCTCGGGCTTGAACCGCGGATCGCCGTCGAGCCGGGCGAGCACCTCGGCGGCGCGTGGGACGAGGTCGAGGGTGTCGGGATCGACGAGCATCACCTCCTCCTCGATCCCGACGGTCAGCGGCGGAGTCTCCTCGAACGCAGCTTCGAGATCCTCGGCCCGCACCGAGGCGAGGTCGGCGGGGAATACCTTCGCCACGACGGGGGACGATAGGGAGGTGAGGCTCGTCACCCTCCCCGGAGTCCTGCGACCGCCGAGCGACTGCCGATTGCTCGCACGGACGATGCACGAGCGCCGGCTCGCCGCAGACGCCCGCGTGCTCGACGTCTTCACCGGCACCGGCGCGCTCGCGATCGTGGCCGCGCTCGACGGCGCCCGTGAGGTGAGCGCGGTCGACGCCTCGCGGCGCGCGGTTCTCAACGCCCGCATCAACGCGCGCCTCAACAGTGTCGAGGTGCGGGCGCTCTGGGGCGACCTCTTCGGCCCGGTGTTCGGCGAGCGCTTCGACCTCATCGTCGCCAACCCGCCCTACGTGCCCGGCGAGGGCGCGCCGCCGACGAGCGGCCACGCCCGGGCCTGGGAGGGCGGGGCCGACGGCCGCGCCCTGATCGACCGGCTTTGCAGCGAGGCGCCCGAGCACCTCGCGGCGGGCGGCCGGTTGCTCCTCGTTCACTCGTCGATCAGCGGCGAGCAGCGGACGCTCGAACGGCTCGCCGCGGCGGGCCTCGAGGCCGGGGTCCTCGCCCGCGAGCGCGGACCACTCGGGCCGGTGGTCGGAGGGCGTGCGACGCTGCTCGAGCGCCGCGGGATCCTCAAGCCCGGCGAGCGCGAGGAGGAGATCGTGGTCGTGCAGGGGTCGGCGGCGTGACGGGCGGCCACCCGAGCCGCGGACACTCAGCCGGTCGTGCTCACGACCAGTCGCCCGCGGCGACCTGGCCGGGGTCCGGCATCTCGATCGGGCCCTCCTTCGGCTGGCCGATGCGGAGCGGGTTCCCGAACGGGTCGCGGAGGCCGCAGTCGGTGCCGTAGAAGCGCTCGGTCGGCTCCTCGGTGAACTCGACGCCCTTGGCGACGAGCTCCTCGTAGGCCTTGTGGACGTCGTCGACGACGAAGATTCCGGCCATCCCGAGCGCGCCCTTGGTGACGAGCTCGCGGATCTGCTCCGCGGCCTCCTCGTCGTGGGCGGGCGGCCCGGGCTTCTCGAGCAGCAGCTGATGCTCCGGGTGCCCCGGGACCTGCACGGTCAGCCAGCGCATGAAGCCGAGGTCGGCGTCGGTGTTGACCTCGAGGCCGAGCTTGCCGACGTAGAAGTCGAGCGCCTCGTCCTGGTCGAGTACGTATACCTGTGAATGGGTGTGTGCGGTGATCATCAAATCTCCTGCGGCGGCGATGCCGCCTTCGTATGCAACTGCCGAGGCGATGTCTGTCTCGGCCGAACATCACCGAACCTACTCCGGCCGCTGGCGCTTGGCTTCTCCGAAACTGCTCGGTCGCGTCCACGCCTTCGCGAAGCACGCCGGCACGGCGCGCAGGTCGGCGGCGCGCCAGCGGTAGGTGCTCGGCGGCTCGCCGACGATCTCGGCGAAGGTCCGGCTGAACGAGCCGAGGCTCTGGAAGCCGACGTCGAAGCAGATCTCGGTGACGCTGCGATCGGTCTCCCGCAGCAGGAACATCGCCCTCTCGACCCGGCGGCGCTGGAGGTAGCGGTGGGGCGTCTCGCCGAAGACCGCCCGGAAGGTGCGGATGAAGTGCGCCTCGGACACGCACGCGATCCGCGCCAGGGTCGGGATGTCGAGCGGCTTCGCGTAGTCGCGGTCGATCGCGTCGCGCGCCCGGAGCATGAACCGGTTGCGCTCCTCGGTAGCGCGGCTCACGTCGGCTCGCTCGCCTCGGATCGGGGCGAGCCGAAAGCGGGTCCCGGGATCACGTCGGTGGGCATGCCCGTAGTTTCCCCCGGAGCCTCCCCCGCCCGACCACGGATGTGAGCGGGTTGCCGGTGCGCGACGCTGCGACAAGCGATGAGCCCTCGACCGTCCTTCGGAGGCAGCTCACTGATCGAGATCGCGATCGCCGGTCACCTCGAGGGCGGCGAACCACATCGACGTGCCAACCGAATGAAGGAGGCCGGTGAGTCGTACGAGTTGTGATGTAGTCGACGAGGCATTCGTCGCCGCCCCGCCTTCGGCGGTGTGGTCGGCGGTGCTGTCCGAGAACGCCCACGAGTCGAGCTGGTGGGCGCCGTACTGGGAGGCGCATCCCCGAGGCCCGACGCCGCTGTCGGTTGGGTCGGTGATCGACTACGTCGTCCATCCTGCCGGCGACCGCTTCCGGTTCATCGCCTCGCGGTTCACCGGGCGAATCACCGACCTCGAGGAGAATCGCCTCGCGCGCGCGGAGCTGATCGAGGGCGACCTGCGAGGGATCGGCGAGTGGATCCTCGAGCCCGCGGACGGCGGCATCCGCGTGCGGATGCACTTCCGAGCCGAGTCCCGATCGCGGAATCTCCTCGACCGCCTCCTCAATATGGTCTTCGACCTCGGCAAGACCCACTCGTACGTGGCTCGGAAGGGATTCGTCGGGCTGAGCCGCCACCTCGCCGACGACTCCGCTGTCCCAGCAGGGCACGCAAACGGACCTCGAGAGACGGCGGCAAGGGGGTCGGCCCCGGCGGAGGCGACGGCGTGGGGGACGGCGCAGGAGAGCCGCGACATCGGGCGGCGCTGGTTGAAGGGGGGAACGAACGCTCCCCGCGTGAACCGCCTTCGTGATGCGATCAGGCTCGCGGGAGTGATCGCGACCGGCGTTCTGTCGCGGCGCCCGGTCCGGCCGCTTGGCGACGAGGCCCGGCGGCCGCTTCCGGGCGATGACCTCGTGTCGGGAAAGCTGCCGTGGACCCACGGGGTCACGATCCGCGCTCGGCCGACCGAGATCTGGCCCTGGCTCGTCCAGATGGGGTGCAGGCGGGCCGGGTGGTACAGCTACGACGGGCTCGACAACGACGGCGTTCCGAGCGCGGACCGGATCGTCCCCGAGCTCCAGCGGGTCGAGGTCGGGGACATCCTACCCTGGACGGCGACCGCAACCGACGGCTTCCTCGTCCGGGCCGTCGAGCTCGAGCGGGCGCTCGTCCTCGGCGAGGCGAGTGAGTCGTTCACCTGGGCGCTGGTCCTCGAGCCGATCGACGAGACGAGCACGCGCCTCGTCACTCGCGTCAGGGCGCGGTACGAGCGCCTCGCCATCGGACTGATGCTCGGACTCGTCTGGCGCCCGATCCACTTCGGCATGCAGCGACGGCAACTCTCAACCTCAAGCGTCGGATTGAGCCCGGAGTGGGCGCGCTGGACGGGCAATGACTGCTGAGGTGCCCCGCATGCGCGCATGCGCCCGTCGGCATCAGCTCGCGGTCGTCTCGAGCGCATCGCGGAGAGCGACGAGGTCGGGCGATCCGAAGACCACCCGGTTCTGCGTCGCGACATAGACGAGGTCGAGATCGACTCCCGCCCGGGCGATCTTCCGAGTCAGATCCGCCAACACGCCCGGCCGGTCCTTGACATCGACCACGACGACCTCACGCTCGCGGGTAACAGCGACGTGCGAGATCGCCAAGGCGTGCTTCGCCGCCTCGGCATGCGGGACGAGGATGTGGAGCTCGGCCCGCGCGCCGGGCCCGATGCACGTAGCGGCTGCGATGTTGACGCCGGCGTCGCTGATCGCCGCCGCCACCCGCGCGAGGGCGCCAGGCGTGTTCTCGATGTCGATGACCAAGTCGACCACCACGTCTCCCGGTGCGCGGCCAGCCTACTTGGATCAGGGGCCCGCTCGGCGTCGTCGAGTCGCAATCCCGCCAGCGCCTCGGCGGGCGGGCGAGGCCTGAAGCATCTGTCGTTCGAGGCCGATCGGCTCGGCTCGCAACCGCCAACAACGGCCACTTTCCGGCAGATCCGGAACTCGCCAGCGCGCCCGACAGGATTCGAACCTGTGACCTTCGGTTTCGTAGACCGACGCTCTATCCGGCTGAGCTACGGGCGCGTGCGTCGAAGGCTAGCCGGGAGGCGTCCCGGCCGTTCCCCGACCTCACGATGGTAGCCGCGGGAATCGCCCCGGCGCGGCGAGCGGGTTGACGCGTTCGTCGCCGGTTTGGTTGCCGGTCGCGGCGCTAGGGTGCCCGGGATGGCGGAGGTCGGACAGCGGTCGGGGATCGAGCGGTCGGAGGAGGCCGAGGCGCAGCTCGCGCTCCAGGGACTAGCGGGGGTGGATGCGGTCGCCGAGCCGGGACGCGACCGGCGCCTTTACTCCGGGCCCAAGGATCCCGACGCACTCCTCGCCCACCTCGGCTTCGAGGACTTCCGGCCGGGCCAGCGCGAGGCGGTCGAGGCGGCGCTCGCCGGGCGCGACGCGCTCGTCGTGATGCCGACCGGGGGCGGGAAGAGCCTCTGCTACCAGCTCCCGGGGCTCGCGTCGGAGGAGCTGACGATCGTCGTCAGCCCCCTGATCGCGCTGATGGCCGACCAGTGGCGGCGCCTCGACGCGGCCGGGCACCCGGCGGTGATGATCGCGTCGGGGCTCGGCGAGGAGGCGACGCGGGAGGCGCTTCGCGCCGTCCGCGAGGGCGACGCGCGGATCGTCTACTGCTCGCCGGAGCGGTTCGGGTCGACGGCGTTCCTCGACGCGCTCGGGCGGCGCTCGGTCGACCTGTTCGCGATCGACGAGGCCCACTGCCTGTCGGAGTGGGGGCACGACTTCCGGCCCGACTACCTGCGCCTGCCGCGGGCGATTGAGCGGCTCGGGCGCCCGCCGGTGCTCGCCTGCACCGCGACCGCGACCGAGGAGGTCGCCGAGGAGATCGAGCGCCGGCTCGCGCTCCGCGACCCGCTCGTCGTCCGCTCGGGGTTCGACCGCCCGAACATCTCCTTCGACACGGTGACGCTCGAGGGGAAGGGCTCGAAGGCGCGGAAGCTGGCTTTGCTCGAGCACGGGCTCGGCGACCCGGCGAACCGGCCGGCGATCGTCTACTGCGGAACCCGGCGCGACACCGACGAGGTCGCCGAGCTGCTGCGCACGGACGGGCTCGCCGCGGTCGCCTACCACGCCGGGCTCGCCCCCGACGAGCGCGCCTCCGCCCAGCACCGGTTCATGTCCGGCGACGCCGAGGTCGTCGTCGCCACGAACGCGTTCGGGATGGGCGTCGACAAGGCCGACGTCCGCTCGGTCTGGCACTGGGCGATCCCGACCAGCGTCGAGGCCTACTACCAGGAGGCCGGCCGGGCCGGTCGCGACGGGCTGCCGGCGCGCGCCGTGCTGCTGGCGATGCGCTCCGACCTCGGGCGGCTGGTGCGCTTCAACCAGCGGCGAAGCGTCGAGCCCGAGGACGTCGGCGCCTACCTCGCCCGCCTGCGCGCCGACGCCGACGCCGACGGGACGCTCGAGTTCGACAACCCCCGCGACGACTCCGAGCGGATCCTGCTCGCGATCGCCGAGCGCTCGGGCGCCTGCGAGATCGAGCCGGCGCCGGGCGGGCGGCTGCGGGTCGCGCTCGGGAGCTTCCTCAGCCGCTCGCGCGCCCAGGCCGAGTGCCGGGTCGCTCGCGACCGCGGCTGGCGCGCCTACCGCGCGGTCGAGGAGTTCAGCTTCGCTGAGCGCTGCCGGCGGCGGATGCTCCTCGACCACTTCGGCGATCCGGCGCCGACCGATCCGCTCGGGCGCTGCTGCGACGTCTGCGATCCCGACCGCTGGCTACCCGACCCGGAGACGATCGCTGTCCGCTCGCCCCGGCGGGCGCGCCGAGCCGGGCGAAGCGACGCGGCGGGCGGCGGGGAAGAGCCGCGGCCCGAGCTCGCCGGCGCCGATGCGGCGCTGTTCGAGCGACTCCGCGAGTGGCGGCTCCTCGTCGCCGAGGGCAAGCCCGCGTACACCGTCGCCCACGACCGCACCCTCGAGACGATCGCGGTCCGCCGCCCCGCCGACCGCGACTCGCTCGCCGAGATCGCCGGGATCGGGCCGGCGTTCCTCTCCCGCCACGCCGACGACGTGCTCGCGATTGTCGGCGGCGACTAGGCACCCGGCGCGGGGCGAGCGGCCCGGGGGCGCGGCCGGGCGGTCGGCCAGCCGCGCGCGGTCTACTGTTCGGTGATGCCCGGCTCGGACCCCGGCTCGATCGGCCTCCTGCTCGACATCGACGGAGTGCTGCACGTCGGCGACGACCCGGTCCCGGGCGCGATCGAGGCGCTCGAGGAGCTCCGCTCGCTGAGCGCCGGCGTGCTGCTGGTCACGAACACGACCTCGAAGCCGCGGCGGGCGATCGTCGAGCGGCTGCGGCGGATCGGCTTCGCGGTCGAGGAGGACGAGGTCGTGACCCCGGCCCGGATGGCGGTCCGCCGCTGCCACGAGCGCGGCCACGAGGCGGTGATGCTGATGGTCCCCGACGCGCTCCGCGAGGACCTCGCCGAGCTCGACGATGCCGGCGAGGGACAGCCGGTCGACGCCGTCGTCCTCGGCGACCTCGGGCCCGGGTTCACCGAGGCGGCCCTCAACTCCGCCTTTCGAGCGCTGATCGACGGCGCCGAGCTGATCGCCCTCCAGCACAACCGCTACTGGCGAAGCGCCGAGGGGCTGGTGCTCGACGTCGGCGCGTACGCGGCGGCGCTCGAGTACGCGGCGGGCGTCGAGGCGGTCGTCGTCGGCAAGCCGTCGCGGCGCTTCTTCGCCGACGCGCTGGCGACGCTCGGGGTCGACGAGGACCGCGCGCTGATGGTCGGCGACGACGTCGAGGCCGACGTCGGCGGGGCGCTCGCGGCGGGGATCCGGGCGGTCCTGGTGCGGACCGGCAAGTACCGGGAGGACGCGGTGCGGGCATCGGCGATCGCGCCGACGGCGACGATCGACTCGATCGCCGACCTGCCCGGCATGCTGCGCTCCTAGATGATTGATTCCACGGACTCGCGTGCGCGGGGGCGCCTGGCACCGAGCCGGGCGCGGCCGCGGGACGAAGCGCGTGCCGGTCGGCACGCGCGAGGAGCGCGGTCGCGATCCGGCGAAGCGTGTCCAGGCGTCATCCGCGTGCGTGAATTCGTGGGATCAGTCATCTAGTACGCGCCGGCGCTGGTGATCGCGAACAGCTCCCACTCGTCGGGGACGCCCTTGAGCCGGTGGCTGCCGCGCGGCTCGAAGCCGATGCCCGCGCCCGCCGCGAGGTCCTTGACGGTGCGCGAGATGAGCGTCTCCCCCGGCTGGCTGAGATCGCAGATGCGCGACGCGATATGAACCGCGATTCCGCCGACGTCGTCGCCGAGCAACTCGCACTCGCCGGCGTGAACCCCGAATCGCAGCTCGATCCGGGTCGGCTCGACCCGCTCGGTGACCGCGCCGGCGAAGCGGATCGCCCGAGCGGGGCCGTCGAAGGTGACCAGGAAGCCGTCGCCCGTCGTGTTCACCTCGCGGCCACGGAACTCCTCGATCTCGCTCCGGACCATCCGCCGATGGGCCTCGAGGACCCGCCGCCACTCGGCGTCGCCCAGCTCCGCGGCGAGCTCGGTCGACCCGACGATGTCGGTGAACACCACCGTCGCCAGCACGCGCTCGGGCACCGGCGGCGGCCGAGTGCCGGTCAGCATCTCCTCGACCTCGGCGAGGACGGAGTCGGCGTCGCCGACCCACGGGGCGTGGTCGGAGCCCGGCAACTCGACAAAGGTCGCGCCCGGGATCTGCTCCGCGAGCCAGCGACCCGCGCCGACGGGCACGATGCGGTCGCCGGTGCGATGGATCACCCGGGTCGGCGCCTGGACGAGCGCCAGCACGTCGCGGACGTCGAAGTCGAGGAACATCTCGTAGAGACGGCGGACCCGCCGCGGGCTCGCGGTCTGGCGCTCGAGCCTCGCCTGGAGCTCGCGCGCACGCGGGTCGCCGGCGAGGCTGGGGTTGAAGATCTCGATCGTGTCTCCCTGGCCCCAGAGGGGGGCGATCAGCTCCTCGTTCGCCTCGACGAGGGCTTCGCGGGGGGGCGCCCAGGGATAGTCGACGTCGGCGGCGGCCCGGGCCATCGCGCCCCAGAGGATCAGCGCCGTGACGCGCTCCGGGTAGGTGGCGGCGAACAGGACCGCCATCGGCGCCCCCTCGGACATCCCGAAGATCGTCGCGCGCTCCGAGCCGGCCGCGTCCATCACCGCCCTCGCGTCCTCCATCCGAACCTCGAGCGTCGGCGCGACGTCGACCGGATCGGACAGCCCCATCCCGCGCTTGTCGAACAAGATCACCCGAGACAGCCTCCCGAGCTGCTCCAGGAACCGAGACGAGCCGGGGCTGTCCCAGGCGAGGTCGAGATGCGAGACGAAGGGCAGGATCAGGACGAGGTCCTGCGGACCTTCCCCGACGACCTGGTAGGCGATGCTGACCCCGTCGTCGGTGGTCGCATACCGGGTCGCCGGGCGCACGCCCAAGGTATACACCTGTGGTGCCGGGCCCGGGCGTAGGCTGAGGCTCGCGATGCGCGCGAGGCAACGGATTCGCTTCTGCACCGCCGGCGACGGCGTCCGGATCGCTTACGCCGCGAGCGGGTCGGGCCCGGCTCTGGTCAAGGCGGCGAACTGGCTCACTCACCTCGAGTTCGACTGGGATAGCCCGATCTGGCGGCACTGGATCGAGGGGCTCGGCCGCGATCACGAGCTGGTCCGCTACGACGAGCGCGCGAGCGGGCTCTCCGATCCCGACGCCCGAGACCTCTCCCTCGACGCCCAGATCTCGGACTTCGAGGCGGTCGTCGACGCTGCCGGGCTCGAGCGGTTCGCCGTGCTCGGGATCTCCCAGGGCGGCGCAATCGCGATCGCCTATGCGGTCCGCCACCCGGAGCGGGTGTCGGCGCTGGTCCTCCATGGCAGCTACGCGCGCGGCAGGGGCCGGCGCGAGCAGTCCCCCGCCGTCGCCGAGGAGAACGAGCTGCTGCTGTCGCTGATCCGAGTTGGATGGGGGCGGGCCGATGCGCGGTTCCGCCGCGTCTTCACGAGCACCTTCATCCCCGGGGCGAGCGAGCAGCAGATGACCTGGTTCGACGAGCTCCAGCGCGTGTCGGCCTCGCCCGAGAACGCCGGGCGCCTGCAGCGGAGCTGGATGGAGATCGACGTCGTCGACCTGCTCGACGAGGTCGCCTGCCCGACCCTCGTCGCGCACGCGCGTGGCGACCAGGTGGTGCCGTTCGAGGAGGGCCGGATCCTTGCCACGGGGATCCCCGGCGCGACCTTCCTGCCGCTCGAGAGCGAGAATCACCTCCTGCTCGCCGACGAGCCGGCGTGGGAGACCTTCCTCGTGGCGGCGCGGGAGCACCTGCGATCGGCGCACGGCGAGGCTCGGGTGCCCGGCCCGAAGCTCGACGAGCTCAGCGAGCGCGAGCGCGAGGTTCTGGCGCTCGTCGCCGAGGGGCTCAGCAACGAGGAGATCGGCGAGCGGCTCTACGTCAGCGTCCGCACCGTCGAGCGGCACCTCTCGAACGTCTACGCGAAGCTCGGGGTCTCCGGCAAGGCGGGGCGGGCGGCGGCCGCGGCGCGGTTCTCGCAGCGCTCCTGATCTCGGACGAAGGACACGGGATCGCCGCGATGGCGACGTGGTCGCGCGCGCTTCGGAGCCCGGCACTACGTGCATGCCGCCATCCTCCGGCCCCGGATCGCGCCTGAGATTTGGGTGGTGGCACCGATGATCCGGGCGCTCACGGGGCATAGCCTCGGCGCATGAGGTCGAGCGATGAGGAGGCGACGATGATCAGGTCGAAGCGCAACCAGGGCGGCGAGGTCGAACCCGGGACGCTGACGATTCACGAGGCCGGCGACGCCGACGCCGAGGCGATCCGGTGGCTGGCCGAGCGCGACAGCGCACCGGTGCCACGCGGCCGCTTGCTGCTCGCCGAGCAGGACGGGGTCGCGGCTGCCGCGGTCGCGAGCGACGGGACGGTGATCGCCGACCCGTTCCGCCCCACGGCCGGGATCGTCGCCGTACTCGAGCTCCGGGCGCGCCAGCGCGACACGGGCTCGGCCCGACGGCCGCGCGAGGCCAGGCGCCGGCGGCTGGGCGTGGCGAGGCGTGGGAGATCGCGACTCCGGGGCGCTCCGGGAAGCTCCGGAGTCGAGTTGGCGGCTAGTGGCGCTATCCGCCGCTGACGCGCCAGCGACGAGCGTCAGTCCGCAGGCGCGTCGGAAGCCTCGGCCGGCGCCGAAGCCTCCGCCTCGGCGGGGCTGCCGTTGGCCGCGCCCGGGGCGCCGAGGGCGTGAAGGCCGCCGTCGACGTGGACGATCTCGCCGCTGATCGCCGCCGCCCAGTCCGAGAGCAGGAAGCAGACGGTGCGCGCGACCGGGACCGGGTCGGCGCTGTCCCAGCCGAGCGGGGCGCCCTGCTTCCAGACCCCGGCGAGCTCGTGGAAGCCGGGGATGCCGCCCGCGGCGGCGGTCGCGATCGGGCCGGCGGAGACGAGGTTGACGCGGACGCCGCGCGGACCGAGGTCGCGGGCGAGGTAGCGGCTCGCCGACTCGAGCGCCGCCTTCGCGACCCCCATCCAGTCGTAGGCCGGCCAGGCGACCGAGGCGTCGAAGTCGAGGCCGACGAGGCTGCCGCCACCGCTTCGCTCGTAAAGCGGAGCGAGGTGGCGGGCGAGCGCCGAGAGCGAGTAGGCGCTGGTCCTGAACGCGACCCCCGCGCTCTCGGCCGAGGTCTCGAGGAAGCGGCCGCCGAGCGCGTCCTCGGGGGCGAAGGCGATCGCGTGAAGCGCGCCGTCGAGCCCACCCCAGCGACGGTCGAGGTCGGCCGCTACCGCCTCGAGGTCCTCCTCCCTGTTGACGTCGAGCTCGAGCACGTCGGGGGGGTCGGGGAGCCGCTGCGCGGAGCGCTCGGTGAGCCGCCGCGAGCGCCCGAAGCCGGTGAGGACGATCTCGGCCCCGGCGAGCTGCGCCTGCTCGGCGACCGCGAAGGCGATGCTCTTGCGGGTGATCACGCCGGTCAAGAGCAGCCGCTTGCCGGCGAGGAGCTGCGGGGTCTCCGCCGCCATCAGCGGCGCCTCCTTGCGTAGCAGCGTGCGGGCGCGCGAGGGACCATCACTAGATCAGCACCCGCCCGTCGGCGACCGGCGACGGGTCGCCGCCGTCTGAAGTTGGCCCGGAGGAGGTGCCGGGCGGAGAGGCGTCCGCACCGGCAGGGGCGCCGTCAGTGGCGGCGGCGCCCCCTCCTCCTCCTTCTCCGCGGCTCTCCGAGGCCGCCGCGGAGCCGTTTCCCATTCCCACGCCGCCGGGCTCATCGGGTCGCCGGCGCCAGAGCGTCTCGATCGCGCACCGCGCAAGCAGCTTCCCGGACGGGTTTCGCACCTGGACCCCGATCGTGACCAGGCCGTGCGCGTCGTCGAGCGGCTTCGTCTCGGCGATCTCGGCGTGGACGCGGATCGTCTCGCCGATCGGCACCGGCCGCTTGAAGACGACCTGGCGGATCCCGCGCAGGGCGACGACCCGCTCAGGATCGATCGGCAGCAGGCCGACCGCGTATGAGAGGACCATCATCCCGTGCGCGATTCGCTCGCCGAACTGGCTCGAGGCGGCCCAGCTCGCGTCGGCGTGCTGGGGATGCCAGTCGCCGGTCAGGGCCGAGAACGAGACAAGGTCGGCCTCGGTGATCGTCCGCCCGCGGGTGACGATGCCGGCGCCGACCTCGAGCGCGTCGAAGTCGCTCGCGAACGGGTCGGCCGCGGCCGCGGGCCGCGGCTCGCGGGCGGCGCGGTCGGCGGCGCCCATCAGGCGACCTCCTCGTCGAGCCCGGACGCTCCGCCGAGCCGCTCCTCGAGCAGGGCGGCGAAGGCGCGAGCGGCCCGCGCGTGGCCGAGCGGCGAGGGGTGAAGGCCGTCCTCGGAGAAGTTCTCGGGGTTCTCGAGGCCCGGATGCCCCGCGACCTCGAGGCAGAGGACGTCGTGGGCGCGGGCGATCTCGCGCGTCGCCTCGTTGACCGCCGCGATCGCCGCCTCGACCCGCTGCGCGGTTCGGGGCCGGAGGCCGAGGAACGTCCAGCGCGTCGGCGACGTCGCGGTGACGAGCGTCACCCCGGGGAGCTCCTCGAACCGAGAGAAGATCCGGTCGAGCCGCTCGGCGTAGCCGTCGACGTCGGGCCGGCGCCGGCGGAGGACGTCGTTGCCGCCGCAGACGACGCTGACCAGGTCGGGCTCGAGCTGGAGCGCCGGGCCGACCTGTTCGAGCACCTCGCCGCTCGTCGCCCCGTCGACCGCGAAGTTGCGGTACAAGAGCCGCGAGTTGCGGGCGCGCAGCGCGGCCGCGAGGCGATCGGCCCAGCTCTCGCCCGGCTCGCAGCCCGTGCCCGCGGTGAAGCTGTCACCGAGGGCGACGAAGCACGAGTGCGGGCGGGTGACCGGTCGCTGGCTGGCCAAGGCGCTGGCGATTACGGCGTAGTGGTCGCGTTGCGGGCTCATCGTTCGAGCGTGTGCAGCGCCCAGGCGAGTCGGTCTCTGGTCTCGGCGGGCTCGATCACCTCGTCGACGAACCCGCTCGCGGCGGCCGCGTCGGCGTTGAGGTGCTCGTCGGCGTAGGCGGCGGCGAGCGCCTGCCGCAGCCCCTCGTCGCCGTCGGCGTCGGCGATCTGGCGCCGGTTGACGATCCCGACCGCCTGGTTGGCGGCCATGATCCCGATCTCGGCGCCCGGCCAGGCGAAGACCATGTCGGCGCCGAGGTCCTTCGAGTTCATCGTGATCACCGCGCCGCCGTAGGCCTTACGCAGCACGACGGTGACCTTCGGCACGTCGGCGCCGGCGAACGCGCGCAGCAGCGACGCCCCGTGGCGGATCACGCCGAGGCCCTCCTGGCGCGTGCCGGGCATGAACCCCGGCGTGTCCACCAGTACGACGAGGGGGAGCCGGAAGCGGTTGCAGGCATTGACGAACAGCGCCGCCTTCTCCGAGGCGACCGAGTCGATGACCCCGCCGAGCCGCCGCGGCTGGTTGGCGATCACGCCGACCGGCCTGCCCTCGATCCGGCCGAAGCCGGTGACCATGTTCGGCGCCCAGCGCGGCGAGGCCTCGAGCAGGTGCCCGGCGTCGAGGATCGAGCGGGCGACGTCGCGGACGTCGTAGACGCGGCGCGCCGCGGCGGGAACGGTCGCGTCGGGCGCTGCCCCGCCCGGCCTGGCGGGCGCCGCCACCGGCGGCCGCTCGCCGAGCGCGTCGGGCAGGTGTGCGAGCAGGTCCCGCGCGAGCTCGGTCGCCTCGATATCGCTCCCGGCGGTGAGCTGGCAGACGCCGTTTCGCTCGTGGACCCGGGTGCCGCCGAGCTCGTCCATCGTCACCTCCTCACCGAGCGCCTGGCGAACGACCTTCGGCCCGGTGAGGAACATCCGCGCCCGGTCGGTCATCAGCACGAAGTCGGTGAGCGCCGGCGAGTAGGCGCCGCCGCCGGCGGAGACGCCGGTGACGACGGTGATCTGGGGAACGAGCTTCGAGAGCTCGACGCTGGCGCGGAAGATCCGGCCGTAGCCCGAGAGCGCCGCGTGGCCCTCCTGGAGCCGTGCCCCGCCGGACTCGACGAAGCCGACCACCGGCGCCCCCGCCTGGCCGGCGAGCGACATCACCCGGACGATCGACTCCGCGTGCGCCTCGCCGAGCGAGCCGCCCATGAACGACGGGTCCTGCGCGTAGCAGAACACCGGCCGCCCGTCGACGGTCCCGGCGCCGGCGAGGACGCCATCGCCCGGGCGGGCGCGGTCGCCGGCGCGGTGGGAGACCACGCCGCTGCGGATCGCGCGGAACGAGCCGGGATCGCAGAGCGCCGCGAGGCGCTCGCCCGGAGTCAGCGCCTCCGGCGGCGCCTGCTCGGGACGGGTCGGCGTTGCGGCCTGCGTGCGGGGTGCGACGGTGGCTACGGTCATGGACCTCCTTCGATGCAGAGGACGACGTTGTGGCCGCCGAAGCCGAACGAGTTCGAGATCGCGACCGGGGGCCGGCCGTTTCGCTCCAGCTTCCGCGACTGGTTCGGGACGTAGTCGAGGTCGAGCCCCTCGTCGGGCTCCTCGTAGTTCAGCGTCGGCGGGGCGACGCCGTCGGAGAGCGCGAGCACGGTCGCGACGGCCTCGACAGCGCCGGCGGCGCCGAGCAGATGCCCGATCGAGGACTTGAGCGACGACACCGGGACGCTCGCCGCCCGGTCGCCGAGGACCCGCTTCAGCGCCTCGGTCTCGGAGCGGTCGTTGAGCGGCGTCGAGGTGCCGTGGGCGTTGACGTAGTCGATCTCCGCCGGCTCGCGGCCCGCGTCGGCGAGCGCGCGCTCGATCGCCCGCGCGGCGCCGTCGCCGTCGGGGTCCGGCGCCGTCAGGTGGTGGGCGTCGGCGGTCGCGCCATAGCCGGCCAGGTAGCCGAGGATCGGGGCGCCCCGCGCCTCGGCGGCGCTCGCCTCCTCGAGCACGAGGATCCCGGCGCCCTCGCCCATCACGAACCCGTCGCGGCGGCGGTCGAACGGACGCGAGACGCCCTCCTTCGAGGTCGCCCCCATCTCCCGGAAAGCGGTCATCGCCAGCGGCGTGATCGCCGCCTCGGTGCCGCCGACGACGCACGCGTCGGCGTCACCGTGCTGGACCATCCTCAGCCCGGCGCCGACCGCCTGCCCGCCCGCGGCGCAGGCTGAGACGGTCCCGTAGCACTCGCCCTTGAGGCCGTGGCGGATCGCGACCTGGCCGGCGGCGGCGTTGGCCATCATCTGCGGGACGCACAGCGGCGAGACGCCGCCACCGCCCCCGTTCTGCTGCAGGAGGGTGTGCTGCTCCTCGATCGTCGAGATCCCGCCGATCCCGGTGCCGATGACGCAGCCGATGTCGCCCGGGTCGTACGGCTTCTCATCACCCCAGCCGGCGGCGTCGATCGCCTCCTTGGCGGCGACCGCGGCGAACTGGGTGAACCGGTCCGACCGCCGCGCCTCGCGCCGCGTGAGGTGGTCGGTGGGCTCGAACTCGTTTGCCGGGGCGAGCCCGTCGACGATCCCCGACTCGCCGGCGGTCCAGCGATCGATCAGCGATCGGGCACCGACGCCGAGCGGGCTCACCACCCCGACAGCGGTGATCGCGACCTTGCGAGTCATCACGTCCTCCAATCCGTTTCGATCGCGGCCGCTAGGCGCGCTCCGCGATCAGGTCGACGACGTCGCCGACCGTCTTCAGCTTGTCCATGTCGGAATCCGAGAGCTCGACGCCGTACTCGTCCTCGACGATCTGGGCGAGCTCGACGAGATCGAGCGAGTCGACGTCGAGGTCCTCGAACTTCGCCTCGCGGCTGAGGTCCTCGCGCTCCTCGCCGAACTCGACGAGGGCGTCGATCACCCGGCTCTGGATCTGGTCCTTTGTCACTGTCTCCGGCACTTTCGTTCTCCTTGTCTTGGTTTCAGCTACTGCGTCCGGCTCAGGCGGTCATCCCGCCGTCGACGGTCAAGATCGATCCGGTCACGTACGAGGCTGCGTCGGAGGCGAAGAAGCGGATGCACGCGGCGACCTCCTCGGGGGTGCCGGTCCGCCGCGCGGGGATCGCGTCGAGCAGGGCCTTGTCGGCGTTCTTCGGCAGATCGGAGGTGAGCTCGGTGTCGATGAACCCGGGGGCGACCGCGTTCACCGTCACGCCCCGGCGTGCGACCTCAACCGCGACCGTCTTCGTGAACGCGATCAGGCCGGCCTTCGAGGCGGCGTAGTTCGCCTGGCCGGGGTTGGCCCGGACCCCGACCACCGAGGCGACGTTGACGATCCGCCCGAACCGCGCCCGCACCATCGGGCCGAGCGCCTCGCGGGTGATCCGAAACGCCGCGGTGAGGTTCGTCTCGAGGACGCGGTCCCACTCGTCGTCGCCGAGCCGCATCGAGAGGTTGTCCGCGGTCAGCCCGGCGTTGTTGACCAGCACCAGCGCCGGCCCGAACTCGCCGGCGAGCCGCGGCAGGAGCGCGTCGGCCGCACCGGGCTCGGTGACGTCGGCCTGGATCGTGAGCGCCTCGCCGCCGGCCTCCCGGATCTCGCCGGCGACCCGCTCGGCGCCGTCGGCGTCGCTTCGGTAGTTGACGCCGACCGGCCAGCCGTCGGCGGCGAGCGCGCGGGCGACGGCGGCGCCGATCCCGCGCGAGGCACCGGTGACGAGCGCGCAGCCCTCGCGGGTCCGGGCGGCGGTCGCCTCGGCGGTCGCGGCCGCGGTTTCGACTGCGCCGCTCACGCC
>DATHVI010000024.1:0-23305 GCA_035461385.1 Solirubrobacterales bacterium
CGGTGGCCGCGGCGATCGCCGCGGCGCTGATCGGATCCGCCGTCGTGCTGCGCCGCCGGGTCGATCTTGCACCCGGCCCGGGCGCCGGCGCCGCGGTCGCGACGGCTGGGCTCGCGGCGCTGGCGGCATCGCTTCCGTTCATCGTCGAGCGCCGGTTCGGGATCCTCGGGACCGGGCTCAACCCCGACATGTCGCAGCACCTGCTCGCCACCGAGCGGCTCGCCGCCGGGGGAACCGACCGCCTGATCGCCGACGGCTATCCGCTCGGGCCGCACGCGCTCGTCGCCGGCCTCGCCGAGCTCGGGCCCAGCAGCGTGCACGCGTTCGGGGGGCTCCAGATCGCGATCGCCGTCGCCGCGAGCCTCGCCCCGCTCGCCCTGCTCGCGGGCGTGGGGGCGCGGTGGCGGGTCGCCGGCGCGCTGGTGGTCGGGTTCGCCTACCTCGTCGCCGCCTACCTCGTCCAGGGCGCGTTCAAGGAGACGGCGCAGGCGCTGTTCGTGGTCGCGTTCGCGATCGCCCTCCACGAGCTCGGCCGCGAGTGGCGGCAGGTCGCGCCCGAACGGCGGTGGCGGCGGGGGCTGCCGCTCGCCGCGCTCGCGATCGGGAGCGTCTACGCCTACAGCTTCCCCGGGCTCACCTGGCTCGCCGGCGCGGCGGCGATCTGGGCGGCGGCCGAGCTGATCCGCGCCGCGCGCGCCGGGGGGCTCGGACGGGCGCGCCGACTCGCCCGCGAGGCGGCGGCACCGGCGGCGTTCGCGGTCGCGGTGCTCGCGGCCGCGACCGCGCCCGAGATCGGGCGGGTGGTCGAGTTCGCCCGCTTCGAGACCTTCGATCCCGACGGGCCGGGGCTCGGAAACCTGTTCAACCGGCTCTCGCCGCTGGTCGCGCTCGGCGTCTGGCCGTCGGGTGACTTCAGGGTCGAGCCGGGCGATGGCGCCGCCCCGGCGATCGCGTTCTACGCCGGGGCGGCGCTCGCGCTCGCGGCGGCCGCGGTCGGGCTGCGGGCGTCGCTCGGCCGCGGCGAGCCGGCGGTGCCCGCGGCGCTCGCCGCCGCCGCCGTGCTGTGGCTTTACGCGCTCACCGCCGGGACGCCGTACCAGGAGGCGAAGGCGCTCGCGATCGCGGCGCCGCTGGTCGCCTTGGTCACGGTTCGCGGCCTTGCGAGCGCCGGGCCGCGCCCGCTCGGGCTGGCATACCTCGCCGCCGCGGGCGCGAGCGCGCTGCTCGTGCTCGCCAACGGCCCCGTCGGCCCGAGCTCCCACTCGCCGGCGCTGCGCGAGCTCCAGCCCGAGCTCGGCGCCGGGTCGACGCTCGTCCTCGCGCCGCCGGAGCTGCTGCGCGACGAGCACGGCCGCGACTACCTCGTCTGGGAGCTGCGCGGCGGCCGCGTGTGCGTCGCCGAGGCGGGGCCGTCCTCGGGCGACCAACCGCCGGCCGGGATCGCGCGGGTGCTGGTCGTCGACGGCGATCCGGGGGCGCCGCCGTTCGCCGGGCTCGACCTCGAACGCGCGACGCCCGAGTACGCGCTCTGGGAACCCGCCGACCCGGTCGCCGGCGAGGCCCCGTGCCCGTTCATCGCCGACGGCGCCCGGGCCGATCCGGCGGCCGCCTCCGCCGAGCCGCAAGGGTCGATCCGGCGGCCGCCTCCGCCGAGCCGCAAGGGTCGCCTGAGTAGCATGGCCGTCGCTGTGCCCGGAGTCACCGTCACCCTTCCCGACGGCTCACCACTCGAGCTCGAGGCCGGCGCCACCGGTGCCGACGCCGCCGCGGCGATCGGGCCGCGGCTCGCACGCGACGCGCTCGGGGTGCGGGTCAACGGCGAGCTCCGCGACCTCGGCGCCGAGCTCCCCGACGGGGCCGAGATCCGGATCATCACGCCGACGAGCGAAGGCGACGACCGCGACGCCGCACTCTGGCTCGTCCGCCACGACGCCGCGCACGTGATGGCGACCGCGGTCCTCGACCTCTGGCCGGGCACCAAGGTGTCGATCGGCCCGCCGGTTGCCGACGGCTTCTACTACGACTTCGAGTTCCCCGACGGCGCTCGCCCGTCCGAGGACGACCTCGAGCGGATCGAGGAGCGGATGCGGGCCCATGTCGAGGCCGACGAGCCGTTCGAGCGCTCCGAGCTTCCCGTCGCCGAGGCGATCGAGCGCTTCCGCGACGCCGACCAGCCGTACAAGGTCGAGCTGATCGAGGACCTCGTCCGCGACGAGGGGGTGGAGTCGGTCTCGCTCTACCGCAACGGCCCGTTCACCGACCTCTGTCGCGGCCCGCACGCGCCGTCGACCGGCCGGGTCGGGGCGTTCAAGCTGAGCGCGGTCGCCGGCGCGTACTGGCGCGGCGACGAGACCCGGCAGATGCTGACCCGGATCTACGGGACCGCGTTCCACAGCCGGCGCGAGCTCGACGAGCACCTCGAGCGGCTCGAGCAGGCGCGGGCGCGCGACCACCGCCGGCTCGGTCCGGAGCTCGGCCTGTTCACCTTCCGCGAGGAGGCCCCGGGGATGCCGTTCTGGCTGCCGCAGGGCGCGGTCCTCCTCGACCTGGTCGAGCGCGAGGTCCGCGACCAGCTCGACCGCCGCGGCTACGTCCGCATCGACACTCCGCAGATCCTCGACGAGGAGCTGTGGCACCGCTCTGGCCACTACGAGAACTACCGCGAGAACATGTTCTTCGCCGAGCCGTCGGAGCGCGACCGCGATCAGCGCGGGCGCCGGTTCGCGGTCCGGCCGATGAACTGCCCGGGCGCCTGCCTGGTCTTCGACTCCGAGCGCCACTCCTACCGCGAGCTTCCGCTGCGACTGGCCGAGTTCGGTCGCGTCTCGCGGTTCGAGCGCGAGGGCGTCCTCCACGGGCTGCTGCGGGTGCGCGCCTTCACCCAGGACGACGCGCACGTCTACTGCACCCCCGAGCAGGCGCCCGACGAGGTGATCGACATCGTCGAGGCGATCGACGAGCTCTACGCGCGGTTCGGCTTCGACTCGGTCGAGGTCGAGCTCTCGACCAGGCCCGAGAAGTCGATCGGAACCGACGAGGAGTGGGAGCAGGCGACCGAGATGCTCCGTTCGGCGCTCGAGCGGATCGGGCGCGAGTACCGCCTCAATCCCGGCGAGGGCGCTTTCTACGGACCGAAGATCGACTTCCACGTCACCGATGCGCTCGGGCGCTCGTGGCAGCTCGGCACCTGCCAGATCGACTTCTTCATGCCGGAGCGATTCGAGCTCAGCTACCAGGGCGCCGACAACGCCGACCACCGGCCGGTGATGATCCACCGCGCGCTGCTCGGCTCGATGGAGCGCTTCGTCGGGATCCTGATCGAGCACCACGGAGGTCGCTTCCCCGTCTGGCTCGCGCCGGTGCAGGCGGCGGTGCTGCCGGTCGCCGACCGCCACCTCGACTACGCCGAGCGGGTCGGCGCCGAGCTTCGCGCCGCCGGCGTACGGGCGCGGATCGACGGCCGGTCGGAGTCGGTCGGCAAGAAGATCCGCGACGCCGAGCTCGCCAAGCTCCCCTACATGCTCGTCGTCGGCGATCGTGAGACCGAGGCCGAACAGGTCTCGGTGCGCGAGCACGACGCCGGCGACCTCGGCGCGATGACCGTGGCCGAGCTTGCGGACCGGATCGCGGCCGAGTCGGATGGCGGCCCCAACTAGCACCCGCGTCGCGGGCGTCGAACGCCCCGCGCCGCAGCCGGCGGGGATGGACCCAGAGCTACGCCCCGGGTGGCGCGAGCGCCTCGGTGGCTGGATCGAGAGCCCGGGGCCTCGCAACTTCATCATCGCGCTGATCGTCGTCAACGCGGTCGTCCTCGGGCTCGCTCGAGGACCGGATCGGCTCGGTGCTCGCGGCGGTCAACGCCGCGATCCTCGCCGTCTTCGTGGTCGAGATCACGATCAAGCTGGTCGCGTTCGGGCCGCGCTTCTTCCGCTCGGGCTGGAACGTCTTCGACTTCCTCGTCGTCGGCATCGCCCTCGTCCCCGGGTCCGGCCCGCTGCGGATCCTCCGCTCGCTGCGCGTCCTCCGCGTCCTCCGCCTCGTCTCCCAGGTGCAGCGGCTTCGCGACATCGTCGAGTCGGTGCTGCGCGCGCTTCCCGGGCTCGGCTGGACGACGCTGCTCCTCGGGCTCGTCTTCTACGTCTGCGGGGTGATCGGGGCGGAGCTCTTCGGCGACTCGTTCCCGGAGTGGTTCGGAGGCCTCGGGGCGAGCCTGTTCTCGCTCTTCCAGGTGATGACGCTCGAGTCGTGGTCGAGCGGGATCGCGCGGATCGTGATGGAGACCTACGGCTGGGCGTGGCTCTACTTCGTCACCTTCATCCTGATCGCGAGCTTCATGGTCCTGAACCTGTTCATCGCGATCATCGTCTCCGCGACCCAGTCGCTGCACGCCGACGAGGAGGAGGCGGAGCGCCAGGAGGTCCTCGACGAGCTGCGCGAGATTCGCCGGCGCCTCGACGAGCTCGCTCGCGACGGGGGTGCCGGCGGCACCCACGCGCCCGCCGCCCGATCGCCCATCGACGGCTGAGCAGCCTCTATACTCGGCCGCGATGAAGGGCACCCAGATCCGAGCGCGCCGCTGAGCGTCCGTGCCCCTTCCCGCTTCGTTCCCGTCCCCTCGCCTATCGCAGTCAGCTTGACGCTTCCCGCCGACCTGAGCTAGTGCCGGTCCCGAGACGGTTCGACCGGCAGCCCCCCGAGCGCGACCCGACGCGGATCAACGAGCGGATCCGCGTCGCCCAGGTGCGCCTGATCGACGAGGACGGCAGCCAGATCGGCGTCGTCAAGACCGACGACGCGTTGAAGATGGCCCACGAGCGCGACCTCGACCTGGTCGAGGTGGCGCCGCAGGCGCGCCCGCCGGTCGCGCGGCTGCTCGACTACTCGAAGTACAAGTACGAGCAGGAGCAGAAGGCGAAGGCCGCGCGCAAGCACCAGCAGCAGGTGAACGTGCGCGAGATCAAGCTGCGGCCGAAGATCGCCGACCACGACTACGAGACGAAGAAGGGGCACGTCGAGCGGTTCCTGCGCCAGCAGGACAAGGTCAAGGTGACGATCATGTTCCGCGGCCGCGAGCAGGCGCATCCCGAGCGCGGCCGGGCCCTGCTCGAGCGGCTCTTCGAGGACCTCGGGGGCCTCGCGACGATCGAGCAGCGCCCGCTCCAGGAGGGCCGCAACATGCACATGCTGCTCGCGCCGACGCGCGACGGGGCGGGGCGCGGCAAGGCTGACGACGCGCCGGCCGACGCCAGCTCGGCCGCCTGAGGCCGGCCGGAGCCGCGCCGGGCGGCGAATCCCGCCGCGGGCCTGCTTGAATAGCTGGCTCCGATGCCGAAGATGAAGACCCATTCCGGCGCCAAGAAGCGCTTCCGCAAGACCGCGAAGGGCAAGCTGCGGGGGCGGCGCGCCTACTCGAGCCACATCCTCGAGAAG
This sequence comes from Solirubrobacterales bacterium, assembly GCA_035461385.1. Classification (GTDB taxonomy): domain Bacteria; phylum Actinomycetota; class Thermoleophilia; order Solirubrobacterales; family 70-9; genus DATHVI01. The sequence continues at coordinate 5,431 of DATHVI010000024.1, forward strand.
AAGCCGCCGAAGCGCAAGCGGCGGATGGCGAAGCCCTCGGTGATCTCGAAGCCCGACCGCAAGCGCGTCCGCGCGCTGCTCGGCGAGAGGGGCGGCGAATGAGCCGGGCGACCAACGCCGTCGCGCGCAAGCGGCGCAAGAAGAAGGTCCTGCGCCAGGCGCGCGGCTACTGGGGCCGCAAGCACTCGAGCTACCGGCTCGCCCACGAGCAGGTGATGCGCTCGGGGCAGTACGCGTACCGCGACCGCCGCCGGCGCAAGCGCGACATGCGGCGGCTGTGGATCATCAGGATCAACGCCGCCGCGCGGCGCGAGGGCATGACGTACTCGGAGCTGATGCACGGCCTCAAGCAGGCCGGGGTCGAGGTCAACCGCAAGCTGCTCGCCGACATCGCGGTTCGCGATCCCGAGGCCTTCCGCCGATTTGCCGAGCAGGCCCGGGGGGCTGTCGAGGCCTGAGCGCTCGACAGCCGAGAGGAGGACTCCCCGGGCGCCCACGAGGCGCCCTTTTTCGTTCCCGACCGACAGCGATGATCACGAGCAAGGACAACGAGAAGCTGAAGCTGGTCCGCCGCCTCGCCGAGCGCAAGCACCGCGACCGCGAAGGGCTGTTCGCGGTCGAGGGCGAGGACCTGCTCGCGGCGGCGCTGGCGGCGGGGCACGAGCCCGTGCTGGTGCTGAGTGCGGCCGGGTCGGGCATCGACGGCACCGAGGTGGCGCCGGAGCTCCTCGACTCGGTCTCGGCACTGGGCTCGGGGACCCGGGTGATCTCGGTCTGGCGGCGCTCGTGGTCGCGCCCCGCGGGTCCGGTTTGCGTCTACCTGCACGGCGTCGCCGACCCAGGCAACGTCGGCGCCGTGATCCGAACCGCGCATGCGCTGGTCGACGGCACCGTCGCCCTCGGTCCCGGGTGCGCCGACCCGCACTCGCCGAAGGCGACCCGGGCGAGCATGGGGTCGGCGTTCGGGCAGCCGATCGCCCGCGCCGGCGTCGAGGAGACGCCGCGGCCGCGGATTGCGCTCGTCGCCCACGGCGGCGAGGTGCCCGGCGAGGTGCGCCCGCCGGTGACGATCTGCCTCGGCGCCGAGCGCGCCGGGCTCCCGGGCGAGGTCGTCGAAGCCTGCGAGCGGCGGTGGACGATCCCGCTCCGCGATCACGGCGCCGAGTCGCTCAACGTCGCCGCGGCGGCGGCGATAGCGCTCGGGCGGATATCGTCGGCGGCCGCCGAACAGGACGGAGCGAGCTGATGCTGGATCGAATCGAGGAGCTGAAGGCCGAAGCGGAGGCGGCGATCGCCGCGGCGCCAGGCGCCGGCGAGCTCGAGGAGCTCCGGGTTGCCTACCTTGGCCGCAAGTCCGAGCTGACGTCGATCCTGCGCGGGATCGGCGACCTCGACCCGACGGAGCGCGGTCCGGTCGGCGCGGCCGCGAACGCCGTCCGCCAGGCGCTCGAGGGGGCGCTCACGGCTCGCCGCTCAGAGCTCGAGGCGGCCGAGCTCGAGCGCTCGCTGCTCGACGACGTGATCGACGTCACCCTGCCGGGGACGCCGCCGGTGGCGACTGGCCACCTGCACCTGCTGACCCGCACCAGGCGCGAGATCGAGGACGTCTTCGTCGGCCTCGGCTACCGGGTGATGGAGGGACCGGACGTCGAGCACGACTATTACAACTTCACCGCCCTCAACCACCCGCCCGGGCATCCGGCGCGGATGGTCCAGGACAGCTTCTACGTCGACCCGAAGAGCCTCGCCGAAGGGATCCGCGTGCCCGCCTGGGCGGTCGCCCGCGATCCCGCCGCCCCCGGACGCGAAGCGGAGGAGGCGGCGGGCCCTGATGCACTCCTTCCGCCCGGTCCCCGGGACGTCCTCCTCCGCACCCACACCTCGCCGATGCAGATCCGGGCGATGGAGTCGCAGCCGCCGCCGATCTTCATCGTCGTCCCGGGGACGGCCTACCGGCGCGACACGATCGACGCCACCCACTCGCCGATGTTCCACCAGGTCGAGGGCCTCGCGGTCGGCGACGGCGTCTCGCTCGCCGACCTCGCCGGGACGCTCCAGGAGGCCGCGCGGGCGCTGTTCGGCCCCGACCGCGAGACACGGCTGAAACCCGACTTCTTCCCGTTCACCGAGCCGAGCGTCCAGGTCGACGTCTCGTGCATGGTCTGCGGCGGCAGCGGCCGGGTCGACGGCGGCGAGCGCGATCCGGTCTGCAAGGGAACCGGCTGGATCGAGATCCTCGGCGCCGGGATGGTCGACCCGAACGTGTTCGGGTTCGTCGAGCGCTCCGGCTACGACCCGCAGACGGTCCAGGGGTTCGCGTTCGGGATGGGGATCGAGCGGATCGCGATGCTCAAGCACGGCGTCCCCGACCTGCGGATGTACTACGAGAACGACCTCCGCTTCCTGGGGCAGTTCTAGCGATGACTCCGCGAGGCACCGCCGAGGTGATGACCTGATGCGAGTCCCGTTCTCATGGATGCGCGAGTACTGCGACCCCGGGCTCGAGGTCGACGAGGTCGCCGAGCTGCTGTCGATGCGCGCGGTCGAGGTCGAGCGCGTGATCCGGGTCGGTGCGCCCTCGCCGCAAGGGTTCGTCGTCGGCCTGGTGCTCTCGGCCGAGCAGCACCCCAACGCCGACCGGCTGTCGGTGTGCGAGGTCGACACCGGCGAGGCGACGCGGACGATCGTCTGCGGCGCCCCGAATGTCGCCGCGGGGCAGACGGTGCCCGTCGCCCTCCCCGGGGCGGTGCTCCCCGGCGGCCGGCAGCTCGGCCGCGCGAAGCTCCGCGGCGTCGTCTCCGACGGGATGATCCTCTCCGAGACCGAGCTCGAGGTCGGCGACGACGCGGCCGGGATCATGGTGCTCGGCGACGGCGCGGCCGCCGGAACGCCGCTGGCCGACGTCCTCCCGATCTCCGAGTCCGTCCTCGACCTCGAGCTGAACCCGAACCGCTCCGACTGCCTGGGCGTCTACGGGGTCGCCCGCGAGCTGCACGCGATCACCGGCGCGCCGCTCGCGCCCGCGCCGTGGTCCGAGGACGCGGAGGCCGACGGCGACGGCGAGGTCGGCGACTACGCGTCGGTCAGCGTCGAGGTCCCGGAGCTCTGCCCGCGGTTCACCGCCCGGGCGTTCTCCGAGGTCGCGATCGGCCCCTCGCCGGCGTGGCTCAAGGCCCGCCTCGTCGCCGCGGGCCAGCGGCCGATCTCGAACGTCGTCGACATCACCAACTACGTGATGCTGATGACCGCCCAGCCGCTTCACGCCTTCGACCTCGACCGGCTCCCAGGCGGCGAGGTGATCGTCCGCCGGGCTCGTGACGGCGAGACGATGACGACCCTCGACGGGGTCGAGCGGACCTTCGACCGCGAGACCGTGCTCGTCTGCGACCGCGACCGCCCATCGGGGATCGCCGGGATCATGGGCGGCCAGGTGTCCGAGGTCTCCGCTGAGACGACCCGCGTCCTGCTCGAGGTCGCGACCTGGGACGGGGTCAACATCCTCCGTACCTCGAGCATGCTCGGCCTGCGCTCGGAGGCTTCGACCCGGTTCGAGAAGCAGCTCCACCCCGAGCTCGCGATCCGGGGCCAGCGGATCGCCTCGCGGCTGATTGTCGAGCTCTGCGGCGCCCGGCTCCTCCCGGGGACGATCGACGAGGCCGCCGAGATCCCTGCGCCGCACGCGATCTCGCTCCACGGCGCCCGGCTCGACTCGCTGCTCGGCGTCCACGTCGACCGCGAGGAGGCGATCGAGCACCTCGAGCGGCTCGAATTCGAGGTCGAGCCGGACGGCGAGGACGACCTGCGGGCGACCGTCCCCGTCCACCGCCACTACGACGTCACCCGCGAGGCCGACCTGGTCGAGGAGGTCGGCCGCCTGCACGGGTTCGACCGGTTGCCGCGGACGCTGCCCGAGCACGCCGATCGGGTCGGCGGGCTCAGCCGCGAGCAGGCGCTCCGCCGCCGGGCCGAGGATGCGATGCGCGACCTCGGCGCCTGCGAGATCGTCTCCTGGTCGCTGGCCGCGCCCGACCTTCCCGACCGGCTGCGCCTGCCGGAGGGCGATCCCCGCCGCGACGCGATCGCGACCGACAACCCGCTCACCGCCGAGCAGGTGGCGATGCGGACGAGCCTCGTCGGCGGGCTGCTCGACGCAGCTCGCCACAACCTCGCCCGCGACGCCGACCGCGTGCTGCTGTTCGAGTCGGGTCGCGCCTATCTGCGCGCCGCCGGGCCCGCCGAGGGGGGCGAGCTCGCCGGCGCGTTCGCCGGTGAGCTGCCGCCGCCGGCGTGCGAGCCGCACCGGATCGGCTGCCTCGCCGTCGGCGCCGTGGCGCCGACGGCGTGGCGCCGGGAGGCCCGCCCGGTCGACTTCTACGACGCCAAGGGCCTGCTCGAGGCGCTCTGCTCCCGGCTCGGGGCGCCGCTCGAGCTCGTGCCCGCGAGTGAGCCGTTCCTGCACCCCGGCCGCACCGCCCGGATCGCGATCGACGGGCGGGAGAGCGGCTGGGTCGGCGAGCTCCACCCCCTGGTCGCGCGCGAATGGGACCTCCCCGGGGGCGCCGGGTTCGAGGTCGACCTTGCGCCGCTCGTCGCCGCGTCGCGGTTCGGCCGCGAGCGCTACGAGGATGTCACCACCTACCCCGCGGTGCTCCAGGACCTCGCGGTGGTCGTCGCCGAGGACGTTCCGGCCGAGCGAGTTCGCGCGGCGGTGCTCGAGGGCGGCGACGAGCTGCTCGCCGACGCCGAGCTCTTCGACCTCTACCGGGGCGAGCAGGTGGGGGAGGGGCGCAAGAGCCTCGCGCTGCGGCTCGAGTTCCGCGCCCCCGACCGGACGCTGACCGACGACGACGTCGCCGAGCGCCGCGAGGCGATCAAGCGGGCGCTGGCCGGGATCGGGGGGTCACTGCGTGAGTGAGCCGCCGGTGCAGCCGCTCGCCGCCGACCCGGCCGCCCGGGTGATCGTCGCCGGCGCCTCGGGGTTCGCCGGGGCTCTCGCCGCCGAGCTCGCCTGGCGCCATCCCCGGCTCGAGCTCGTCGCGATCACCGCCCGGGCGGACGCCGGCAAGCCCCTGACCGAGCTCTACCCCCGCTATCGCGTCCCGCTCGAGCTCGCCGAGCTCGACCTTTCGAGGCTCGACGGAATCGACGCCGCGATCGTCGCCTACCCGCACGGGGCGGCGGCGCCGGTGGTCGCGGAGATGCGAGGGCTGGGGATCCAGGTCGTCGACCTCTCGGCTGACTTCCGGCTCCGCGACCTGCCGACCTACGAGCGCTGGTACGGCCCGCACGGCGAGCCCGACCTGCTCGAGAGCGCCGCCTACGGCCTCACCGAGCTCCACCGCGAGCGCGTCCGCGAGGCCGAGCTCGTCGCCAACCCGGGCTGCTACCCGACCGCGGCGCTGCTCGCGCTCGCTCCGCTCGCCGAGCGCGGACTGATCGCGAGCGCGGTGATCGACGCCAAGTCGGGGGTATCCGGCGCCGGGCGGGGAGGAGGGGACCGCCTCCACTTCGTCAACGTCGATGAGAACTTCGCCCCCTACGGCACCGACGGGCACCGGCATGGCCCCGAGATCGACCAGGAGCTCGCCGCGCTCGGATACGACGGCGGCGCGACCTTCGTCCCCCACCTGCTGCCGCTCGACCAGGGCCTGCTCGCGACCTGCTACGCCGAGCTCGCCGAGCCGCTCGACGGCGACCGGCTGCGTTCGCTCTACGACGACCGCTACCGGGACGAGCCGTTCGTCGAGGTGCTGTCCCGGCCGCCGGGGGTGCGCGAGGTCCGGGACACCAACCTCTGCCGGGTCCACGCGACGCCATCGGCGGACGGCCGCCGAGTCGTCGCGTTCGCGGCGATCGACAACCTCTGGAAGGGCGCCTCGGGCCAGGCGATCCAGAACCTCAACCTGATGCTCGGCCTGCCGGAGACGGAGGGGTTACGGTGAGTCGGGCGGGCACGGCGGCGTTCCTGCGCTCGCGCTGGGTCAGCTCCCCGGAGGGGGTCGAGGAGCTCGATCCGGCCGAGCTCGCCCCGGGGTTCCGGGCGGCGGGCGTCGCGGCGGGGATCAAGCCGTCGGGCAAGGCCGACCTCGGGATCGTCGCCGCCGACGCCGCGGCCGCCTCGTCGGTGCTCCTGACCCGCAACGCCGCGCCCGCAGCGCCGGTCAGGGTCTGCCGCGAGCGCTGCGAGCTCGGGTCGCTGCGGGCCGCGGTCGTCAACTCCGGCAACGCAAACGCGGCCACCGGCGAGGGCGGCTACCGCGACGCGGTCCGGATCCAGGAGGCGGCGGCTGCCGAGCTCGGGCTCGACCCCGCCGCGGTCGCGGTCGCCTCGACGGGGGTGATCGGTGAGCCGCTCCCCGCCGGCGGGATCGAGGCGGCGATCGCCGCCGCCGTCGCGGGTCTCGACGCCAGTGGCGGTCGCGACTTCGAGCGCGCGATCATGACCACCGACCGGGGGCCGAAGCAGTGCACGCTGCGCGCCGGCGGGGTGACGATCTCCGCCCAGGCGAAGGGCGCCGGGATGATCGAGCCCGGCTTTGCGACGATGCTCTGCTTCGTGCAGACCGACGCCCACTTGCCCGATCCCGAGCCGGCGCTGCGCGCCGCGGCGGCCGGATCGTTCGAGCGGATCACGGTCGACGGCCAGATGTCGACCAACGACATGGTGATGCTCCAGGCGACCGGCGCCGCCGGCCGGCCGCTGCCGCCGGGGCTGCTCGACGCCGTGCTGCTCCAGCTCGCGCTCGAGATCGTCGCCGATGGCGAGGGGGCGACGCGAGCCGCCCGGGTCGAGGTCACCGGCGCGGCGAGCGCCGACGAGGCGGAGCGGGCCGCGCGCGCGATCGCCAACTCGCCGCTGGTCAAGACCGCGCTCTACGGCCGCGACCCGAACTGGGGCCGGATCGCTCAGGCGACCGGGATGGCCCTCGCGGGCGCCGAGCTCCCCGAGCCGGGGCCGGATTGGATCGACGCCGCAGAGCTCGGCTCCGACCTCTCGGAGGCCGAGGTCGGCGTCGACCTCGGCCGCGGCGACGCGGCCGCGCACGTCTTCTTCTCCGACCTCACGCCGGAGTACGTGCGGATCAATTCGGAGTACACGTCATAAATGCCCGCCGCCTCCTCCGCTCCCGCAGGAACACCTTTCCCTCGCCTTCGGCTCGGGTCTTCCATTCTGCTCCCGCGTCCGGGGGCGGCGGGGTTGAGGTCATGACGGCACCGGAGCGCAGCACAGACCAAGTCGCAAGCGTCGCGACGCTGCTCGAGGCGCTGCCGTACATCCGCGAGTTCCACGGCCGCCGGGTGGTGATCAAGTACGGCGGCGCGGCGATGCGCGAGGAGGCGCTCCGCGACGCGTTCGCGACCGACGTCGTCCTGCTCAAGTACGTCGGGCTCAACCCGGTGATCGTCCACGGCGGAGGGCCGGACATCACCAGCTATATGGAGCGGCTCGGGATGGAGGTGAAGTTCGTCGAGGGCGTCCGCGTCTCCGACCCGGAGACGGTCGAGGTCGCGAAGATGGTCCTGCTCGGCAAGGTCAACTCCGACATCGTCAGCCGGCTCAACCGCCACGGCCAGCCGGCGGTCGGCCTCAGCGGCGAGGATGGGAGCCTGTTCGAGGTCAGCCCCCATCCCGACGCCGAGCGGGTCGGGTTCGTCGGCGAGATCGACCGCGTCGACGTCGACGTGCTCAACCACATCGCCGAGGACTACATCCCGGTCGTCGCCTCGGCCGGCGCCGACCGCGAGGGCGCTTCATACAACGTCAACGCCGACACCGCCGCCGGCAAGGTCGCCGCCGCGCTCCGCGCCTACAAGGCGATCTTCCTCACCGACGTCGCCGGTTGGCTCGCCGACCCCGACGACGAGGCGTCGCTGATCTCGACCGCGACCGTCGACGAGGTCACGGCCGCGCTCGAGCGGATCGGAGGCGGGATGAAGCCGAAGCTCAAGGCCTGCGTCGAAGCGATCGCCGGCGGGGTCCAGTCGGCGCACATCATCGATGGCCGCCGTGCCCACAGCCTGCTGCTGGAGCTGTTCACCGACGCCGGGATCGGGACGAAGGTCACGCCGTGACCGGCGTCGATGAGCTCCAGGAGCTCGAGGCGCGCTACGCGATGCCCACCTACGCCCGGGCACCGGTCGAGTTCGTCCGCGGGCAGGGGGCCTGGCTGTGGGACTCGGAGGGCCGCGAGTACCTCGACTTCTTCGCCGGGCTCTCGGTCCACAACGCCGGCCACTGCCACCCGCTGATCGTCGACGCGATCCGCGAGCAGGCGGGGCGGCTCGCGGGGAGCTCGAACCTGTTCTATTCCGAGCCGGCGCTGCGGCTGTCGGAGCGGCTCGCCGAGTCGAGCCTCGGCGGGCGGGCCTTCATCGCCAACACCGGCACCGAGGCGAACGAATGCGCGATCAAGCTCGTCCGCAAGCACGCCCATGGGCGCGGGATCGAGCGGCCGGAGATCGTCGTCTTGGACCACGCCTTCCACGGCCGCACGCTCGGCTCGCTCGCGGCGACCCCGCGGCTCGCGCGCGAGGACCTGTTCGGCCCGCTTCCGGCCGGCTTCGTCACCGTGCCCCGGGACGATCCCGACGCGCTGACCGCGGCGGTCGGCGAGCGGACCGCGGCGGTGATGATCGAGCCGATCCAGGGCGAAGCCGGCGTGTTCCCGGTCGCCGAGCAGGTGATCGCCGCCGCCCGCGAGGCCTGCGACGCGGCGGGCGCGCTGCTCGTCTTCGACGAGATCCAGACCGGGATCGGGAGGACCGGGACGCTGTGGGCATACGAGCAGCTCCCGGTCACGCCCGATCTGATCACCGCCGGCAAGGCGCTCGGGGGCGGACTTCCCGTCGCCGCGGTCGTCAGCAACTCCGAGCTCGGTGACGTCCTCGGCCGCGGCGACCATGGCTCGACCTTCGCCGGCGGCCCGATCGCCGCCCGCGCGGCGCTCGCGGCGCTGAGCGTGATCGATGATCCGAAGCTGCTCGCCCGGGTCGCGAGCCTCGGCGGCCGCTTCATCGCCGGCCTCGCCGCGCTCGACGGGATCGCCGGCGTTCGCGGCCGTGGCCTGATGGTCGGCGCCGACCTTGCCGAGGGCCTCGACGCGGCGGGGGTCGCCGGCCGCTGCCTCGACGCCGGCCTGGTCGTCAACGTCCCCGGGCCGGGGATGCTCCGCTTCCTGCCACCGCTCGTCGTCGGCGAGGCGGAGGTCGACGAGGCGCTTCGGCGGCTCGGCGCCGCGCTGGCCGGCTGAGCGATCCGGGCCGCCCCGGCGAGCTTCCCTTCGTCCGCCGGGGCGCGTAGGGTCCCGGGCATGAACGAGGATCCCACCCGCCACATGCAGCCTCCGCCCGATCGTTACTCCGACGATCCGCGGAGACCGTCGAACCGGACGAAGCTGCTGCTCGCCGTGCTCGTGGCCGCAGTCGTCGGCCTCGGCGTCGCGCTTGTCGTCGTCGCCGCCGGCGACGGCGACGACGGCGAGACACCGGCTCAGACGGCGCCGGGGACGACGCCGGCCACCGACGTCACCGAGCCGACGACGACCGACACCGACACGACGACGACCGACACCGACACCGAAACGACGACGACCGAGACCGACACGGACGGCGGCAGCGGAGGGGTCGAGGCGCCCTGACGGGCCGCCGGGCGGCGAGGTGCACGACGACCCGACACGCCGAATGGACGCTCCGCCGCCCGAGCGCGGCGGGCCGCCACCGCCCCCGGGTCCCGTTGAGCCCGCCGAGCCCGCGCTCTCGAATCGGATCAAGCTGCTGATCGCCGTCCTCGTCGCGGCGGTGCTCGGCCTCGGGATCGCGCTCGCTGCGATCGCCGCCGACAGTGGCGGCGAACCCGACGTCGTCACCAACACCGAAACCGAGACCAACACCGCGACCGAAACCCAGACCCAGACCGAGACCGAGACGCAGACCGCGACCGAGACCCAGACGCAGACCGAGACGGAAACCGAGACCGAGACCGAGACGGAGACCGAGACGACGACGGTCGAGGAGTAGGCGACCGCGGGTATGCGCCTGGTTCCCACGGTTCGGTCGATGCACGCGCATCCTGGCCTCCGGGACGATGTCGCCTGACTCGCCCGGCAGCGGCGCCGTGGCGATTCGATGGCTCTCGGGCCCGGATCGGGCCGAGGCCGGTCGGATTTGGGTAGACCTCGAGGGGCGGTTCGGGCAGCGGGTTCTTGCCTGTTCCTGGGACTGGACCCGTAGCTGGCTCGAGCACTACGGTGACGTCGTCCCCCATCGCTTCGCGATCGGAACGATCGCTGGAGACCCACGCGGAATCGCGCTCGTCACCGAGGGGGTCGGCACGAAGCGCGGGCCTTTCAGCGTCCGCAGGGTCCATCTGGGAACGGCCGGAGAGCCTCCCGGCGAGGGTGTGTTCGTGGAGTACAACGGCGTCCTCGTCGCCAACGACGACCGGGTCGACTTTGCCGCGGCGCTGATGCGCGAGCTGCGGGGAGAGCCCGGGTGGCACGAGGTGGTGCTGGACGGCTTCGAGCCGGACGCTGCCGAGCCGTTCCTGGCCGCCGAGCCGCGATTCGACATCGAGCGCCTGCCGTGCCCGACGATGGATCTCGAGGAGGTCAGATCGTCGCACGGAGACGTGATGGGCGCGTTCAACAGGGCCACCCGGTGGAAGGTGCGCCGCAGCTTACGGGGGCTCGGAGACGTCGCCGGGGAATGGGCTGAGACACCCGACCACGCGTTCGAGATCCTCGACGAGCTGATCGAGTTGCATCAGGCCAGGTGGACGGCGATCGGCCAGCCCGGCGCGTTCGCCAGCCAGCGTTTCGTCGAGTTTCACCGTACCTTGATCTCGACGCTCCTGCCGCAGGGCCGCATCGTCCTGTTTCGCGTCCGCGCGGCGAGCGGGACCGTGGGGTGCCTGTACGGATTCGTCGACCGTTCGCGTCTCCTTCACTATCAGAGCGGACTGGCGACCTACTCCGATCGGCAGATCCGGCCGATCTTCGTCGTCTGCGCGCTTTGCATGCAGGAATGCCTGGACCGTGGCCTGACCGAATTCGACTTCATGGTCGGCGACAGTCCGCACAAGGGGCAACTGTCGACGACGAGTCGCGAGCTCGTATGGGCCACCCGCCGCCGACCGGCACTTCGCTGGCGGGTGATGGACGCGCTCGCCGCGGGCCGACGGAGGCTCCGGGCGCTCCGCGACCGTCGGCGCTCGCAGGGCTCGAAGTCTTAGCGGGCGGGGATATTGGGAGCCCCCGGATAGAGTGCCCTGGGGTGGGCGCCGCAATCAGGAACGCGCGGGCGCAGATCTACCGGATGACGGCTCGGGCGCCGAGCTCGCGTGCGGACGATCTGGTTGAGGTCGAGCCCGGCCTCGAGGTGCCCAGGTTCGTCCTCGAATGGGCCCGATCGGGCACAGAGGAGGCGCGCGCGTTCCTCGACCGGCTTCCCGTCCCGGTCGAGCTCGAGGGCCAATATGTCCTCGCACTCGGTCGCGGGGCGGGTGACCTCGGGCTCGAGGTTCTCGACCGGGGCGCTCGCGCGGTCGTCGCCCTCGAGATGGCCGGTGCGCGGGCGGACCTCGCGATCGCGAGACGCGACCGCGAGCGGGGAGGTGGAGACTCCTCGCCGATCGAGATCCGACGTCACCGCGGAGACCCAAGACAGCTTCCCGACGGGCCCTTCGACGTCGCGCTCGCGACCCGGGCGTTCAGACGCTACGGCGTCGATCCTTCGAGCCCGCATCTAGAGGGAACCATCGACGGACTCTTCCAGGGCCTGAAGGCGGGGGGGCGACTCGGGATCGAGTTCGGTCCGTTCTGGAAGGCCCCGTACGGTGGCGCGATCGACAGCAGGCTCCCATGGGCACACCTGATCTTCCCTGAAGAGGTGATCTTCGCCGAGTACCGGCGCGTCCGGACCGGTAGCGGGGCGCACGCGTTCGCGGACACCGGGATCAACAAGATCACCCTGGCTCGATTCCGTCGCGCGATGTCCGGTAGCGGGTTCCAGCCGTTGCGGGTCGCGGCGAACGTAGGCGACAGCCGATCGATCAAGGCGGCGCGGGCATTGAGCCGCGTTCGCGTCCTCGAGGAGTACCTGGCCCAGAATCTGTACGGAGTCTGGCGCCGCCCGTAACACACCGATGAGGCTCGAGTTATCTTGGGGCGCTCTGCCCGGGAGCGTCCGCAGGGCCCTCGGACACTTCGACGGCTTGGTCGACCTCGAGCGGCCCCATCGGCGAGCTCCGGCGCCAGCGGGCCGGGACGACCGCCGTCGACAATACGTGCCGGTGCACAAGCTCACGGAGCTCGGTGTACTCGGGCCGAGAAAAGGCGCGGAGCGCGAGGAGACCGCCCAGCCCCGCCGCGATCGTCCCCGCGAGCAGTGGAATGAGGGACGATTCGGGAAGCACGGCCCGGACGGCGAGACCCCCCAGCGCCACACCGGCTGCTCCGACCAGGCCCGGTCGAAGCCCCCTCAGGACCCGCGCGAGCGGAAGCTCCAGGAGCCGGCTGGTCAGAACGAGCCAGACCAGCACCTGCAAGACCCCGATCCCCGTCCGGGCCCATGCGACGGCGACGACACCCGCCGACGTAACCAGCAGCATGGCCCCGATCATCGTCGGCACGGCGACTGCGTTGACCGCGAACATGAGCGGCTGCTTGCCGAGAGCCTTGAATGCGTCGCCGAGCGGCAGGATCACGCACGCGGTCCCGAACAAGATCGCAAGGGGCTGCATGATCGGCCCGGCCTCCGCCCATCGCTGGCCGAACAGCACGACCACGATCGGCTCGGCGAGGACAGCGAGAAACACGCCTACCGGTAGCGCGAACAGCGACGAGTATCGGAGCAGGTTGAGGGTCGTCTCGACGAGGCTTCCGTCGCGGCGGTCACGTCTCTGGGACAGCGCCGGGAACGCGACGACAGAGAGGTTCCAGGCGACGTTGCCGACCAGCAACTCGGGGACGCGCTGAGCAATCGTGTAGAAGCCGAGGGCGCGGGAGCCGAGGACGTTCCCGATCACCGCTACGTCCGCGCGCTGGCCGACCGCGGCGATGAGCTCGAGCGCAGTCGCCCAGCCGCCGTACGCGGCAATTCCGCGAACGGCGCTGCGATCGATCGTGAGGTTGGGACGGAACGGGCGGACTATCCACAGGGTGAGCGTCCAAACGGCGCTGCCGATGATGAAGCCGATCACGAGCGCGCTGGCGCCAAGACCGGCCACGGCGAGGCCGATCATCGCGATCCCCCGCGCGAGATTGCTGATCAGTTGCGGAACGATCCGCCGCCGGAACTCCAGGTCCCTCAGGAGAAGGGCATCGTGGACGTTTCCCAGCCCGCGGAACAGCAGGTCGAGCGAGGCAAGCGCGAACAGGATCTCGTGGCCCTCGGCACCGAGGAACCTCGCTACGAAGGGCGCCAAGGCGACGGCGATCGCGGTGAGGACGATCGTGAACGCGAGGTTGAGCGTGAACGCGGTCTGAACACGCCTGGTGACCCCACGTTCGCTTTCGTAGATCACCGTCGCCTTCATCCCGAGATCGCTGATCAGCTCGAGCACGGTGATGAACGCGAGCACGGCCGCGAGGACCCCGAAGGCGGACGGCTCGAGCAGGCGCGCGAGGACGAGCGTCGCAAGGAAGGTCAGGCTCTTCGTCCCGACGAACGAGAGCAACGACCAGAACACTCCGCGGCGGAGTGACGATGGCTTCTCTGGAGCGGCTGTCAACTCAGCGCGCAGTTCTCCCGGATCCGTGCGGGCTCGCGGGCTTGGATCGACGTTCGACCGCAGGGCGGACCGGCTGATCTCTCGGCGTCGAATACGGCTGGTGCATTGCCTTGTCTTGGCTGACGGCTATCGTCCTGCCGACGACGGCCCGCCCGGACAGTCAGATGATCGTGTATGACTCGGCCGACGACTTCGCCGGGCTCGAATCGACCTGGAACCGGGTCGCCTTACGTGCCCCGAAGCCGGCGCTGACGCACGAATGGCTCTTGGCTTGGTGGCGAGCGTTTGGGAACGGAGAAGCGCTCGCCGTGACGCACCAGGGGCGCGTTGGCGACCTCCTGGGAGGAGCCGTGCTCGTTCGCGGGTCATCGCGCACGATCGCGGCCGCCGCAAACGAATACACGGACGATTGGGATGTCATCGCGATCGATGATTCGGCTCGGGCGAGCCTATGGCGCGAGATCGGGCGTCTCGGAGCGGCGAAGCTGGACCTCCCTCGGCTTCCGGAACCCGGCCGCAACCTCTCGATCGCTAGCCAGTCGCTTGCTGAAGGCGACTACCGCGTGGCGATCTCGCGTCAAGAGCTGAGCCCCTATCTCGTGCTGCCCAGCACGTGGGAGGAGCTCTTGGGGAAGGTGAGCCGCAACCAGAGGTCCAAGGTCCGACGCTATCGCAAGCGCCTCGAAGCGGAGAACGGGTTGACGTTCCGGACGGTCGCGGAGCCGCCGATCGACGAGGCCCTCGCCCGGTTCCTCGAGGTCGAGGCCTCGGGTTGGAAGGGTGCCGCCGGAACAGCCATCGTCCAGCGTCCCAGAGCCCACCGCTTCTATACGGAGTTCGCGCATGCTGCCGCCGCCAAGGGTTGGCTGAGGCTTCACCTGCTCGAGCTCGACGGAATGACCATCGCCGGCGCGTACAGTTGCGTCCTCGGCGGGACGGCGTTCCTCCTCAAGTCCGGGTTCGATGAGAGCCACCGGCGCCTTGCCCCTGGAGCGCTTCTTCGCGCCGAGGCCCTTCGCGAGGCGATCTCCGAAGGCCTGACCCGATATGAGTTCATGGGCAAGGCTGAACCACACAAGCTCCACTGGACGCCGAAGCTGAGGGAGCGCTCGCTCATTCAGGCATATCGCGGCTTGGCGCTTCCCGAATATGCCTATCGGCACAAGCTCCGCCCCGTCGGCCGCTGGGTGCGCGATCTGATACGACCCCGGCGAGAATGACCTACGTGCGCGTCGCCTTGCGAATGCCGCCGCGGATCCAGTCGGCGCCCACCTGCCGAAGGGGCGGTTTGGTGTGGACCGAGGACAGCGGAAGGCCTTGGCTCTGGAGCGCCTGCCGGCAGGCTCGGATGTCGTACCTCGCGCTATAGAACCTCACCAGTCCCCGTGCGAGGTCGAGCAGCATGAATCGGCTGCGTGCCATCAGGTCGCGCGACTGCCCGACGCTCCCCGGATTGAGCACGTACCGCTCCCCATCGGCGAGTGCGAGCGACCTCCGAAGGCGCGTCCGCAGCGTCCCCTGGACGCTGCCGTGCGCGGCTCGCTCGTGTGTATGCCCGAGGATCAGGATCCTGGCGTCCGGGAAGCCGTCGGCGAGGGCTCGAAGCTGAGCGGCGCGTTGGTGGTTGGTGCGCACGTACTCGGACGGGTCCTCGAGAGACCCGTGTGCGACGACCGCCTCCGATTCGGGTGCGAGCACCAAAGGCAGGCGCCCGAGGTATTCGCGGGAGTCCGCCGTCAGCACCCTGCGCGTCCAACGCATCGTCTCGCGCGCGAGCTGGGAGCATCGCTCATCGGAGAGCGCGCCCACCGCCATCAAGTCGTGGTTTCCGGCGACGCACTGCGCCTGAAGCTCGACAACGCGCGCGACGCACTCGTTCGGCTTCGGCCCGTATCCCACGAGGTCGCCGGCGCAAAGGTAATGATCGACCCCTTCGGCAGAGAGCACGGCGATTGCTGCCTCGAGCGCCTCGAGGTTCCCATGGATGTCGGAGATCACTCCGTACCGCATCGTCGTTCCACAGTGCGTGTCGCGCCGTCGGGTGCCGCTAGTCGACTTCCCGCCCACGCAGCCTGGACGCGGCCGCACGGCGACCGGGGAGTCCCGCGATTCTCCTCGCGGTGCGAGCGCGGAGGCGCGGGAGCGCCACCCCCCGGATGAACGGCATCGGGTCATCCCAGGAGAGCGCTGATTTCGCCTTGCACCGAAGCGCGTCGACGAGCCATCCGGCCCCGAGTTCGCCGGCGTCGCGAGCGGCTGCGGCGTCCTCCCACGGATCGCACCACGTGAGCCCTGGCGTCGGCCGGTGCAGCGGCGGCCTCGGTTCATCGATCAGGTCTCGGTAGACGATCGCGGGGATGTTCAACCCGGCTACCGCCGCAGGATGGTGCCACAAGGTGAACCGTGGGTTGATCTCGAGTAGGAGCAGGCGGCCGTCGGGTGCCCGCTTGAAGTCGAGCTTGGCGACACCGATGAGCCCCAAGCGCCCGGCGACGTCACGTCCGGCCTCGCGAACGTCGGCGGAGTCGGTGATCACCACCGAGGTGCTGTATCCGTACTCGGCGGGTCTGGTACGAATCTTCCTCCCGGTGAAATCCGCGACTACCTCTCCGGACTGGTCGACGTAGGTGTGGTAGCTCTCGATTCTGGATTCCGGGCCGGGAATCAGCTCCTGGGCGACCAGCTCCGTGCCCGCCGCCATCAGGTCGGGCCATCGGGCCTTGAGCTGTGACCTGCTTTCGACCGTCACCGCCTTCGAATCCGGCGCGATCTTTCCCCAGCGACTGAACTGGCGCGTCACCGGCTTCAACAGCAGTGGGAAGGTCGACTCCCGCTTCCAGCCCGCCTCGTCGGCCGTCGGATCGAGGAACCGAGTCTGGGGAACCGGGAGCCTCAAGCGCTCGGCGATCGCGTGGAATCGGGCCTTGTCGGTCAGGTCCTCCACCAACGTGGCATCGGCGATGATGAACCGGAATGCCTCGCCGAGGCGGTCGCGATTTCGCGACACCGTGAGCATGTCCGCGGTGGTCTGGTAGAAGAGCGCGGGACGATCGCGCTGAGAAAGCCCAAAGCGCATCAGGCGCTCGACGAGAGTCTCGCGTTCCGTCCAATGATCGGCCCAATCGATGAACGCCGACGGCAGCCGCGAGAACGAGAGGGGCGTGCCTGGGCGCGCGACGACTGCACAGCTGATCCGATCGCGGATCAGGGGGCGGACCAGGTCGAGGTCGCCCAGCACACAGGCGTCGATCTGGTCGCCTCTGCGCATCCGCCCAAGGGTACCCGCGGTCGCTGATATCGCTCGCGAGTGCTTCGCGCGCGCCTCGGTCAAGCCCTCGGCGCGATCCCCCCGCCTCAGCGCTCGGCGACAACGGTTATTCCGAGCAGACGACGGAAGATGCGCACCTTGGCCGGGGCCCCGGGCCACGCCGCGGCTATGCGTTCGGCGAGCAGATACGGCGCCAGGGGAAGAGCGATGACCTTCCCTCCCCAGTCCCGGAGCTGGCGTCCTACCCGCGGACTGATCGACGAGATGAGTTCGACAACCCTGGCGTAGGCCCGTCCCTGAGCCCGCTCGGCGACTCTGACTCGCCGAAAGCCCGCCTCTCGCAGCGCTCCGGCAAGCTCGCGATACGTGTACTCCCGGAGGTGAAAACCCCGCGCCTCCTCATCGAACGCGGCCGAGATGTCGTGAGGGCCGGTGAGGCGGTTCGGGGTGATGCAGATGTAGCGGCCTCCCGGGCGCAGGGAGGCGGCGATGTTTCGGAGCTGCTCCATCGCATCGTCCGGATGGAGATGCTCCATGAGCTGGTTGCTGTAGACGACGTCGGCGCTCGCTCGCGGGACGGGGATGTCGACACCGTCGCTGATCGCGACTCGGACGTTTGCGGGCAGGTCCGAAGGGACGATGTCGGCCGAGACCTCGACCGCCGTGGCCGCCGAGGCGAAGTCCGCCACCCCGCGCACGGTGGCGCAGTCACCCGCGCCGATCTCCACGTAGCTGCCCCCGGGAGGGAGGAACTGGCGGACCAGCTCGACCTGGCTGCGAGCGTAAGCCTGCTGCTCGGCAGGATTCGTCCGACGGCCCAGCTGGGGATGGTCGGGTACCCGCTCGAAGAGCTCGTCGTATACGCGACCGTAGAGCTT
>DATHVI010000025.1:0-22887 GCA_035461385.1 Solirubrobacterales bacterium
TTGCGGGTCGGCCCGTAGGCCTTCGGCTCGGTCGTCGGCTGGATTCCGAGCTCGGGAACGTTCGTCTTCCCGATCGTCACCAGTCCCGCGTCGTGGAAGCGCCGTGCGAGATACGAGTCCACCGGGGCCCGGAACGCGGCGTCCTTGAGCACCTGCATCCCGAGGTGAAGCGGCTGCCCAGCGAGCGACGCGCCGAGGTCCTTGAGCAGGAACGGGACGCCGCGGAACGGGCCTTCTGGGACGCCGTCCGCAGCCGCCTCGCAGGCCTGTCCGTAGAAGGCGTGGATGATCGAATTGAGCTGCGGATCGACCGCTTCGGCGCGGGCGATCGCCGCCTCGACCAGCTCGAGCGGACTCGCCTCGCGGTTGCGCACGAGCTCCGCCTGGGCGGTCGCGTCGATCCGGGCGAGGTCGGTCACGCGGCGCCATGATCCCAGACCGCCGCCGTGGGGGGCCGCGGCGGATGCGGGACCCCGGCTGAACGGGGGTCGACCCGGGCTCTACGAGCCCGCGGCTCCGGCGACGAACTCGAGCACCTCGGGCCCCGCCGGGTCGATCAGGTGCCCGCCGTCGACGGTCGCGACCCGGGCGCGCGGCAGCGCCGCCGCGATCGCCCGTGCGACCTCCTGGAACTCCGGCAGCGAGTCGGAGGCGATCACGACCAGCGCCGGCTGCCGGACCCCGGCGAGGGTCGCGGCGTCGGCCCGCAGCTCGCCGCCCTCGATCTCGGCGAGGATCGCCTCGCCGTTGGCGGTGAAGACCTCCCGCAGGCGAGCGGGAAGCGCATCCCAGGTCCCCTCCCCCAGCGCTTCCCCGATCAGCGCCTCGGCGACCGCGTCGGGGCCTCGGTTCGCGGCGACGGCGCGAACCCGCTCGCGGCAGCGCTCGAACCAGGCGTCGTAGGCGGCGGAGATTCCGAGCGCCCCCGGCTCGAGCAGCACCAGCGCCCG
Organism: Solirubrobacterales bacterium; assembly: GCA_035461385.1. Classification (GTDB taxonomy): domain Bacteria; phylum Actinomycetota; class Thermoleophilia; order Solirubrobacterales; family 70-9; genus DATHVI01. The sequence continues at coordinate 951 of DATHVI010000025.1, forward strand.
GACGCGCTCGGGATGGCGGAGCGCGAGGTCGAGCGCAACCGCGCCGCCGTAGCTGCGCCCGATCACCGTCGCCGGCTCGTCGGCGAGCGCCGCGAGCAGGGCGGCGGCGTCGTCGCCGTGCTCGCCTACGGTGGTCCGCTCGTAGGGCTGCGGGCGCTCGCTGCGCGAACAGCCGCGGCGGTCGTAGGCGATCACCCGTCCGAGCCTCGCGAGCTCCTCGACCGCATCGGCCCACACGACCGCCGAGCTGCTGCTGCCGTGGATGCAGAGGATCGGCGCCCCTTCGCCGCGCTCTGAGTAGTGGATTCGGACCCCGTTCACGGTCATGCCGGTGGGGGTTGTCGCCTTCGTCGCCATCGCTACCTCCGGGACGGATTGCCGGACTGGCTGCGACCCTACGCGCACCGGCGCCCGCTGGCATCGGGCGATCGCCCCATCTTCACTCGACGAGGTCGTTTCGCATCGCGAACAGCGCCGCCCCGACCCGGGTCGAGACGCCGGCCTTCGCGTAGATGTGCTCGACGTGGTGGCCGGCCGTCTTCTCGGCGATCACCAGGGCGCTTGCGATCTCCTTGTTGGTCAGGCCGCGGGCGAGGAGCCGCAGTACCTCGACCTCGCGCTCGCTGAGCCCGGCCGGGAAGCCCTGCCGGGCGCGCAGCGGCGGCGCGCCGGCGGCGTCGAGGACGGCGTCGACGGCGCGCTTGTCGAGCCGGCCGGCGGTGACCATCTCGCCGAGCTCCTCGCGGATGCCCGCCTCGCCGTGCGCCCGGCGGTGCGGGCGATCGTGCCCGAGCGCGTCGTAGACGTCGGCGGCGGCGAGCAGGCGGGCTGGGAGGTCGAGCTGCGCCGCTGCCGCCCCGCGGTGGTAACCGGAGCCGTCGAGGCGCTCGTGATGGGCTCCGGCCGAGCGCGCGAGCGGCGCCAGCGGCGCCGACCGCTCGAGGATGCGCTCGGTGTAGTACGGGTGCAGGCGGACCCGCTCCCACTCGCCGGCGCCGAGCGGCCCGCGCTTCTCCCAGACCCCGTTCGGGACCGAGACGCGCCCGAGGTCGTGGAGCTGCCCCGCCGCGCGGACATCGCCGATCTCCGCCGCCGAGAGCCCGAGCGCCTCGGCGGCGCCCGCGGCGAGCTCGGCGACCCGCGCCGAGTGGCCGCGCAGGAACCCGACCTTGAGGTCGGCGAACTCGCCGAAAGCCCGCGCCACCGAGGCGAGCCCGGCCTGCGAGATCGTCGCCACCGGCTCCGGCTCGGCTTCGAGCACCCGTTGCCAGGCATCGTCGGCTTCGGCGGCCTCGAGCAGCTCCGACGGGGCCTCGAGGGCCGCGTCGACGACCTCGGGGTCGTAGCCGCGGCCACGGCGGCGGCGCAGCGCCTCGACGGCCGCCTCGCGGTCGCGTCCGTGGGCGATCGCGACGAGGTCGAGCGCGACCCGGGCGATCCGCAGCGGCCGCGAGATCAGCTCGCCGCCGACCTCACCCGGCACGCCCTCGCCGTCCCAGCGCTCGGTGATCTGGCCGAGTGCGACGGCGACCTCGTCGGGGAGATGAAGCCGCCGGGTCAGCAGCCGGCCGCCCTCGCAGAGGTCGTGGGCCATTGCGCTTGCCTCGCGCTCGCCTCGGGCGAGCATCCTCGCGAGCAGCAGCGCGCGCTCGGGCAGCGGTCGGTCGTCGCCGAGATGGCGCAGGAACCAGCGGATGTCCTCGCTCGGCTCGGACATCGGCCCGAGCACCTGGACGGCGCTTTGGAAGTGGATCTCGTCGCCGCCCGACCAGGAGGCGAGTCGCGAGGCGACGCCCGTGCAGCCGACGTGGGCGAGCAGCGCGACGTAGTAGACGTGCGAGGCCTCGTCGGGCGTCGCGCCGAGGCGGGCGGCGAGATCGAGCGCCGCGAGGCAGCCACCGAGCTCGTGCCCGAGCGGCTGGCCGAGGCCGAGGTCGGTCGCCAGCGACAGCGCCGCGACCGGCTCCGCGAGCCGAATCCCTCCGTCGGGGACGGCGGGGCTCACCGGGACCCGCGCTCCGCCGGCGCGGCCGCGCCCATGCGGACCGGCTCGACCATCGTCAACGGCAACCCTACGGGCTCGGTCGGTGGTTTGCACGCGCGGGCGTATCGCGTGATACAAATCGCGTCACCACTCAACCAGCCCGGCCGCCGAGACCGGCCGAGGCGGAAGGAGGGCACTATGGCCCACCGTGACACGGCCCGCGGCGTCGGAGGACCGACCGGATGGGCGGTCTTCGCCGGAATGATCCTCGTCGTCCTCGGCTTCCTCAACTTCTTCTGGGGACTGGCCGCGATCTTCGAGGACCAGAACCTGATCGTCGGCGGCCAGGGCGTGATCATCGTCGACGTGACCGCCTGGGGTTGGGCGGCGCTGATCGTCGGCGTGATCCAGGTTCTCGCTGGGTTCGGTCTGTTCGTCGCCGCCGAGTGGGCGCGCTGGACGGGCATCTTCTTCGCCGCCCTGGCGGCGATCGGTCAGATCGGGATCGTGACCGCGTTTCCGATCTGGTCGCTGATCGTGATCGTCCTCGCGGTGCTGGTGATCTACCACCTCACGGTGCGCTGGGAGGCGGCTGCCTGAGCCGCCCGGTCAGCGGCGCGCCGGCCCGCCGCCCCCGAACAGGCCGGTGAGCTCGATGTCGAAGTGGAACGTCCTCGCGATCCTCGCGATGACGCAGTTCCTGATGGTCCTCGACCAGGCGGTGATGAACGTCGCCATCTCCGAGCTGGTCGCCGACTTCGACACGACCGTGACGACGATTCAGATCGTCATCGCCCTCTACGCCCTGGTGATGGCGAGCCTGATGGTCACGGGTGGCAAGCTCGGCGACCTCTGGGGCCGACGGCGCGCGTTCGCGATCGGGCTCGGGATCTACGCCGTCGGCTCGGCCCTGACCGCCGTCTCCTGGAGCGTCCCGGCGCTGATGCTCGGCTGGTCGATCCTCGAGGGGATCGGCGCGGCGCTCGTCCTGCCAGCGCTGGTCGCCCTCGCCGCCGGCAACTACGCCGGCCGCGATCGAGCCGTCACCTACGGGGTGCTCGGTGGCGTGGCGGGCGCCGGGGTGGCCGTCGGCCCGATCCTCGGCGGCTGGGTCACCGCCGAGCTCACATGGCGCCTGGTGTTCGCGGGTGAGGTCGTGCTCGTGGCGATCATCCTGCTCGGGATGAGGCTGATCCGCGAGCCCGCCCGGGAGGGGCACGCCCCACGCCTCGACTGGGTCGGCTCGGTGCTTGCCGCGCTGGGGCTCGCGCTGATCGTGATCGGGTTCCTCCAGGCGAGCAACTGGGGCTGGCTGCGGCCACTCAACTCGCCCGTCGAGCCGCTCGGGTTCTCCCTCACCCCGTTCGTGATCGCCGCCGGGGGCCTCGTCCTCGCCGGCTTTCGGGCCTGGCAGCGGCACCGGGAGGAGCGGGGCCGGGACCCGCTGGTCCACTTCCGACTGCTCGGGATCCCATCCCTTCGCGGGGGCCTCTCGATGCTCCTGGCTCAGAACCTGATCCTGATGGGGGTCTTCTTCACGATCCCTCTCTACCTGCAGATCGTCCAGGGCCTCGACGCGCTCGAGACGGGCGTGAGGATGCTGCCCGCCTCGGCCGGGCTGTTCGTCACCGCGCTCGGCGGATCGGCGCTCGCCTCCCGAGTGGCCGCGCGCGCGATGGTTCGGATCGGGCTCGCGGTCACCTTCGTCTCGACCGTGATGCTCCTCGGCGTGATCGAGCCCGAGCTCGACACCGGCGCCTTCCTCGCCGCCATGGGCGTGCTCGGCGCCGGGATCGGACTCGTCGTCTCCCAGCTCGGGAACGTGGTCCAATCGGCCGTCGGCGACGACGACCGTAGCGAGGCCGGCGGGCTGCAGTACACGGCCCAGCAGCTCGGCTCGTCGCTCGGCACCGCGCTGCTCGGGGCCGTCGTGATCACCGGCCTGATCGGCGCCTTCTCCGCGAATGTGGCTGCCGATCCGCGGATACCGGCGGAGGTCAAGTCGGAGGTCGAGGTCCGCCTCGGCGGAGGCGTCAGCTTCGTCGGCTCCGAGGAGGTCCGAGCCGGGGCTACCGAGGCCGGCCTCGACCCGGAGACGGTGTCCGCCCTGGTCGAGGGCTACGAGGACGCACAGCTCACGGCCCTGAAGGCGGCCTTGCTGTTCGCGAGCTTGATCGTGCTGGCGTCGTTCTGGGCAACTCGGCGGCTTCCGACGAGGACGTTCGACGAGCTCGAGTCCGGCACGGATCCACCGTCCGCACCAACGCCGCGCTTGGCGGGTCCGTAGTCAGTACGGAGCCGATTTCCGTGGTTCCCCCGTAGCTCGGTGGCACGCACCCGGGGAGAATCCTGCGCACGGAGGGAACCGCGCCTGATCGGCACGCTCCGAAGGAAAGGACCCCCGAATGCCACTCATCCGGTGCCCCCACTGCGGAAAGATGACCTTCACGGTCAGCGGCTGGGCCGACCTCGACCGATGCCCGGACTGCAGCAGGCCCCTCCTCCAGAAGGGCGTCGACCGGACGAAGATCGACGTCGGGCGCGGCCGCCGGGCTCGACCCGGCGGGAGCCCTGGGGTCATCGATCGACGAACGCGGCGCGTGGCCTAGGCCGTTGAGGGCGTCGCCCGGTGCGCCGACGGTGGGGCCGCCGATCGGAGACGCTCCGGGATCATGAAGCCGACCGGCGGGCGCTGGTGACGCGCCCCGCGCACCGAATCGCGACCCGGGTGCTGATCGCGCTCGGCGCGGTGCTGACCGTCCTCGCAATCTTGGCGGTCTGGGTCGAGCGCCAGGGGCTACAGACCGACGAGTGGGTCGAAACCAGCTCGGAGCTGCTCGCCGACGATCAGATCCAGCTTGCGCTTCAGGAGTACCTCGTCGACCAGCTGTTCGCGTCGGTTGACGTCCAGGCGGAGCTCGAAGAGCGGCTTCCGCCCGAGGCCCAGGCGCTGTCGGGGCCGGCGGCCGGCGCGCTGCGGCAGGTCGCCGGCGAGGTTGCGGGCCGCGCCTTCGACTCGCCCCGGGTCCAGGGCGCCTGGGCGCAGGCCAACCGGGCCGCGCACGAGCTGCTGATCGCCCTCGTCGAGGGGGAGGCCGAGCTGGTCGAGGCCGAGGGCGGCACGGTCACCCTCGACCTCCACGAGCTCGTCGGCGACCTCGCGCTGCGGCTCGGGATCAGCCCCGAGGTCGCCGACCGGCTGCCGCCGGACGTCGCCTCGCTCGAGATCGTCGAAGCGGACAATCTCGAGCTCGCCCAGGACGTCGCCGCGGCGGTCCGCGGACTGGCGATCGCCTTCTCGCTCCTCGCCTTCGGCTCGTTCGCGCTTGCGATCTACCTCGGCCGCGACCGGCGCCAGTTGATGGTCCTCTGGTCGGGCCTGGCGCTGATCGCCGCTGGGATCGGCGCCTACGCAGTGCGCGGGATCGCCGGCGATGCGATTGTCGACGCGCTGATCGTAACCGAGGGCGCACGCCCCGCCGCCGAGTCGGCGTGGTCGATCTCGACGTCGCTGCTGACGAGCGTCGCCAACACCGTGATCGTGTTCGGGATCCTGTTTGTGCTCGGCTCCTGGCTCGCCTCGCCAACCCAGAGCGCGATTGCGGTCCGCCGCGCCCTCGCCCCCACCCTGCGCGCCCGACCGGGCTGGGTCTACGGCTTCGTCGTCGCGGTTGCGCTGGTCTACTTCGCCTTCGCCCCCACCCACGGTCTCCGGGCCCTGCTCACGGTCGTGATCCTGGCGCTGTTCGCGGTCGCCGGGGTCGCGGCGCTGCGCCGCCAGGTCGCGGCGGAGTTCCCCGACGGGGGTGGGTATCGCGGTGGCCTGGCGCCACTGAGGTCATGGATCGCCGGGCTCGGGCCGAGGCGAGGCGGATCCGGACCCGAGCTCGCCGACGGCGACGAGCTTCGCCTCGAGAAGCTCGAGCGCCTCGCCGGCCTTCACGAACGCGGCGTGCTCACCGACGACGAGCTGGCGCGGGAGAAGCAGCGCCTGCTGGGGCCGGCGCCGTGAGAGAACTTCTGAGCTCTGTCGACGGCCGTCATGAAGGCGGCCCTGAAAACCACGGAGGGCATCGATGCTGATCGCCGCGGACTACCCGTTCCTCAACATCCTCTGGACCTTGATCATCTTCTTCGCCTGGGTGATCTACATCTGGATCGTGATCACCGTGCTGGTCGATCTCTTCCGCCGCGCCGACATCGGCGGCTGGGGGAAGGCAGGCTGGGTGGTGTTCGTCATCGTGCTGCCGTTCCTCGGAGTGCTGGTCTATCTGATCGCCCAGCACGACGGGATGCGCGAGCGCAGCGCTCAGGCGGCCGAGGCGCAGAAGACGGCCTTCGACGAGTACGTCCGTGAGGCCGCCGGCGGATCCGCCGCCGAGATCGCCCGAGCGAAGGAGCTGCTCGACGCGGGCGCGATCACGCTGGAGGAGTTCGAGCAGATCAAGGCCAAGGCGCTCGCCTCGTCGTAAGCAGAGGCCGGCGGCTAAAGCAGCGGCTCGAGCCCGACCGTGAACCGGTCGGGAAGCGAGCCGACGGCCCGAACCGCGAGCACGACGCCGGGCATGAACGAGCGCCGGTCGATCGAGTCGTGGCGGATCGTCAACGTCTGCCCCTCGCCGCCGAGAATCACCTCCTGATGCGCGACGAGTCCCGGGAGGCGCACCGAGTGGATCGGCTCGTGGACGTTCCCGCCGGCTGCGCGAACGAGCTCGGCGGTGCGCTTCGCGGTCCCCGACGGCGCATCGAGCTTGCCGTCGTGGTGGAGCTCGACGATCTCGCACTCGCGCATGTGGGCCGCCGCCTCGCGCGCGAAGCGCATCATCAGGACGGCGCCGATCGCGAAGTTCGGCGCGACGATCGCGTTCGCGCCGCCGCCGGTCGCCTCGACCTCGGCGCGGAGCCGGTCGAGGTCGAACCCGGTCGTGCCGACCACTGCGTGGACCCCCGCGCGGACGCACTCGAGCGCGTTCGCCGGCGCGGCGTCGGGGGTGGTGAAGTCGACGACGACGTCGGCGTCGCCCAGGCACTCCGCGAGCCCGACCCCCAGCGCCGGGTCGGCGCGCCCGGAGAGCGCGAGCCCGTCGGCGGCCTCGACCGCCTCGCAGACGGCCTCCCCCATCCTTCCGGCGGCGCCGGATACGGCGACGCGGATCACGCCGCGGCGAGCGCCTCGCTGACCGCTCCCGCGGCGTTGCGGAACCGATCGGCGTCGGCGCCGATCCCGGCCGCCGAGAGCCGGGCGGGGTCGTAGACCTCGGCGGCGAGCTCGGCGACATCGTCGATCGTCACCGCGTCGACGCGGGCGAGCATCTCGTCGAGGGAGAGCAGCGGGAGGTCGAACAGCACCGCCCGCGAGTTCCGCGCCATCCGGGCGCTCGTCGACTCGAGCCCGAGGACCATCCGCCCCTTGACGTGCTCCTTCGCGCGCTCGAGCTCGTCGTCGGCGACCCCGTCGGCGCGGAGCTTCGTCAGCTCGGCGCCGATCACCGAGCACGCCTCGGTGACGTTGTCCGCGCGGGTGCCGACGTAGACGCCGACGAGTCCGCTGTCGACGTACTGCTCGGTGTAGGAGCCGACCGAGTACGCGAGGCCGCGCTTCTCGCGCACCTCGACGAAGAGGCGGGAGGAGATCGAGCCGCCGAAGATTGCGTCGAGGACCGCCAGCATGAACCGCCGCTCGTCGCCGCGGGAGATCCCGGGGCCACCGAAGCAGATGTGGTACTGCTCGGTCTCCTTCGGGTGGAACCGGAATCGTTGCGACGGGGCCCCGTTCGACGCCGCGGCGACCGCCAGCGATCGCGCCTCGGGCCGCAGGGCCTCGCGCGCGAGGTCGACGATCCGCTCGTGGTCGAGGTGGCCGGCGGCGCCGACGACGATCCCCGGCGCGACGTAGCGTGTGCCGTGGTAGGCGGCGATCTCGCCGGGGCTGATCGAGGCGATCACCTCGGCCTCGCCGAGCACGCGGCGACCGAGCGGGTGCTCGCCGTAGATCGCCTCGGAGAGGATGTCGTGGACACGGTCCTGGGGCTCGTCCTCGTACATCGCGATCTCCTCGAGCACCACCTGGCGCTCGGAGTCGATCTCGTCGGGAGGCAGCGCCGGGGAGAGCAGCATCTCGGCGAGGAGCCCGAATGCCTCCGGGGTGTGCTCGTCGAGGAAGCGGGCGTGCAGGTGCGTCGACTCCTTGCCGGTCGCGGCGTTCGCCGCCGCGCCCATCCCGTCGAAGCGCTCGGAGATCTCGATCGCCGAGTGCTCCGCGGTGCCCTTGAACAGCAGGTGCTCGAGGAAGTGCGAGACGCCGGCGTGCTCGGGGGCCTCGTCGCGCGAGCCGGTCCGGACCCAGAGCCCGAGGGCGACCGAGCGCACGGACGGCACCGCCTCGGTGACGACGCGTAGGCCGCCGTCGAGCTCGGTCAGGCGGACGGCTTCGGGTAGGCCCGCGTCCTCAGCGGCGGCGGGCACTAGCGGCGCCCACCGCCCCGGCGCTCACGCCCGCCGCGACCGCCGCCGCCGCCGTCGAGACGTTCGCGCTGGCGTCCGCCCCGGCCGTCGCGACCGCCGCGACCGCCGCCGCCCATCGTCGGGTCGCCGGTCCCGAGCTTCGCCAGCTCGTCCGGCGTCTTGCCCTCGATCGCCGGGTCGCTCGAAAGCCGCAGGCCGATCCGGCCACGCTCGCGATCGACCTCGGCGACGGTGACCTCGAGCTCGTCGCCGGGCGAGAGCACGTCCTCGACCGCTCCTACCCGCTCGCCGGGCTTGACGTTCGAGATGTGCAGCAGGCCGTCGGTGCCCTTGGTCAGCTCGACGAAGGCGCCGAAGGTGGTCGTCTTCACCACCTTGCCCTTGAACGTGTCGCCGACCTCGGCCTCCTTGGTCATCGACTCGATCCGCTTGATGCAGGCCTCGACGAGGTCGCCGCTCGGCGCGTAGACGCGGACGGTGCCGTCGTCGTCGATGTCGATCTCGGCCTCGAACTCCTCCTGCATCCCCCGGATCGTCTCCCCGCCCTTCCCGATCACGGCACCGATCTTCTCGGGGTCGATCTTGATCGACTCGATCCGCGGCGCGTAGCGGTTGAGCTGCTCGCGCGGACCGTCGATCGCCGCGGTCATCATGTCGAGGATGAACAGGCGCCCCTTGCGCGCCTGCTCGAGCGCGTCGCGGAGGATCTCGAAGGTGACGCCCGAGATCTTGATGTCCATCTGCAGCGCGGTGATCCCGTCCGTCGAGCCGGCGACCTTGAAGTCCATGTCGCCGAGGTGGTCCTCGACGCCGGCGATGTCGGTGAGGACGGTGTAGTCGTCGCCCTCCTTGATCAGCCCCATCGCCACGCCCGCGACCGCCGTCGAGACGGGCACCCCGGCGGCCTGGAGAGCCATCGAGGAGGCACACACCGAGCCCATCGAGGACGACCCGTTCGACTCGAGCGTGTCGGAGACGACCCGGATCACATAAGGGAAGTCGTCCTCGCCCGGGATTGTCGGCTCGAGCGCCCGCTCGGCGAGCGCGCCGTGGCCGATGTCGCGGCGCTTCGGGCCGCGCATGAACCCCGCCTCGCCGACCGAGAACGGCGGGAAGTTGTAGTGGTGCCAGAAGCGCTTCGACTCCTGGAGGCCGAGGTTGTCGACCTTCATGTCCATCCGGCTCGTCCCGAGCGCGACGCTGGAGAGGATCTGCGTCTCGCCGCGGGTGAACAGCGCCGAGCCGTGGGCGCGCGGCGCGACGTCGACCTCGCATTCGATCGGCCGGATCTCGTCCTGGGCGCGGCCGTCGGGGCGCTTCTTGCCAACCGCGATCCGCTTGCGGATCGTGTCCTTCTCGAGCTTGTCGAACGCCCGCGAGACCTGCTCGACGAGCTCGGGGTCGGCCTCGCCGTCGGCGGGGGCGGGCGCGTACTCGGCGAGGACCTCGGCCTCGACCTCCTTCGCCGCCTCCTGGCGGACGAGCTTCTCCGGGATCTGAGTCGCCTCGTCTAGCCGCTGCCCATGCGAGGCACGGATCCGCTCGACGAGATCCGCGTCGACCTCCGGCTCGCTGATCTCGATCTTCTCCTTGCCGGCCTTGCCGCGCAGCTCCTCGATCGCGCCGCAGATCCGCTTGATCTCGCCGTGGGCGATGTCGAGCGCGTCGAGGACCTCGGCCTCGGTGACCCCGTCGGCGCCGCATTCGACCATCAGAATCGCCTCGTCGGTGCCGGAGACGATCAGGTCCATCTCGAGCTCGGCGAGCGTCTCCTCGGCCGGGTTGACGACGAAGTCGCCGTCGAGCTTGCCGATCCTCACCGCGCCGACGTGCTTCGGCACCGGGATCGGCGAGATCGCGATCGCCGCGGAGGCCCCGTTCATCGCCAGGATGTCGTAGGGGTGGACCTGGTCGACCGAGATCGGCTGGCAGACGAGCTGGGTTTCGTAATGCCAGCCCTTCGGGAACAGCGGCCGGATCGGCCGGTCGATCATCCGCGCGGTCAGCGTCGCCTTCTCCCCCGCCCGCGCCTCGCGGCGGAAGAACGAGCCCGGGATCTTGCCGGCGGCGTAATGCTTCTCCTCGACGTCGACGGTCAGCGGCAGGAAGTCGACGTCGCGCAGGTTGCCGGCCGTCGCCGTGCACAGCACCATCGTCTCGCCCGAAACGACGACCACGGCGCCGCTCGCCTGGCGCGCCAGCTTGCCGGTCTCGAAGGAGATCTCCTCGCCACCGATCTCGACCGAGACCCGGCTCACGTCAAACATGCTCATGTATTGCCCTTTTCCTTCCGGCCGCCCGGTTGGCGGCCGCTCTTAAGCTCAGAACTCTCGTTCTCTAACGGAAGCGATGTTACACGGGTGTATCGCGCGGATCAGCGGCCGGAGGCGAGCGCGGCGAGGCGATCGCGGACGCCGGCGGTGATCTTCTCGCCGCCCACGAACGCAGCCGGAGTCGTCTCGACGCCGGCCGCGAGTCCGGACTCGAAGTCGCGCCTCACTCGGTCGGCGACCACGGGCGATCGGCGGTCGCGGTCGAAGCGCTCGAGGTCGAGCCCGAGCTCGCGCGCTCGCGCCCACAGGTGGGGGTCGTCCTGGTGGCCCTGGTCGAGGTAGATCGACTCCCACAGCTCCCAGAAGGCGCTCTCGCGCTGGGCCGCGGCAGCCTCGGTCGCGGCGTGGAGCGCGGGCGCCCGCGGGTGCTTGGGCTCGACCGGGAAGTGGCGCACGCACAGGCGCAGGGCGAGCTCGCGGATCGCGACCCAGGTGGCTGCGCACTCGGGGCAGCCGAGATCGAGGTAGACGATCGCCTCTGGGCCGCCGCCCCGGACGTGATCACCGGGGCCGACCGGCGGCGGTGTGACCGGGTCCCCGCTCAGCGCCGCAGGCCGAGGTCGGCGACGAGCGCCCGGTAGCGCTCGACGTCGGAGCGCTGAAGGTAGTCGAGCAGGCGGCGGCGCTTGCCGACCAGCATCAGCAGGCCGCGACGCGAGTGGTGGTCCTTGCTGTGGGTGCGCAGGTGCTCGGTCAGCTCGTCGATCCGGGCCGTCAGCAGCGCGACCTGGACCTCGGTCGAACCGGTGTCGGCCTCGGAGCGGCCGTACTTGCCGATCAGGTCGCGCTTCTTGTCCTTGGTCAGTGTCATCGGCGAATAAACGTAGCGGGTCCGCGCCCGCAGGGCGTCCCTAGGGCGGCGTGAAGCTAGCACAGACCTCGCGGGCCTCGGTGACGTCGCGGTGCATCTGGTCGATCAGCTCCTCGGCGCTCGGGAACCTCCGCTCGCCGCGCAGGCGGGCGATGAACGCGACCCGGAGGATCTCGCCGTAGAGGTCCCCCTCGTAGTCGAGGAGGTACGTCTCGACGAGCAAGCCGCGGCCGGTCTCGAACGTCGGCCTGACGCCGACGTTGACCGCCGCCGGGCGTCCGTTGGCGAACGCCGCGTAGACCCCGTGCCCGGGGCAGACGAGGTCGTCGGCGGGGACGATGTTGGCGGTCGGGAACCCGAGCTCGCGCCCGCGCCGATCGCCGGCGACCACTTCCCCCTGGAGCAGGAACGGCGCCCCCAGGCAGCGCATCGCCGCCTCGACCTCGCCGGCTGCGACGAGGGCGCGGATCCGGGTAGAGGAAACGGTTTCGCCGTCGACCTCGACCAGCGCTACTACCCGGGTCGAGAACTCCTCGCGCGAGGCGAGCAGCTCCGGGTCGCCCTTCGCCCGCGCCCCGAAGCGGAAGTTCTCCCCCACCGAGACGTGCTCGGCGCCGAGCGAGCCGACGAGGATCTCGGAGCAGAACTCCTCGGCGGTGATCAGCGAGAAGTCGCGGTCGAACGGGATCACGACCAGCTCCGAGACCCCGAGCCCCTCGATCACGTCGCGCTTGATCTCGACCGGCATGATCAGCTTCGGTTCCGCCTCGGGATGGAGCACCCGGAGCGGATGCGGGTCGAAGGTGAGCACCGTGTCGGCGCCCTCGATCACCCGCCGGTGGCCGACGTGGACCCCGTCGAAGGTCCCGATCGCGACGCGCCGGGGCCGGCGCTCGACGTCGGGGAGGCTGGTCACCGTGATGCTCATCGGAGAGGGGAACCTACGCGATCCGGGCCAGCGCCTCGTCGAGGGGCAGGAGCGCGTCCTCGTCGGCCTCGTCGACGCTGAGCGGTCCGATCGCGGTACGCCGCAGCCGCTCGCAGTAGGCGTCGCCGAGGTCGGCGATCAGGCTGCGCACGTAGGTACCGGACGAGCACTCGATCTCGAACTCGGCCCGCTCGCCCTCGCGCCAGAGGAGGTCGAACCGGTGGACCTCGACCAGCCGCTCCGGGACTTCGACCTCGACGCCCCTCCGCGCCAGCCGGTAGGCCCGCTCGCCGCGAATCTTGACCGCCGAGTAAGCGGGCGGGCGCTGGCGGATCGTCCCGGTCGGCAGCTCGAGCTCGCCCGCCGGCAGGCTCCCGGTCTCGGTGATCTCCCCGTCGGGATCGCCGGTCGTCGAGGTGGCCCCGAAGCGGGCGACGGCGCGGTAGGTCTTGCCGAGGCCCGCGAAGCGCGACTGCTGCCGCGTCGCCGGGCGTCCGAGGAGGACGATCAGCAGGCCGGTCGCGAACGGGTCGAGGGTCCCGGCGTGACCGCCCTTCATCCCGCGCCCGCGACGGATCCGGGCGACGACGTCGTGCGAGGTCACACCGGCCGGCTTGTCGACCAGGACCACGCCCGCTTCGGGCTGGGCGCTCGCGTCCGCCGGCACGTTCGTCCTCCGGCCGCGGCGACGGTCAGATCGCGTCGGCGACCTCGGCCCGGAGCAGCTCGAGCAGCTCGTCGTAGCCGAGGTCGGTGCCGAATCCGGCGGCGCGACGGTGCCCGCCGCCGCCGTGCTTGCGAGCGATCGCCGAGACGTCGATCGACCCGTCGGTCGAGCGCAGGCTCACCTTGCGCGCGGTCCCCCCGCTCTCGCCGCGGTCGCGGATCACCGCCGCGAGCAGGGTGCCCTGCAGCGAGCGCACGTAGTCGATGATTCCCTCGACGAGGACCTCGTCGGCGCCGGCCAGCTCGTAGTCGTCGCGGCTGACGTAGGTCACCGCGAGGCGTCCGTTCTCGAGCTGCTCGACTCGGTCGAGCGCGCGGGCGACGAGCCGCAGCTTCTCGATCGGGACGCGCTCGTAGAGCCGCCGGTGGGTGTCGTCGACGTCGACGCCGGCCTCGATCAGCTCGGCCGCCATCCGGTGGGCGGCGGCATCCGTGTTCTCGTATGAGAACCGGCCGGTGTCGGTGACCAGCGCGACGTAGAGCGCCGAGGCGATCTCCGGCGTCAGCTCGGCCCCGAGCCGCTTCGCGATCTCGAGCACGATCTCGGCCGTGCACGACGCGTCGGTGTCGACGACGTTGATGTCGCCGAATCGGGTGTTGTCGTGGTGGTGGTCGACGTTGATCAACCGCGCCCCGTCGCGGCGCAGGAACTCGGCCGGCATCCGGTCGATGTTGCCGCAGTCGAGCAGGACGAGGACGCGGTCGATGACGTCGACGGGCGGCTCGTGGAAGACGTCGGTGAGCGGCAGGAAGCGGTACTCGACCGGCAGCGGGAACTCCTTCGCCGGCAGGAACATCACCGAGTCCTTGTCTAGCTGGGTGAGGATCCGCTGCATCGCGAGCAGCGACCCGAGCGCGTCGCCGTCGGGGCCCTCGTGGGTGGTTAGCAGGAACCGGTTGCCGGTCCTCAGCTCCTCGACTGCCCGGTCGATCTCGGTGCCGGTCGTTGCCACGGGGGTCATTCCTCCTCCCCCTCCCCTGCTTCGTCCTCGAGCAGCTTCAAAAGCCGCACGCCTCGCTCCGGGCTCTCGTCGTAGTGGAAGCTCAGCGTCGGCGTGCGCTTCATCCGCAGCTCGCCGGCGATCACGCCCTGGAGGATCCCGTGCGACGAGCGCAGGGCGGCGAGCGTCGCGTCGCGCTCGGCCTCGTCTCCGATGACGCTGACGTAGACCCGCGCCGAGCGCAGGTCCGGGCTGGTATCGACGGCGGTGACGGTCACGAATCCGATCCTCGGGTCTTCGAGCTCGGTTGAGATCGCCGACCCGATGACCTCCCGCATGACCTCGTTCACCCGCCGCATGCGGCTGCCGGCGGCCATGGCGTGGCGACTATAGCGATGCGGTCCAGCCCGCCGGCGGCCCACGCAGATCGCGGAGCTAGAGCTCCCGCAGATCGGTGAGGCTGAGCAGCTGGTGATCGAAGCTGCACCCGTCCGGGCAGCGGGCCTCGATGAAGCGCTCGAGCTCGGCGGCCCGCCCCGAGACCTCCGAGTTGCCGACCAGGGCGCACAGCAGCGTCGTCCGCTGCCAGGTGTCGTGCCCGTCGACCTCCGCCACCGAGGCCCCGAACCGCTGCCGGATCTGCCCCTTGAGCGAGCTCACGACCTTGCGCTTCGACTTCAGCGACCCCGAGTCGTTGAGGTGCAGCCGCGCCTCGACCAAGCACACGAACCCGGCCATGACCCCATCGTACGCCCGTGACCCTGCCAACGACTCGAATCCGAGCCCGCCGGCCCCGGACGCGGGAGCAGATCAAATTGCGCGCGGCGTAGCCGCGCGCCACGATTCCGAGGCGGGAGCAGAGGAGCCGGCGGTCCTTACTCCAGCGTCTTCTCGATCCGCTTCGTCTCGAAGGCCTCGAGGACGTCGCCGACCTTGACGTCCTGGTAGCCGTCGAGGACGATCCCGCACTCGAGGCCGGCCTCGACCTCGTTGACGTCGTCCTTGAACCGGCGCAGGGAGCCGATCCGGCCGGTCCAGACCACGGTTCCATCGCGAACGAGGCGGACCGCGGCGCCACGGACGATCCTGCCGTCGGTGACCTCGGAGCCGGCGATCGTGCCGACGCGCGAGGCCCTGAACAGCTCCTTGACCTCGGCCTGGCCGAGGGCCTCCTCGACCTCCTCGGGCTCGAGCATGCCCTCCATCGCGGCGCGCAGATCCTCGGTGATCTTGTAGATCACCGAGTAGGTGCGGATCTCGACGCCCTCGCGGTCGGCGGCGCGGCGGGCGTCGGCGAGCGGGCGGACATTGAAGCCGATGATGACCGCGTCGGAGGCGGCGGCGAGCATGACGTCGGACTCGTTGATCCCGCCGGGGGCGGCGCGGATCACGTTGACGACGATCTCCTCCTGCGGGACCTTGGCGATCTCGTCCTGGAGCGCCTCGAGCGAGCCGGAGACGTCGGCCTTGAGCAGCACGGCGAGCTCCTTGAGCTCGCCCTCCTTGGCGCGGGCGAAGACCTCGTCGAGGCTGACCTTCCGCGCCTGGCGGCGGGCGAGCTGCTCCGCCTTGAGCCGCTGGCCGCGCTCGTTTGCGAGCTGGCGGGCGCGGCGCTCGTTCTCGACCACCTCGACCCGCTCCCCGGCCTCGCAGACGCCGTCGAAGCCGAGCACCTCGACCGGGTCTCCCGGGCCGGCGCTCTCGACGCGGGCGCCGGTGTGGTCCTGCATCGCGCGGACCTTGCCCCACTGCGGCCCGGCGACGAGCGCGTCGCCGACATGCAGGGTCCCACGCTGGACGAGCACGGTGACCACCGGGCCCCGTCCGGGATCGAGGTGAGACTCGATCACGCTCCCGGACGCGGCGGTGTCGGGATTGGCCCGCAGCTCCTCGACCTCGGCGATCAGGAGGAGGTTCTCGAGCAGCTCGTCGAGGCCCTCCCTGGTCTTCGCCGAGACGTTGGTGAAGATCGTCTCGCCGCCCCAGTCCTCGGGGGTGAGGCCCTGATTGGCGAGCTCGCCCTTGACGCGGTCGGGATTCGCACCCTCGAGGTCGATCTTGTTGATCGCGACCAGGATCGGGACCTCCGCCGCCTTCGCGTGGTCGATCGCCTCGACCGTCTGCGGCATCACCCCGTCGTCGGCGGCGACGACGATCACCGCGATGTCGGTGACCTTCGCACCGCGGGCGCGCATCGCCGTGAACGCCTCGTGGCCGGGGGTGTCGATGAAGCTGATCGTCTTGCCGTCGTGGTGGACCTGGTAGGCGCCGATGTGCTGCGTGATCCCGCCGGCCTCGCCCGCGGCGACCTCGGTCTGGCGGATCGCGTCGAGCAGCGACGTCTTCCCGTGGTCGACGTGGCCCATGATCGTCACCACCGGCGGGCGCTCGGCGAGCTCGTCGGGCGAGTCCTCGTAAACCGGCTCCGCGGGGGCCTCCTCGGCGGCGCTGATGATCTCGACCTTCTGCTTGAACTCGTCGGCGATCACCATGATCGTCTCGTCGGGGAGCGTTTGGGTCAGCGTCGCCATCTCGCCGAGCTGCATCAGCTTCTTGATCACCTCGGCGCTGCCCAGCCCGAGCGTCTCGGCGACCTCGCGGACCGTCGCCCCGGAGTTGACCTTAAGCGCCTCGGGCTCGACCTCGACGACGGGCGCCTTATCCTCCGGCTCCTCGAGCAGGGGTCGCCGGCGACGCCCGCCGCGGCGACGCGGCGGGCGGCGCGGGGGCGCCTGGGGCATCTGGTCGCGGCGCGACGCCTGCGAGTCGATCACCACCCGGCGGCGCTTCTTGCCGCTCGCGCCGGCGCTCGAGCCGCCGTCGGTCCGCACCGGCCGCACCGACCTGCCCTCGGCGCCGTCGCGCTTCGCGGGCTTCGGCGTCTCGGCCTGCCTCGGCTCAGCCTGCCTCGGCGGTGGCGCCGGCTGCTGCTGCTCCGCCTGCTCGCCCCCCGGCTTCGCCTCGGTAGCCGTCGCCGCGCCGCCGTCGCCGCCGGCGCCGGACAGCGCCCGCAGGGCAACGTCCTCGTCGACGCTCGACGCCGCGGCCTTGACCTCGACGCCGGCTTGCCTGAGCGCGGCGATGACCTCCTTGCTGGTCAGCCCCCGTGCCTTGGCGATCTCGTGAACGCGCTTCTTCGCCACCTAACGCTGTGCCTCCGCAGTCTCCTCTTCCTCCTGTGCCGGAGCCGCCGCGTCGGCGTCGCCTTCGGCCTTGGGCGGCTGCCCGCCCTCGCCGGCGCCGTCGCTCTCCGCGGCCTCCTCGGCCTCACCCTCCGCGGCCTCCGGGGCCTCACCCTCCGCCGCGGGTTCCTCGCCCCCCTCGACCTCGCCGGCAGGCTGGTCGGGCCGCTCCGGCTCCTCGCCGTCGCCGGCAGGCTCGTCGCCGCCCGACTCGGACGCAACCTCGGCCTCGGCCTGCTCGTCGCCGGCCTGCGCCTCGGCTTCGGCGTCGGCGATCGCCGACTCGCCGCGCTCGACGAGTGGCGCGAGCGCGCCCTCGTCGGCGTTGGCGTCGGCGAGCGTCGCGACCTCCTCGTCGGTGAAGTTCGTCAGCACCGTCACCTGATTGGTCGAGAAGCGGGCAAGCGCCTGGTGCTGGGGCAGGCCGCAGTAGCGCGACCCCTCGAGCGCCGCATTCGGACAGCGGCGCCCGGCCGAGAGCACCGCCGCGCAGCGCCCGTCGAGCTCCTCGCCCTCCTCGTACTCGACTTCCTCCTCCTCGCTGAACTCGGTCTGCGACTTGATGTCGACCTTCCAGCCGGTGAGCTTCGCCGCCAGGCGGGCGTTCTGCCCCTCGCGACCGATCGCCAGCGAGAGCTGGTCGTCGGGGACGACCACGGTCGCCTCCTGGGTCTCGTCGTCGACCAGGACCTCGCGGACCCGGGCCGGCGAGAGCGCCTTGGCGACGAACCGGGCGGGCTCCTCGTTGTAGGGGATGATGTCGATCTTCTCGCCGCGAAGCTCGGAGACGACCATCCTCACCCGCGACCCGCGCGGGCCGACGCATGCCCCGACCGGGTCGACCCCGTCGGCGTGCGAGACGACGGCGATCTTCGACCGGTAGCCGGGCTCGCGAGCGACGCCGACGATCTCGACCAAGCCGTCGGCGATCTCGGGAACCTCGAGCTCGAAGAGCTGCTTGATCAGCTCCGGGTTGCGCCGCGAGACGACGATGCTCGGGCCCTTGCCTTCGGCGGAGACGTCGGTGATCACCGCCTTGACCCGCATTCCGTGGTCGTAGCGCTCGTTCCAGACCTGCTCCGAGCGCGGCAGCAGCGCCTCGACCCGCTCGCGCAGCTGGACCAGCGTGTAGCGGTTGTCGGACTGCTGGATGATCCCGGTCACGAGCTCACCGACCCGGTCGCGGTACTCCTCGTACATCATCTGGCGCTCGGCCTCGCGGATCCGCTGCAGGATCACCTGCTTCGCGGTCTGGGCCGCGATCCGCCCGAAGTCATGGGGGGTGACGTCGCGGGTCGTGATCTGGTCCTCGTAGGGACGCAGGACCTCCGGGTCGAGCTCGGGCTCCTCGGGCTCGCGCAGCTCGCCGGTCTCGGGATCGATCGTCTGCTCCTGCTCGGAGGCCGCCTCGGCGAGCAGCTTCTCCTCGAGCTCCACCGGCAGGATCAACTCGAAGACGCGGAAGTCGGCGCTCTCGCGGTCGAGGTCGACGCGGGCGTACTTGGCGGCCCCGGGCGTCTTCTTGTACGCCGAGAGCAGTGCGTCCTCGAGCGCCGCCATCAGCGTCTCGGCGTCGATGCCCTTCTCCTGCTCGAGGCCCTTGATTGCCTCGACGATCTCGCGACTCATTCGGTGACCTCCAGCCTCCGTCTCAAACTCACTGCACCTCCGGGACGCCGAACTCGGGAACGAGGTTCGAGCGGCGGACCCCGCTCAGCGGAATCGTCACGTCGCCGTCCATCGCCGCGACCGAGACGGTCGAATCGTCGGCATCGGTCAGCGTGCCGGTGAAGCTCCGCCGACCCTCGATCGCATCAAGCGTCCGCACCCTGACCTTGCGGCCGAGGAACCGGCGGTAGTGCTCCGGCTTGGTCAGCGGCCGGGCCGCCCCTGGCGAGGAAACCTCGAGGGTCCAGCTCTCGAGCAGGTCGCGAAGGTGGCCGGTGACCCGCTCGCAGAGCTCGAGATCGACCCCCTCCGGGCGGTCGATGAACAGCCGCAGCGACGCGCTCGCCGGGCGCTCGAGCGCGACCACCTCGACGCCGGGCTCGAGCCCGGCGAGGCGCGTCTCGATGCTCTCCTGAATCTGGTCTAGGTCCGTCATACGCCGAAAAAAAGGTGGGCCCGGGCCCACCATTGCGGAACGGTTCGGGTACGCAAAGAAGCTGCGTGGAGTATAGCCGCGGCGCTCGGGCCCCGGCAAGGGTGGGAACGGTCAGATCTCGACCAGCAGCGTCACCGGGCCGTCGTTCGCGAGCTCGACCTGCATCCGGGCGCCGAACGCGCCCCGCTTCGCCCCGAGGCGGGCGCAGAAGCGCTCGTAGAGCGGCTCGGCGACCTCGCCCCGAGCGGCCCGGGTGTAGCTCGGCCGGTTGCCCCGGCGGACGTCGCCGTAGAGGGTGAACTGGCTCACGCACAGCACCTCGCGCTCGCCGAGCGGCTCGTTCATCCGCCCGCCTTCGTCGTCGAAGATCCGCAGCGCGCGCACCTTGTCGGCGAGCCGGTCCGCGTCCTCGGCGGAGTCGTCGTCGGCGATTCCGAGCAGGACCAGCAGGCCGGCGCCGATCTCGGCGATCCGCTCACCGTCGATCGAGACCGAGGCGCGGCTCACGCGCTGGACGAGCGCTCGCATCCCAGCTCGGCGCGGGCGCCGCTCAGGCTTCGGCCAGCCGGCGGTAGAGCCGGTAGTCGCGGCGCTCGGGGCGCAGGTTCGCGGCCAGCGCCAGGTGGTGGCGGGCGCGATCGGCCTCGCCGGTCAGGCTGAGCGCGCGGCCGAGGCAGAAATGCGCGTAGTCGTTGACGGGATGGGTCTCGACCACCGCCTCGAACTCCGTCGCCGCCTCGGCGAACTGGCGGTTGCGGAAGTACGCGCGCCCGAGCGCCTCCCGCACCGAGCTCTTCTCGGGCGCCCGGCGGGCCGCTTCGGCGAGCGGCACCGTCGCCGCGTCGAAGCTCCCGTCCTCGAGCAGCTCGACGCCGCGCCGGTAGAGCGTGTAGGTCTCGGGCTCCGCACTCATCGCACCCAGTGTACGAGCCGGTCCAGCGACGACCCCCAAGATCAGCCGTCGTCGGCGACCGCCACAGCCCGGAGCGCCTCGACCCGGTCGAGGACGGCGGCTGCGATCTCGGCCTTCGGCGCCGGCCCGACCGGCTGCTCGCCGCCGGGCTCGACGATCGTCACCTCGTTGCGCTCGGAGTCGAAGCCGATGTCGGCGCGCGAGATGTCGTTGAAGACGATCGCGTCGAGGCCCTTGCGCTCGAGCTTCTCGCGCGCCCGCGCGATCGCCTCGGCGCCGTGCTCGGCGGCGAACCCGACCACGGTCTGCCCGGGGCGGCGGGCCGCGGCGACCCCGGCGAGGACGTCGGCGGTCTCCTCGAGGCGCAGCTCGAGCTCGCCGGTGCCGTGCCGGGTCAGCTTTCCGTCGGTCGCGGCCCGCGGCCGGAAGTCGGCGACCGCGGCGGCCATGATCAGGACGTGCGCGGCTCCGAACTCGGCCGCTACGGCGTCGGCGAGCTCGGCCGCCGTCTCGACATCGATCCTCCGCACCCCTGGAGGCTCCGGGAGGGCGACGTTCGCGGCGATCAGCGTCACCTCGGCGCCCCGCCTGGCCGCCGCCGCCGCGAGCGCGAGGCCCATCCGACCGCTCGAGCGGTTGCCGATGAACCGCACCGAGTCGATTGGCTCGCGGGTCCCGCCCGCGGTCACCAGCACCCGGAGGCCGTCCCACGGGCCCGGGCCCGGGGCGATCGCGGCCTCGACCTCGCCCAGCAGGCGATCGGGGTCGGGGAGTCGCCCGACGCCCTGCTCGCCGCGCGACGCGAGCATCCCCTCGTCGGGCTCGATCACCCGCACCCCTCGCTCGCGCAGCGTCGCGATGTTCGCCTGCGTCGCCGCGTCGCGGTACATGCGGTCGTTCATCGCCGGAGCGACGAGCCGGGGTGCGGCGCAGGCGAGGAACGCCGTCGTCAGCATCGAGTCGGCCTGGCCGCCGGCGAGCTTCGCGAGCGTGTTCGCCGACGCCGGCGCGACGAGATACGCGTCGGCGTTCGCGACCACAGCGAGATGGCCGATCGGGTCGTGCGCGGGGACCGGGTCGCCGGGGAACGAGCCGCGCAGCGGATCGCGCTCGAACTCGCCCTCGAGGACCGGCGCCCCGACGATCGCCTCGAACGACGGCGCCCCGACGAACCGCTTCGCCGCCGGCGTCATCAGCACCCGAACCCCGTGCCCGGCCTTGGTCGCAAGCCGCGCGAGCTCGAGGGCCTTGTAAGCGGCGATCCCACCGCTGACACCGAGAAGGATCCGGGCCATGCGGTTGATCCTACGCGGAAGCAGGCACACCCCCCGGGCGCCGGCTTGCGTTCAGGCGGTCAGCAAGAGAACCCCGCTGAGTGCCAATGTCAGCAGGCGGCGGAGTGGTGCTAAACCCGGTAGCGGTACTTGAGCTTGTCGCCCGCCAGCTCCTCGAGGGCGATCGTGAGGTAGTTGCCCGAGGTCGATTCGACCATCGGGGGCGTGTACTCCTCGTAGCTGCCCTCGCCGAGCGCGCGGTAGTAGCTGTTGAGC
>DATHVI010000026.1:0-9541 GCA_035461385.1 Solirubrobacterales bacterium
GAGGTCCCCCGCGGCGAGCGGCGACGGCGGCCGGAAGTGCTGCGTCCGCAGGAGGCGATCGCCGGGCTGCTCGCCGGGCGCGAGCCGGTTCCCGTCTCGGTGTCGCTCCTGCTCCGCGCCCGCGCCGACCTCGATTCCGGGCGCCTCCGCGAGGCCGCGCTCCAACTTCGAGCCGGCCTCGAGGCGCTGCTCAAAGAGCTCGATCGCGACCCGATCGAGGCCCCGCCCGGCGAGGCACTAGAGCGCCACCGCGACGACCTCCGCGAGCTCCGCGGTCGCCGGCCGGAGGTGGCTGACGCCGCCGCCGGCGCCCTCGGCGGCGAGCTCGGGCGCGAGCACACCGACGCGGTCGCCGAGACGCTCGCGATCTGCGAGCGGGTGCTGCGGCGCCGACGCGTCCAATCCAGGGCGATTCGCTGAAGGTTGCGCCGCGGCGCCGAGAACGGTCGAGCGAGCCCAATCAGCAACAACGGCGCGCACCGGCTCGTTCTCACCGTCGATGGCGAGGAGACCGCGCTCGCCTGCGAGACGGCGGCGAACTTCGGCCCGAGCTCCTGCACGACCCCGCCTGGGGTCGAGGTGCCGGTGCCCGCGGGCTCGATGCTCGCGTGGAAGACTGATCGCGGCAGCGCCGCGTTCAACACCGCCGAGACCCACGTGCTGGCGTCGATGCGGCTCACCGACGGGTAGCGTCGCCGCCAGGCAGATCACCGCGCCGGCCGTCCGCTCGCGATCGGCTTGGAAGAATTCGGCCGGTTGAACGATCGGCCACCGGATAGCACGCACGACACCCGGGAACGGCGATGACGCCGTTCCGGCGCGCCCTCGTCGCCCTCGCGTTGCTCGGGCTGATCGCCGGCGCGGTCCCGCTTGCGATCGCGCTCGCCACCGAGGGCGGCCACCAGCGGGTCCTGATCGCCGTCTTCGGGCCGCTGACCGGCTGGGCGTTCATCGGCACCGGACTATTCGTCTGGCTGCAGCGCCCGGAGAA
Organism: Solirubrobacterales bacterium; assembly: GCA_035461385.1. GTDB lineage: Bacteria > Actinomycetota > Thermoleophilia > Solirubrobacterales > 70-9 > DATHVI01. Next base: position 992 of record DATHVI010000026.1, read on the forward strand.
CAACCTCGGCGCGCTGATGACCGCGCTCGGGTTCAGCGCCTGCCTGGCGGCGCTCCGCGTCGCCACCGATCCCTGGGTCTTCATCACCGGCCTGCTGTTCATCGCGCTCCAGTGGGCGGTGCTCTTCCACATGCTGCTCGCGTTCCCGACCGGACGCTTGCGGGGAGCCCTGGACCGAGTCCTCGTCGGGATCGCTTACGTCAGCGCGGCGGTCGCGCACCCGGCCCAGGTGCCGTTTCAAGACACCGCCCACGACCCGGCGCGGGGGTTGCCGGAGAACCCGATCCTGATCGCCGCCGAGCCGGACGTCGTCGCGACGATCAGCCGGGTGAGGTTCTGGGTCGGGCTGGCGCTGTTCGCGGCCCTGGCGGTGATCCTGATCGCCCGCTGGCGCGAGGCGAGCGGCCCCCAGCGGCGCAAGCTCACCCCGGTCTATCTCAGCGGCGGCACGGTGATGGCGCTGCTCGCCGTCTGGTACGCAGCCGGGCTCGCCGACGCTCCGGCGAGCACCCAGGAGGCGCTCGAGCAGGCGCGCGTCGTCGTCCTCGCCCTGGTCCCGTTCGCGTTCCTCGCCGGGCTCCTCCATGGCCGCGTCGCAACCGCGACCGCGATCAGCGAGCTGGTCGGGCGCCTCGATGCGATCGGCGAGCGCCGCGGCGGAATCCGCGACGCGCTCGCCGACGCCCTCGCCGATCCGACGCTGGCGCTCGCGTACTGGCTCCCGGAGCGCGGCGCCTACGCCGACGCGTCCGGCCGCACGGTCGCGCTGCCGGAGCCGGGGTCGGGGCGGGTGGCGACGACGATCGACTCGAATGGCGAGCCGCTCGCGGCGGTGATCCACGACTCCTCGCTCCAGCCCGACTCCGAGCTCGTGCGGGCGGTCGGGGCAGCCGCCTCGCTGACGCTCGAGAACGAGCGCCTCGAAAGCGAGTTGCGGGCGAAGGTCGAGGAGCTTCGCGCCTCGCGGGCGCGGATCCTCGAGTCCGAGGACGAGGCCCGCAGGCGGTTCGAGCGCGACCTCCACGACGGCGCCCAGCAGCGCCTGGTCTCGGTCGCGCTCGGGCTGCGGATGCTCGACGCGCGGCTGGGCGACGATCCCGACTCGGCCGAGGAGCTCGGCCGCGCCCGGCGCGAGCTCGACGAGGCGCTCGAGGAGCTGCGCGAGCTCGCCCGGGGACTCCACCCAGCAGTGCTCACCGACCGCGGGCTCGTCGCCGCCCTTCAGGGACTGGCCAACCGCGCCCCGCTCCCGGTCGAGCTCGCCGAGGTGCCCGCCGAGCGGATGCCCGAGCGGGTCGAGGTCGCGGCGTTCTATGTCGCCTCAGAGGCGTTGACGAACGTCGCCCGCTACGCGGGGGCGACCCACGCCACGGTCCGAGTCGAGCGCTCCGATGGCGCCGCCGTCGTCGAGGTCTCCGACGACGGGGTCGGAGGCGCCGATCCCTCGAAGGGCTCGGGCCTGCGCGGCCTCGGCGACCGGCTCTCGGCGCTCGACGGCCGGCTCGAGGTCGACTCCCGGGCCGGCGAGGGGACGACGATCAGGGCCTGGATCCCGTGGTCGCCTCCCGACCACAACGGCCGCTGAAAGCCGGTTCCTCGGCGCTGAGCTGACCACCGGATCGGTTGGCGGGGCGAGCTCCGACGGGCGGGTGGGGGTAGTAATCGTGCGATTACTTCTAGTAATCTGACGTTGTGGAAACGCTCACGCCCGAAGCTCGGCCGCCGACCCGGGAGCGGGTTCTTGCCGCGGCGCTGCGGCTGTTCGCGGAGCGCGGCTATCAAGGGACGACGGTCGGCGAGGTCGAGGCAGCCGCCGGGCTCGCTCCGCGCTCCGGGGCGCTGTACCGGCACTTCCCCTCGAAGCGCGCCCTGATCGAGGCGGCGATCGCCGATCGGGTCGAGGCGGTCGACGCGCTGGAGCGGCGCTTCGACCTGCTTCCGCTCGACGACCTGCGCTCCGAGCTGCGGTTGATCGCGCGGCTGACGCTCGACGAGCTCGATCGCGAGCGGGACCTCGTCCGGCTGGTGATGAAGGAGGGCGACCGCTTCCCCGAGCTCGCTGAAGCCTTCCACGAGGGCATCGTCAGCCGGGGCCATCGCATCGGCGTCGAATGGCTCCGGAGCCGGGCGCCGGAGCTCGGGCTCGACCTCCCCGACCCCGAGGCGACCGCGCACGTGTTCGCCGACGCGCTCGTCGGCTACGCGCTCCAGCGCCACCTGTTCGGCGACCGCGAGGGGATGATCGACCGCGAGCGGATCGTCGACGCGTTCGTCGACCTCGCCGCCGCCCTGCTCGCCGGAGGCGAGGGCGGTGGCTGACCGCGGCGCCCGAGACTCCGCAGCGAACCGCGCTCCGGACCGCCACGCGCTCGGGACGCCGGCCTATGCCTTGCGCGCCGTGCTCGGCGTGCTCGGCGCGATCCAGCTCGTAAACGGCCTCTGGGCGGTCGCCGCGCCGCGGTCGTTCTACGAGACGTTCCCGTTCGGACGCGGCTGGGTCGAGGCGCTACCCGCCTACAACGAGCACCTGATGCGCGATGTCGGGGCGCTGTTCGCGGCCACCGGCTTCGTGCTCCTCGCCGCCGCCTGGCTGCTCGAACGGCGGCTGGTCGCGATCGCGCTCGTCTCCTACCTCATGTTCTCGCTCCCGCACGCGATCTACCACCTGCTCCACCTTGGCCCGTACCCGACCGCCGACGCGATCGCCAACGTCGTCGTGCTCGCGCTCACCGTGCTCGCGCCGGCGACCCTGCTGGCGCTGCTCGCCCGCGCCCCGCGGGCGAGCCGGCTCCGCGCCGCCGCCCAGGCGGCCACCAACGGACGCATCGATGGAGTGCCCGACGGCACCCGCGACCCCCTCGCGCGGCTCTCGTTCCGAATCTCACGCCGGCGCTACGGCGCGGTCCTCGATCCGCTGCGCGTCTACGCCCACCACCCGAAGCTGATGGCGGGCTACGGCGCCCACGAGCTAGCCGCCGAGCGCTCGCACCGCGTCGGCACGCGGCTCAAGGAGCTCGCGGCCCTGCGTGCCGGGATGCTGGCCGGATGCGAGTGGTGCTGCGACTTCGGTTCCGCGCTCGCGGCCTCGAGCGGCGCCGTCGACGAGGCGGACATGCGCGCCCTCTCCGCCCGCCGCGACGCCGACCGGTTCACCGAGCTCGAGCTGCTGGTGCTCGACTACGCGACCGCGATGTCCCGGACGCCGGTCGAGGTCTCCGACGGGCTCTTCGAACGCCTCCGCGAGCACCTCGACGAGGCCCAGCTCGTCGAGCTCACCGACATCATCGCGCTCGAGAACTACCGCGCCCGGTTCAACCGGGCGTTCGGCCTCGCCGGGCAGGGATTCAGCGACGGCGCCGACTGCGTCCGGCCCGAAGCCGCCGGAGCAGGACGGACCCCCGCCGACGCAGCGTGAGCGCTCGAACGCCCGACTGACGCGCACCGGCGCATTCAGCCTCCGCCGTCGATGCGTCGACGGCGGCTGCCGCGTGGCGTGCCTCAGCGATCGAGGGCTGCGACGACGGCGCCGAGCTCGGCGACGACGTCCCCGTCGAGCTTCACCGCCGCGGCGTCGTCGTAGGCGGTGCGGCTGCGGGTGACGATCGCCAGCTCGCCGCCGCCGGCGAGGGTCAGCTCCGGCAGGCCGGCGACCGGGTAGACCTCGAGCGAGGAACCGACGCAGAGCAGCAGGTCGGCCGACCGGCTGAGGGCCTCCGCCTCCGCCATCGCCGGCTCGGGGAGCAGCTCGCCGAAGAGGACGACGTCCGGCTTCACCTTGCCCCGGCAGCCGGCGCAGACCGCGATCCCGTCGTCGAACAGCTCCGGGACCCGCTCGAGCGCGTAGGTTTCGCCGCACCCGGTGCAGCTCGAGGTCGCGATCGAGCCGTGGACCTCGATCACCCGCCTCGAGCCCGCCTTGCGGTGGAGGCGGTCGATGTTCTGGGTTATCACGGCCTCGAGGATGCCGCGCCGCTCGAGCTCGGCGAGCGCCTCGTGGGCGGGGTTTGGGAGCTTGTCGGCGAGGGTGTCGAACCGCGGCCGATAGAACTCCCAGAACCGCTTCGTGTCGCGGTGGAAGGCTTCGATGTGCGCGACCTCCATCGGGTCGACGTTCTGCCAGATCCCGGTGCCGGGGGTGCGGAAGTCGGGGATCCCGGACGGAACCGAGATCCCGGCCCCGGTGAGGGCGACGACGCGCCCCGCCCCGCACAGCAGCTCGGCCAGCCGCGCCACCGGGGCGTGGCCGGCGGTATCGGTCATCTCCCTTGCCACTTCGGGCTCCGCTTACCCAGAAACGCGCCGATGCCCTCCGTTGCGTCCTCGGATTGGAACGCGGTCGCGAAGCCCCGCTTCTCGGCCTCGATGCCCTCGTCGAGGTCGCCCCGCGCGGAGACGAGCTTCGTCTGCTCGACCGCGATCGGCGCCTGGGCGGCGAGCTTGCGAGCCCACGAGAGCGCGACCTCGAACAACTCGTGGTCGGGGACGACCCGGTTGGCGAGCCCGTGCTCGAGCGCGTCGATCGCGGTCACCGAGTCGCCGGTGAGGTTCATCTCGAGCGCCTTCTCGGGCCCGGCGAGGCGCGGCAGGCGCTGGGTGCCGCCGAACCCGGGGATGATCCCGAGCTTGATCTCCGGCTGGCCGAAGATCGCCGACTCGGCCGCGATCCGGAAGTCGCACGCCATCGCGAGCTCGCAGCCGCCGCCGAACGCGATCGCATTGACCGCCGCGACCGTCGACACCGGGCTTTGGCCGAGCTCGCGCAGCAGCGCATGCCCGCCCTCGATTAGCTCCTTACCGGCCGCCTCGTCCATCCGCATGAACGCCTTGATGTCGGCGCCGGCGGAGAAGACCACCGGGAGCCCGGAGCAGACCAGCATCGCCCCGACCCCGTCGGCGGCCTTGACCCGATCCCAGACCGTCCGCAGGTCGGCGATCACCTGGGGCGAGATCGCGTTCATCGGCGGGTTGAGGATCCAGGCGATCGCGACCTCGCCGCGGGTCTCGAGCTTGACCGTCTCCGGCTGGTCGCCATCGTCGGGCCGGGGATAGGCGAAGAAGCCCTGACCGACGTTCTGGCCAACGCGGCCCTGGGCGACGAGCCGGCGCAGGATCCGCGGCGGCTCGAACCGCTCGCCGTGCTCGTCGCGCGCCCGCTCGAGCTTCTCGAGGACGACGTCGAGGCCGACCAGGTCGGCCTTCATGAACGGCGGCAGCAGCCCCCGCCGCGGGTCCATCCCGGCGCCCGCCATCATCCCGAGGTCGATCTCGCGCGTCGTGCAGACGCCCTCTTCGACCAGCAGGCAGGCCTCGACGAGGGCCTTCAGCGAGAGCAGGTCGGCGAGCGCCTCGCCGTCGGCCGCGGCGTCGCCCGGAATCTGCGGCTCGCCGCTCGAGTAGAAGCCCTCGCCGCCCGACTTCGCGCCGAGCTTGCCGTCGGCGACGAGCCGCTTCATCCCCTGGTGGACGTAGAAGCCCTCGCCGTAGGCGCCGTGGAGGTGCTCGGCGACGTGCAGCACGGTGTCGAGGCCGAGCATGTCCATGAGGAAGAACGGGCCCATCGGCGTCACCTTCGCCTCGGCGAGCGCCTCGTCGATCGACTTGATCGACAGGCCGCCCTCCTCCTGGGCTCGCCAGACCTCGCCGATCGACGACATCAGGATCCGGTTGACGACGAAGCCCGGCACCTCGGCGCAGGCGATCGGCTGCTTGCGGATCGCCTGTGCGAAGTTGATCGCCGCCGCGATCGTCTCTTCCGAGCTGTCCTCGCCGGCGATCACCTCGACCAGCGGCATCACCGACGCCGGATAGAAGAAGTGGAACCCGCAAACCTTCTCCGGCCGCAGCGTCGCCTCGCCCATCTCGGTGATCGACAGCGACGAGGTGTTCGACGCGAGGATCGCGTGGCCGGGCGTGACCTCGTCGAGCTCGCGGAAGACCTGGCGCTTGATCTCGATCCGCTCCGGCGCCGCCTCGATCACGAAGTCGACGTCGCCGAAGCCGTCGTAGTCGACCGTCCCGGTGATCCGTCCGAGCACCTCGTCGAGCCGGCCGTCGGCCTGCTCGCGGGTCAGCTTCTCCTTCGCGACCAGCCGGTCGAGCTGCGCCTTCGTGACCTCGCGCGCCTTCTCGACCCCCGTGTCGACGAACTCCTGCTTTACGTCCTTGAGCACGACCGGGATGTCGGCGGCGGCGATCGCCTGCGCGATCTCACCCCCCATCGTCCCCGCACCGACGACAGCAGCCTTGAAGACGAACATTCAGTGATCCTCCGTTTCGTGGTCCATTTCTAGCGAGTCCGCTGAGCGCCAACGGCAAGGGCCCCAACCCCTCTTTTTCATGAGTAACAACAACGAGTCCGCTCAGTGCCAAGGGCCCGAGCCCTAACCCGCCGCCCCCGGACGCGGGAGCAGATCAAAAAGCCCGCGGCGTAGCCGCGGGCCAGGTATTCAGGGCGGGAGCGGAGGAGGCGGCGGCAGGTATTCCCGAGCCACCAGCGACGCCCTACCCATAGATCTCCTCCTTGATCAAGCTCACCGAGCGGATCACCGAGTCGAGGAAGGGCTCGAGCTCGGCGACGAGGCGCCGGTACTCCTCGCGGCCGGCGGGGGTGATCGAGTAGTAGCGGCGGGTGCGCCGGTCGGGGTGCTCCCAGGTGCCGGTGATCATCCCCTTCGCCTCGAGCCCGCGCAGCAGCGGGTAGATCGTGTTCGGGTTGACCGAGATCACGCCTTCGGTCATCTCCTCGATCTGCTCGATCAGCCGGTTCCCGAACGACGGCTCGCGGGCGATCAGGTGAAGCGTCAGCAGCGGGAACAGCTCGCGACGGCGAAGCTCGCCCCCGAAGACGTCGATCGGGCGCCCGCCGCGGCGCCCGCGCGACCCGCGCCCGCCGGCGCGCGCCGCCCGCGCGAGGGCATCCGCGACCGGCTGCTTTCTCCCCGCCGCCACGGGAACACACTATCCCCCGCCTCCTCCGCTCCCGCCTTGAACGCCTGGCGCGCGGCTACGCGGCGCGCACCGAATCACCTGCGGCGCCTCCGGCGGCTGACCTCCTGCTCCGGCGGCGCGACGCCGCCGGCCAACACACGCCTCCCGCGTCCGGGGGGCGGCGGGCAGCGGTCTTCGGTCCGTGGTCAGCAGCCGACTCGCGGGTCAGACGGTCGCCCCTGCGGTCTCCGACTGGCGCTCGGCGACGTCGGTCTGGGTCTTCACCGACTCCGAGATCGGCTCGTCGACGTTGCGGCCCATCAGCACCTCCTTGGCGATCACGAGTCGCTGGATCTGCGACGTGCCCTCGTACAGCTGCATGATCTTCGCGTCGCGCATCAGCTTCTCGACCGGATACTCCTTGATGAACCCGTAGCCGCCGTAGACCTGGACGGCGTCGGTGGTGACCTCCATCGCGGAGTCCGCGGCGAACCGCTTCGCGTGCGAGGCGGCGAGCGTGTTGCGCTTGCCTTGGTCGAGCAGCACCCCCGACTGCCAGGTGAGCAGCCGGGACGCCTCGACCTTGGTCGCCATGTCGGCGATCATGAACGCGACGGCCTGGTGCATCGCGATCGGGACGCCGAACTGGATCCGCTCCTTCGAGTAGTCCGAGGCGAACTCGAGCGCCGCGCGGGCGATCCCGACCGCCATCGCCGCGACCCCCGGGCGGGTCCGGTCGAGGGTCATCATCGCGAGCTTGAACCCGTGGTTCTCCTCCCCGAGCAGGTTCCCGGCGGGGATCTCGGTCTCGTTGAAGGTGATCGTCGCCGTGTTCGAGGCGCGCTGCCCGAGCTTGTCCTCCTTCTTGTCGACCGTGACGGTGTCGTCCTTGGGGACGACGAAGGCGGAGATTCCGCGGTGGCCGGCCTCCTTGTCGGTCTTCGCGTAGACCGTGTACCAGTCGGCGTAGCCGCCGTTGGTGATGAAGCACTTCGAGCCGTTGATCACCCACTTGTCGCCCTTCTTCGTCGCCGTGGTCTTCATCCCGGAGACGTCCGATCCCGCGTCGGGCTCGGTGAGGCAGAACGAGGCGAGCTTCGGCTCCTCGGTCAGCATCCCGAGGTACTTCTTCTTCACCTCCTCGCTGCCGCCGAGGGAGACCGGGGAGGCGGCGAGGCCGTTCGCCATCAGGGACGTGCCGATCCCGGAGCAGCCCCAGCCCATCTCCTCCTCGATCAGGCAACCGGAGAGGTAGTCCAGCCCGGGTCCGCCGTAGTGCTCGGCGACGTGGGTGTTCATCAGGCCGACTTCCCAGGCCTTCTCGATGATCTCCTGCGGCCACGTCCCGTCCTTGTCGTAGTCCCACGCGACCTTGCGGATGTCCTTCTCGGCGAAGCTGTGCGCGAGCTCGCGCAGGTCCTTCTGCTCATCGGTGAGGGTCAGGTCAACCACGGATAGCTGCTCCTTTGAGCGTCGGCGTTGAAGTCTTGAGAATTGGCGACTGATTGACTGGTCAGTCAGCCAGTCCCTGTAGAGGATACCCGATCGCGCCGCGGTAATGCGCAGGCGGGTGCGCTGCCGTGCGTGGGCAGGCGACGTGCCGTGCCTGGATAGGCTGCGGCG
>DATHVI010000027.1:0-10258 GCA_035461385.1 Solirubrobacterales bacterium
CCACGTCGGGATCTACGCCTCCGGGCAGGCGTACGAGCAGCTCTTGTTGCGACTGGCGGCCTCGCCCCTTCCAGAGGCGCGGGCCTTCGGCGAGATGGCGCTGGGCGAGCTCCAGCGAGTGATGCCGAGCTTCGTCGCCCGAGTCGACCGCCCCGACCGCGGCGGCGAGTGGATCGACCACCTGCGCCGACGCAGGGAGACCGCCGAGCGCGCCGCGGCCCGCCTCGGCCTCGACCGCCGCGATGGCGATCCGGCGCCCTCGGTCGAGCTGGTCCGGGTCGATGGCTCCGAAGAGGAGCTGTTGTGCGCGTCGCTGTTCGAGTCGTCGGGCTCGCCGGAGGCGGCGATCCGTGATCGCGTCGCCACGCTCGACCCGATCGAGCGCGGGGAGCTGATCGCCGAGCTCGCCGGCGAGCGGCGCAACCGCCGCCATCGCCCCGGGCGTGGCTGGGAGGCGGTCCGCTACCGATTCGAGATCGTCTCCGACTACGGCGGCTTCCGCGACCTGCAGCGACACCGGATGCTGACCTGCCAGTGGCAACGGCTCGGTCCCGACCTCGGGGCCGGAGTCCCCGAGGAGGTGCGCGAGGCCGGTGTCGGCTCAGATTACGACCGCGCCCTGGAGATCTCGCGGCGAGAGTTCGAGCGTCTCGAGGAGGACGGGCTCGCGGAGGCGGCGCCGTACGCGCTCTGCCTCGGTTACCGGATCCGCTACGTGCTCGACCTCAACGCCCGCGAGGCGATGCACGTCTGCGAGCTGCGCTCGGGCCGTGAGGGCCACCCCGGCTACCGGGCGGTGGCGCAGGCGATGCACGAGCGGATCGCCGCCGTCCATCCCGCGGTCGCGGCGGCGATGACCCACATCGACTCGAGCAGCGAGCCCCGGCTCGAGCGGATCCTGAGTGAGATCCGCACCCACCGCAAGCGCGTCGGCGCCGGCTCGGGCTGACGGCGCGCCGGGCCGCGCTAGCGCCTGATCACCCGGTCGCAGGGGCCGACCAGCTGCGAGATCCGGTTCGTGACCACGCGGTCGCGCCCGGGCCCGCAGCGGATCCGGTTACGACCCCGCACGGCGTCGATCCGGTTGCGGCCGGGCGCCTGGGCGAAGATCCTGTCGGCGCCGGCTCCGGCGAAGACCCGATCGGCCCCGTGGCCGGCGAAGATCCGGTCGGCGCCTGCACCGCCGCAGATCGCGTCGGCGCCCGCCTGCCCGCGGAGGATATCGTCTCCTCCGCCGCCGTGGATCGCGTCCGGCCCGGGAGTGCCGGTGAACGAGTTGCCGCCGCGACCGCCCCGCTGGGTGACGACCCGGTCGCCGCAGTGGCGCGCGCGTCCGCGGTTGGCGCGGTAGAGGTTGCGGATCACGTTCCCGAAGAACGGGCCGAAGAGCTTGCCCTCCTCCTCGTCGGCGCAGACGAGCGGGAGCGACACCGGGCACTCGTAGGCGTAGCTGATCACCGAAGCCACGAAGCCGCCGTCGCTGACCCAGCCGCCGCCGCTCGAGCCGCCGGTCATGTCGCAGTCGATCCGCATCGGCCGCGGCGGGTCGAACTCGGGGTCGTCGCCGCGGTAGGGGGAGTCGCAGCGGTACATCCGCCGGCCGTCGAACGGCGACGCGGCCGGGTAGCCGAATGCCCGGTAGGACTGGTCGCGGGGGCGGTTGAAGCCGATCCGCCTGGCGCCGACCCGATCCTGCACGCCACGGCCGTTGCGGTTGCGGCCGACGATCGCGATCCCGACGTCCCAACGCTCGCTGTCGGTCACGGCGGCCCGGAACTGCGACGTCGTCGCCAGTCGGTGGGCGACCCACTCGCCGAACGGGCGCTCGCCGTCACGGAAGGCGGGCACGAACATCCAGTTGGCGGCGAAGGTTCGGGTCAGGTCGTCGTAGACGCAATGGCCCGCCGTCAGCACGACGTTGCGTCCTCGGGAGCGGACGACGGTCCCCGAGCAGACGAAGTTGCCCTGGCCGGGAATCCGGAAGAAGACCTTGCCGTGGGTTCGGGCCGGGTACGCGCTCGAGCCGCTCACCTGCTCGGCGGCGCGCGACGGCCCGGCGGCGCCGGACAGCTGGCGGGCGGGGCGCTCGCCGTCACGGTCCTCGAGCACTCGCGCGACCGGCGTCGCCGCGCGCATCCGCTCGGGCGTCCAGTAGTCGCGGACCTCGGCGGCGGTCTGCTCGACCGGAACCGCGCCGCCGTCGGCAGCGGCGGGCGCGGGGGCGATCGCCGCGGCGAGCAGCGCGGCAAGCGCGGCCGCAACGCCCCCGCCCGGTCGGCACCCGGCGGGGGCGGTCGAGGTGCCGGCTGGATCGGTGGACCCAGGCTTAGCCACCTCGATCACTGTAGGCGAGGATCGGTACGCGGCGCGCCGGTCGAGCCGGTCGCGGCGGGCGCTCAGGCGGTGACCGGCTCGCCCGCGCGCTCGGCGACGCCGATCAGCTCCCGCATGAACGCCGGCAGGTCCGGCGGCCGGCGCGAGGAGACGAGGTTGCCGTCGACGACGACCTCGGCGTCGACCCACTCGCAACCGGCGTTTCGGATGTCGTCGGCGATCGCGGGCACCGAGGTGGCGCGGCGGCCGTTGAGGATGCCGGCCGAGATCGGGACCCAGCCCGCGTGGCAGATGAACGCGATCGGCTTCCCGCGCTCGTCCATCCCCCGGACCAGGTCCTTGACTCCCTGATCGGTGCGCAGCTTGTCGGGGCCGAAGCCGCCGGCGATCACGAGCAGGTCGAGGTCGTCGGCGACGAGGTCGGCGGCCGCCTGCTCGGTGACGAGCGGCTGGCCGTGCTTGCCCTTCACCGTCGCCTCGGCCTCGAGGCCGATCAGCGCCACGGTGGCGCCTGCCTCCTGGAGCCGGTAGTAGGGGTATGTCGCCTCGGTGTCTTCGAACAGCGGGCCGATCATCACCGCGGCCCGCAGACCGTCAAGCGGCTTGTGCGTGTGGTGGGTCATCAGCTTGCCTCTCGTATCGTCGGGTTTGCGGTCGAGCTCCCGACGATGGTAGAGGTGACCGCGCCGCGGTCAGCGCCGCCGCTTGCGCTTGCGCTTCCGCGCGCGCTCGCGACGCGCCCGGTTGTCGCCGGCGCCGTTGCCGGACTCGTCCGCGGCGGTTTCGACGAACAGGTCCTCTCCGGCCTCCTCCTCGGGCTCGGGCGCCTCCTCCCCGGGCCGCGGCCACGGGATCGCCGCACCCGCCGCCCACGCGGGCGGCCGCGGCCGGGGAGTGCGGTCGAGGTAGAGGAAGCCGAGCCACAGGAACCAGAGCGCGATCAGCAGCAGCGCCATCCCGAACGGGACAAGGATCAACGATGCGCCGAGCGCCATACCGAGCGTGGCGACGAACCGGGTCAGCAACCCCACTCGCATCGCCTGGAGCGAGATGTAGACCATCGCGATCAGCATCCCGAGGATCGCCGGGAAGAGCATGCTGACCGCCATGCCGTGAGCGGCCGACTCGTCGATCAGGTCGCCGAGAAGGGTGTAGACGTCGCCCCCGGCGCCGGCCTGGGCGACGAAGTCTGACGCGATCCCCTGCCGCGCGAGGACCGCGACGATGCCTTGCGCCGCGAGCAGGACCGGGCCGATGAACGCGAACGCGACCATCACGCCGCTCACCCGTTCGCTGCGAGCCTGGGTCGCGCGGAACAGGTAGAGCAGCGCTGCCGCGAGGCAGAGGAACGACAGCGCGCGGACCCCCGCGGCCGCGAACACCTCGGCTCCGGCGGCCTCGATTGCGCGGTAGCGCTCGGTCTCGAGCGACCCGGGCGGGATCTCGGTTCCCTGGTCCAAGGTGATCGAGATCAGGTACAGCGGCGCCGCAAGCAGCGCCGCGGCCGCCGCCGGGCGCGCCCAGCGGCGCTCGCGCTCGAGGATCGTCTGGCGGTCCAAGGCCGGTGGCTCAGTCGGTCGGCGGCTCGGCCGAGGGGGTGGGGAGCTCGAACGCCTCCCCGGGGGCACGGATCGGGTAGTACTCGTCCTCGCGGCCGACGGCGCGGGAGATCCGATCGCCGGCGGCGAGGACGAGGTCGAGTACCGGGGCGGCGAGGACGAGCACGCTCTCGATCCGCTCGCGGCGAAGCTGCTCGGTCGGTGTCAGCGGCGACATCCGGGCCTACCCCCGCTCGTGGAAGAAGAACTCGGGCAGCGCGCCTTCGATCACATCCGCGGTCATCCGCTGGGCGACCTCGAGGTTGCCGCTCCTGACCGCGATGTCGTCGAGGGTCACGATCCCGACCAGGGAGCCCTCGTCGATCACCGGCAGGCGGCGGACCCGGTGCTGGACCATCAGCGCGGCCGCCTCCTCGAGGCTCATCTCGGGCTCGCCGCTGACCAGCGGGCGCGAGACGTGCACGCGAATCGCCTCGGCGCTCGAGCGCTCGTCGGCGAGGATCCGCAGGGCCAGGTCGCGGTCGGTGACCATCCCGACCGGATCGCCTTCGGGGTCGCAGACGACGATCGATCCGACCCCGAGGTCGCGCATCTTCTGGGCGACCCTGAGGACGGCTTCGTCGAGCCCGGCGGTTACGACGCCGGTGGTCATGATCTCGCGCAGCCTCACGCCGAGAACAGTACCGCGCGCCCACCGCCCGCCGGCTCGGGCGCCCCCCGGTCGAGCCACGGTGGCGCTGCACTAGCATCGCCGCGGATGCCGCCCCGTAACGAAGGTCCCTGCCCCCTGTGCGGCCGGCCGCTGTACGGCTGGCTGACCCTTCCCGCCGCCGGCGAGCCGGCCTCGGTCGGCCGCAGGATCAGGCCTGAGGCCGGCACCCGGGTGCTCGACCGCTGCGAGGACTGCGGCGTCGCCGTCGAGCGCGGCCGGCCGATCGACCACGCCGCCGAGCTCGACGCGATCAGCGAGCGGGCGTCCGACGGCTCGCTGCTGATCGACTGCCCGAATCGCGCCAGCCTGCAGGCGGTGCTCGGCGGGGGCGCGTGGGCCCCCCTCGACGGGCTACCCGGACGGCTCGCGCTCACCCCGCGCTCGCTCGCCCTGCTCGCCGAGCGCACGGGCCATCGGCTCGACGGCGTCTCGTTCCCCCCGCTCGGACCCGGGCAGCGGTGGATGTGGCAGACGATCGTCAACGCGTTCACCTTCCACAACAACTTCGCCCATCACGCCTGGGCGCGCCGCCTGCGGCCGGCCGGCGCGCGCGGTCGGGCGGCGTTCGCGATCGACGCCGTCGTCACCGTCCTCGCGGCGCCGCTGGTCGCGATCGTCTCGTTCCCACTCGAGGCGATCGCCTCGCTCGCAAACCGCGGCGGCCGGATCGTCGCCGCGGCCACCCGACCGCCCGGCACCGAGCCGGCGGAGGCGGCGGCGCGCGAATTACCTACTACGTCGCCCGGCCCCAGACGTTCTTGACGATCGGCAGCGCGATCATCCGCGGAGCGTGGCGGCCGGCGATCGCGCCGGCACGGTTGAGCGTCCCGACGACGACCACGCGACGTCCGTCATCGGCTCCCTCGACCGCTTCGCGGGCGACGTCGGCGACGTCGGTCCAGAACAGCCCCGGGAGCGTCCGCTCGGCTCCGGCCACCCCCGCGGCGCGGCCGAACTCGGTCTTCACCGGGCCGGGGCAGACCGCCGTCACCGTGACCCCGCGACCGGAGAGCTCGGAATGCGTCGCCTCCGAGAGGCTGACGACGAAGGCCTTCGTCGCGCCATAGGTCGCGGTGCCCGGCATCGGCTGGAAGGCGGCGGTCGAGGCGACGTTGATCACGGCGCCGCGCTCGCGCTCGACCATCTCCGCCGAGTAGCGCGCCTGGAGATCGACGTAGGCCTCGCAGTTGAGCCGCACCATCTCGACCATCCGGCGTGGCTCGGCGCGCCAGAGGCTGCCGGTGCTCCCGAAGCCGGCGTTGTTGACCAGCACCTCGACCGCAAGCCCGAGCGCGTCGATCCGGTCGGCAAGCCGATCGCGGGCGTCCGCGTCGGCGAGGTCGGCGGCGATCGGCTCCGCCCGGACGCCGTGGTCGCCGGCGAGCTCGCTCGCGAGCGCGCGCAGCCGGTCCTCGCGGCGGGCGACGAGGACGACACCTTGACCGCGGCTTGCGAGCTCGCGGGCGATCCCGACGCCGATCCCCGCGGAGGCGCCGGTGACGAGCGCGGTCGAGGAGTCGCTGGGGGGCGGGAGCGCCAAGGTGCCCGAAACCTACCGCTACCTGGCGTGCCGTTCGCCGGTGTCTATGATCGGAGGGGTGGAAGGCGGCTTCAACATCTTCGGCGGCGACCCGGATGAGCTCCGGGCCCGCCTCGGCGAGCTCGCCGAGCAGATGCAGGGCGCGCAGAGCGTCGCCTGGGCGGACAACGCGATCAAGCTCGCGGTCGAGATGACCGTCGCGGCGATCAACCGGCTCGATCTCACCGGCGGCAGCGACCAGCAGGCGGTCCAGGTCCGCGACGCGATCAGGATCGTCTTCCCGGAGGCTGTCACCCTCGTGCGCGAGGCGCGCGAGGGGCTGCGCTGAGCTCGCCCGCCCCGCGCAATCGGCACTGGCGGAGCCCGGAGCCTGACCGGTTCGCTACCCGCCCGTCGACGCGAGGAGGCCGCCGGTCGACCACCCGACCCTTGCCGGTCACCAGATCGATCCGATCACGCCGGCACGGGTGACATCCGTCCGCCTAGCCTCGCCGCCGATGGGCGCGAATCGCGAACGGGGCGCGGCGACGGTCGAGCACGCGGCCCTCGCGCTGCTCCTCGGCCTCGCGCTTGCCGCGGCAATCGCCGCCGTGGCCTCCGGCCCGGCGGAAGGTGGACGCGACCTCGGGTCGACGCTGGCCCGCAAGCTGCGCTGCGCTGCGCGCGGGCCGGGGCCTTGCTGGCGCGATCCGCTGACCGAGGCCTACGGCCGCGACGTCGCCGGCCTCGTCCGCGCCCTCGCACCACCCCCACTTGAGCGGCCGGCGGCAGGCGGCCGGGCTCTGCTGCCGGTCGACTTCCGTCGCTGCCGGCGCGCGAGCTGTGCCCTCCCCGGCGAGCGCGCGCCCAGGCTCACAGCGTCGAACCGGCGGACGACGGTGTTCACTGCGATCGACGACCGGCGCCGCGCGAGCGGGGAGCTGACCGTCAGCTACTGGCTCTACCGCCCGACACTCGGCTGGGAGCGGATCGACCGGGCCGCGACCCGCGACGACCTCGCGCGCCTGGCGCGCACCCCGCTGCTCGACGACGCCGTCCCGGTGATCGTCCCGCTCGAGACGCTCGCCGGGCGCAACCACTACCAGTTCCCGCGCCGCGAGCAGCCGCCGTGGCGCTGGCGCGTCACCGGACGGTACCCCGGCTGAGCCGCCCGGGCGGCCCGGCCGCTCTCGGACCCGCTCACCAGCGCGCGTCGTGGTGCTCGACCACGCCGAGCCCGGACTCGAGCTCGAGGTCGCCCGGGAGCGTGCCGGCGAAGCGACCGAAGGGTTGGCGGTACGCGTAGCGGACGAAGATCAGGTTCTCCGATCGCCGGCGTTCCGCCTCGGCGGTGAAGGCGAGCCGGGAGCCGTCGTCGAACGTGATCGCGTCGAGGCCCTCGAACTCGACCGGCCCCGGCTCGAAGCGGCGCCCGTCGACCCAGATCGCCCGCTCCGAGCCCTCGACGGGATCGTTGACGCCACTGACCAGGTTCCACCCGACCGAGCGGCCGTCGGCGGCGCGCCCGACCCCGGCCGACCAGCTCCAGACGGTGTGCCGCGGGTGGTAGCCGGCCGACTCGTCCTCGACGCCGCGACCGCCGAGGCGCCGCGACTCGGCGCCGATCCGCAGCACGCCTTCGACCGGCACGTCGGCGCGCTTTCGCGTCCAGACGTATCCGCCCGCGGGCGTCGGGCAGACGACCTCGACCGATTCGCCGTCCCCGAACCGCAGCGTGGCTTCGACTGGCCCCGCGTCGGGGTGGCGGGCATCGATCCGCACCACGGCGCGCTCACCGCGGCTGCGCTCGACCCGGTGGCCCGAGCCGTCCTCGGTCCAGACCTCGCCGCGACACCCGGGGAGCCGCAGCCGGGTGCGCTCGACGAGGCGGCGATCGGAGCGATCCCAGATCGCCCAGAACGTCTGCGCGCCGGGGCCAACCTCGACCCGCGCCGCGCACGCCATCACGTCGTCCCCGAACATCGCGGCATACCGCCACCGCTTCCGCCACGCCCCCCCACCCCGGATCGGCATCCGGCTGGGAAGCAGCCCGTCGCCCCCGGACGAGGGAGGCGTGTGTTGGCCGGCGGCGTTGCGCCGCCGGTCCGGCAGGTGAGGCGGCGAAGACGCCGCCAGTGAATCAGAAGCCCGCGGCGTAGCCGCGGGCGAGGTGTTCGAGCGGGAGCGTCGGAGGCGACGGTATGTCTGACTCATTCGATCTTCGCGATCAGGTCCCCGCTCGCCACCGAGCCGCCTTCGGAAACGCCGAGCTCGGTCACCTTGCCGGCGCGGTGGGCGGTGATCTCGTTCTCCATCTTCATCGCCTCGATCACGCAGACCAGCGCCCCCTCCTCGACCTCGGCGCCCTTCTCGACGGCGACCCGGAGCACCGTCCCCTGAAGCGGGGAGACGAGCGAATCGCCGGCGGCGGCGCCCGCACCTCCGCCCGCACCGCCGCGCTCGCGCTTCGGCGGGCGGCGCAGCTCCGGCGCGGTGCCCGGGTTGGCCGCCCGCGCTGCGGCGGCGCCGATCACCTTGACGGCGTGAAGGCGGCCGTCGACCTCGACCGAATAGGTCCGCTCGGCGACGCCGTCCTGGCTCTCGCCAGCGGGCTCCGCCGGCGCCTCGGGCGGCGCCGGGGGCGCCAGCGACTTGAGCCACTTGCGGTCCTCGATCAGGTCGCGGCAGGTCTCGCCGCGATGCCACTGCTCGGTGGCGAGGATCGCGCGATGAAACGGGATCAGCGTCACCAGCGGCTCGATCACGTACTCGCCGAGCGCTCGTTGCATCCGCGCCGTGGCCAGGTCGCGATCGACGTCCCAGGCAATCAGCTTCGCGACCATCGGGTCGTACAGCGGCGTCACCTCCGATCCCGCCTCGAGCCCGGAGTCGACCCGCACGCCCGGGCCCGCCGGCTCGATGTAGCGCTCGATCCGCCCCGGGGCGGGGGCGAAGTTCTTGTGCGCGGCCTCGGCGTTGATCCGGCACTCGATCGCGTGTCCGCGCAGCTCGACCTCCCCCTGGGAGATCGACAGTTCCTCGCCGGCCGCGATCCGGACCTGCTCGCGGACGATGTCGACCCCGGTGACCATCTCGGTCACGCAGTGCTCGACCTGGACGCGGGTGTTCATCTCGAGGAAGAAGTACTCCTCGCCGACCTGGAGGCCCTCGACCGTTCCCGCCGAGCGATATTCGACCGCGCGTGCGGCGTCGGTGGCGATCTTCCCGATCCGCTCGCGCATCTCGGCGTCGACGTGCGGCGCCGGTGCCTCCTCGATCAGCTTCTGGTGGCGGCGCTGGACCGAGCAGTCGCGCTCGCCGAGGTGGATGACGTTGCCGTGCGAGTCGGCGAGCACCTGGACCTCGACGTGCCGAGGGTCCTCGAGGTAGCGCTCGATGTAGACGGTGGGATCGGAGAAGAACTTCTCGCCCTCGCGCGAGGCGCCCTCGAACGCGTCCGCGAGGTCGTCCTTTGAAGCCGCGACCCGGAAGCCCTTGCCGCCGCCGCCGCCCGCCGCCTTGCAGGCGACCGGATAGCCGATCTCCTCCGCCTCCTTCGCCGCGTCGGCGACGCTCTCCACCGGCTCGGTCGTCCCGGGAACGATCGGGACGCCCGCGTCCGCCATCAGCTCGCGCGCCCGGGTCTTCGAGCCCATCGCCTCGATCGCGCTCGCCGGCGGGCCGATGAAGACCAGCCCCGCCGCCTCGAGCGCGGTCGCGAAGGCGGCGTTCTCGGCGAGGAAGCCGTAGCCGGGATGGACGGCCTCGGCGCCGGCCTGACGGGCGACCTCGAGCAGGCGCTCGACGTTGAGATAGCTATCGGCCGGGACGGCGGGGCCGAGCAGGTACGCCTCGTCGGCCTCGCGGACGTGGGGCGTCGACCGGTCTGTCTCGGAATAGACGCCGACCGAGACGATTCCCATCTCCTTCAGCGTCCGCATCACGCGGATCGCGATCTCGCCGCGGTTCGCGACCAGGACCTTCTCGAACATAAGAGCGCGGGAGTGTATTCAGCCGCCGCGCGGAGACGACGAGCGTCGATGGGTCAGGCGGCGCGGAGCTCCGGCTCGGGCTCGGTCCAGACGACCTGGTCGCGGGAGGGGCCGACCCCCACCAAGCGGACCGGGACGCCCG
>DATHVI010000028.1:0-15752 GCA_035461385.1 Solirubrobacterales bacterium
GCACCGCGGTCGCCGACCGCGTTCTCGACGTCGTCCGCGACTCGTTCGCCGCCGGCGTCCAGACGAGTCTCAGGGTCGCGGCCGCGATCGCGGTCGCCGGATTCGTGATCGCGCTCCTGTTCGTCCGCCCCGAGCGCGAGCAATAGCCGGGCGGCCGCGCCGGGCGACTCAGTCGCCGACGATCTCGACGTCGGACGCGAGCTCGATCCGGCCGCGGCGCCGGTACTCGATGTCTACCGTCTCGTGCTTGCGGTAGGTGCCGAACAGGCCGAGGTACATCGCCATCCAGCGCCCGGTGCCGACCTTCTCCTTGATGATCGGCCGGTTGAAGACGATCGCGTCGCCGCGGAGCTCGTAGTCTCCACCCTCCTGCTGCTCGACACCGTTGACGTAGACCGAGATCGGCGGCACGGCGCCGGCGGGCAGGCGGACACGGCGCCCCGCCGCGTAGCTGCCCTTGGGAATCTCGAACTCGGGGTCGCGATCCATCGGTCGCTCCCTATCCGCCGAGCTCGCGGCGGATGGCGTCGAACGGCGACTCCCCGGGCAGGGGCTCGAGCTCGCGCCGGCGGATGCCGCCCGTGTAGGGGACGATCCGCCCGTCCCCCATCACGTCGACGCCTGCGTCGGTCGAGCGCAGCCAGCCGCCCGTCGAGATCTCGACTCGCGCCGCGACCCGGTCGCCGGGGGCGAAGTGGCGCAGCATCGTCACCCCCTCGAGCCCTCCGGTCGAGCGTGCCGCCTCGGCCCGTGCCGCAAGCGCCGCCAGGGCCGAGTCGAGATCGGCGAAGGCCTCACGCTTGACCGTCGAGCCGTGGCGCACGGTGAGCTTGTAGTCGGAGCGGCCCAGATCGGATCGCCCGCCTCAGGCGCCGCGACGCGGACGCTTCGGGCGGCGAGCAGGCGGCCCGGTGATCTTCTCGGGACCGGTGCGGTCGGCGATCGGGACGTAGTCGAGGTCGCGCGCGCCGGTGTAGATCTGGCGCGGGCGGGCGATCCGCTGCTCGGGATCGTCGTTCATCTCCATCCACTGCGAGATCCAGCCCGCCGTCCGGGGGATCGCGAAGATCACCGTGAACATCGTCGTCGGGATCCGCAGCGCCTCGTAGATCAGGCCCGAGTAGAAGTCGACGTTCGGGTAGAGCTTGCGCGAGGTGAAGTAGTCGTCGTCGAGAGCTCGCTTCTCGAGCTCGACCGCGATGTCGAGCAGCGGATTCTCCCCGGTCGCCTCGAGCACCTCGTCGACGTGCTTCTTGATGATCCGCGCGCGGGGGTCGTAGTTCTTGTAGACGCGGTGCCCGAATCCCATCAGCCGCTCCTCGCGGTCCTTGACCCTGGCGAGGAAGTCAGGGATGTTCTCGGCCTTCTCGATCCGGCGCAGCATCCGCAGCACCGCCTCGTTGGCGCCACCGTGGAGCGGGCCGTACAGGGCCGCGACTCCCGCGGTGACCGCCGAGTAGGGATCGACCTGCGAGGAGCCGACGCCCCGGACCGCGTTCGTCGAACAGTTCTGCTCGTGGTCGGCGTGGAGGATGAAGAGGACGTCGAGCGCGCGGGCGAGCCGCGGGTCCGGCTCGTACTTCGTCTCGGTCATCTTGAACATCATCGCGAGGAAGTTCTCCGAGTAGTCGAGGTCGTTGTCGGGATAGACGTAGGGAAGCCCCATGTTGTGCCGGTAGGCGAACGCGGCCAGGGTCGGCATCTTCGCGATCAGCCGGATCGCGGCCATGTAGCGCTCCTCCGGGTCGTCGATCTGCTTCGCGTCGGGATAGAAGGTCGACAGCGCGCCGACCGAGGCGAGCAGCATCCCCATCGGGTGGGCGTCGTAGCGGAAGCCCTCGACGAACTTCTTGATGTTCTCGTGGGCGAAGGTGTGGTGGGTGACGTCGTAGACCCAGCGCTCGAACTGGGCGGCGGTCGGGAGCTCGCCGAAGATCAGCAGGTAGGCGACCTCGAGGTAGGACGAGTGCTCGCAGAGCTGCTCGATCGAGTAGCCGCGATGCTGGAGGATCCCGGCCTCGCCGTCGAAGTAGGAGATCGCCGAGCGGCACGAGGCGGTGTTGGTGAACGCCGGGTCGTAGGCCATCAGCCCGAAGTCGTCGTCGGAGACCTTGATCTGGCGCAGGTCCATCGCCCGCATGGTGCCGTCGGTCACCTCGACCTCATAGGTCTCGCCGGTCCGGTTGTCGGTGATCGTCAGCGTCTGCGCGCTCTCAGCCGTAGCCACCTCACCCCCCTGTTCCCGGGTCTCGCGCTCGCTCGCCATCGTCCCTCCTGGATCGGATCCTCGTTTCGTCCTCCGGAATTCTCGCAGCTTGCCGACCGGGGACTCTGTCCGGATCGCGTAGCGGCCTCGGAGGCAAGGAAGCCGCCCCCGGAGCGAAGCAAATCAAACCCCCCGGGGCGTAGCCGCGGGCATAGGTCAGCGCGAGAGCGGAGGAGGCGGCGTGGGGATTCCCTCCTCGAAGTGCGTCATCGCTCGGAGCTCCGCGTAGCGGGCGTCGACCTCGTCGCGCTCGAGTCGGGCGACCCGCTCGGTGCCGAACTCCTCGACGTTGAACGACGCGAGCACGGTCCCGTAGGCCATCGCCCGGCGGAGGTCGGGCTCGCGGGGCTCCTCGGCCCCGGCGGCATCGAGGTAGCCGAGGAAGCCGCCGGCGAAGCTGTCGCCGGCGCCGGTCGGGTCGCGGACGTCCTCGAGCAGGAAGCCGGGAATCGCGAACGTCCGCTCGGCGGTGAACAGCGCCGCCCCGTATTCGCCGCGCTTGGCGACGACGACTCGCGGCCCGATCGCGATCAGGCGCTGGGCGGCGCGGGCGAGGTTCGGCTCGTCGGTCAGCATTCGCACCTCGGAGTCGTTGAGCAGCACGCAGTCGACCTCGGCGATCGCGGCGCAGAGGGCGTCGCGCTCAGTCTCGATCCAGAGGTTCATCGAGTCGAGCGCGGCGAGCCGCGGGCTCGACAGCGCGCGCACCTCGCGCTGGAGCTGCGGCTGGATGTTGCCGAGGAAGAGGACGTCGGTCGATCGCGACTCTCCTGACAGCTTCGGCGCGAAGTCGGCGAAGACGTTGAGCCGGGTGTCGTCGGTGTGGGCGACGTTCATGTCGTGGTCGTAGTGTCCGCGCCAGAAGAACGTCTCGCCGCCGCGGCGCTCGATGTCGGCCGTGTCGACGCCGCGGGAGCGAAGCAGCTCGAGGTGCTCGTCGCCGAAGTCCGACCCGACCGGGCCGACGACGTGGACGGTGGTGAAGAAGCTCGCGGCGAGCGCGAAGTGCACGGCGGAGCCGCCGAGCATCCGCTCGCGCTCGCCAAACGGCGTGCGCACGCTGTCGAATGCGATCGATCCGACCACCGTCAGAGCCATGCGGGCGCCATCGTTACCAGACCTGAACCCGGCTCGGCGACGGCCGCCTGCGCCGAGTCCGGGCGCCTACTGCGTAAACTCGCCCAGCCGTGAGCGCGGAGCCAGGACAGAGGAGCGATGATTCCCGGGCGGAGCGCGATTCGGGAGTGGTGAGCGCATTCCGCGACCTCGGGCTCTCCGAGGACATCCTCCGCGTCCTCGACGAGCTCGGTTACGACGAGCCGACCCCGATCCAGGACCGCGCGATCCCCGAGCTGCTCGCCGGTCACGACGTGATCGGCCAGGCCCAGACCGGGACCGGGAAGACCGCCGCCTTCGGGTTGCCGCTGCTTCAGTACCTCGAGCCGTCGTCCGAGGAGACGCAGGCGGTCGTCCTCACGCCGACCCGCGAGCTCTGCATCCAGGTGACGCAGGCGCTGCGCGCCTACGCCGAGCACCTGCCGGTCGAGATCGTTGCGGTCTTCGGCGGCGCCCCGATCGCCCCGCAGCAGTCGCGCCTTCGCGCCGGCGCCCAGGTGGTCGTCGCCACGGTTGGGCGGATGATGGACCTGATCTCGCGCCGCTCGCTGGTCCTCACCTCGGCGCGCTACGTCGTCCTCGACGAGGCCGACGAGATGCTCGACCTCGGCTTCATCGAGGACGTCGAGAAGATCCTCCGGATGTGCCCGAGCGGTCGTCAGACGGCGCTGTTCTCGGCGACGATACCGGCGCCGATCGCGCGCCTCGCCGAGCGCCACATGTATGAGCCGGTGACGATCAAGGTGACGCCGCGCAAGCTCACCGTCGACGCGATCGAGCAGGCCTTCGTCGAGGTCCCGGGGCGGGAGAAGTTGAGCCGTCTGGTCGAGGTGCTCCGGGCCGAGGAGCCCGAGCAGGCGATCATCTTCTGCCGGACGAAGATCGGCGCCGCGCGCCTCGACGAGGAGCTGCGCCGGAAGGGGCTGGGGGTGAAGGCGCTCCACGGCGACATGACCCAGGGCGCACGGGACGGGGTGATGATCGCCTTCAAGGAGCACAAGCTGCCGCTGCTCGTCGCGACCGACGTCGCCGCGCGCGGACTCGACATCGAGCACGTCACCCACGTGATCAACTACGACCTGCCGAACAACACCGAGATCTACGTCCACCGGATCGGCCGCACCGGCCGGGTCGGCCGAACGGGGCGCGCGATCACCTTCGTCACCCCCAGGGATCGCAACGTGATCGCAGTCATCGAGCGCGAGGCGAAGATCTCGATCGGCGAATGGGAGCCCCCCGAGGAGCGGCTCGAGCATGCCCCCCGCCCCCGCCGCCGCGACCATGCGAAGCCGCCGGAGAGGGCCGCCGCCGCGCGCGAGCCCGCCGGCGCCGGTGCGAGCGACGGCAACGGGCGGGCGAAGCTGTTCGTCAATCGCGGCCGGCGGAGCGGGATCACCGACGAGGACCTGCGCTGGGCGCTCGTCGAGGGGGCCGTGATTCCGGACGACTCGATCGGCGACGTCCGGGTCCTGGAGCGGTTCTCGTTCGTCGAGCTCGATCCCGAGGACGCCGAGAAGGCGCTCGACCGCCTCGACAGGACCCGGCTCAAGGGCAAGCAGATCCGGGTCGAGTACGCGAAGGGCTGACCGGTCGCGCCGGCTCAGGCGCTGGCGCGGGCGCGCGCCTCGCGGCCTTGGCGCAGCAGCCCTCGCCAGTCGCGCGAGCGGAAGACGACGGCGAGCGCGATCACCGCGACGAGCAGCGACCAAGCCGCGACCGCGAGCTGCTGGCCGACCGAGTAGGCGAGCACCGCGAGGTAGGTCGGCCCGTCGAGGGCGACGACGAGCAGCGCCTGCTGCGCCCCGGCGCCGCCGGGGGTGAACGGGAGCGCGCTCGAGATCGCCTGGACGCTCATCACGAGCAGCACGTTCTCGAACGAGCCGCCGATCCCGAACGCATCGAGGAAGAGCCAGAATGACGCGAACCGCAGCAACCACCCCGCGGCCTGCCAGGAGAACACCTCGCGGAGGTAGCGCATCGGCTCGCCGAGCACCGCGACCCCCTGCTTGACGCGTTGCCAGAACGCCTCGACGTGGCGCGAGGCATAGAGCATCAGCGCGGTCAGGCCGAGCCCGATGACGACGAGCGTGAACGCGAACAGGTGCGGGTTGGCGGCCCAGAAGGAGATCTCGAAGGCGGGCAGCTCGGGCAGACGCGGCGCCGCCGGGAGCAGCCCCTGGGTGATCGCGTAGAGCAGCACCAGCAGGCCGATTCCGGTGTCGAACGGCATCAGGCAGGCGAACGAGGCGATGATCGTCGGGTAGCGGGAGTCGCGCACGACCCGCTTCGCGAGCACGATCTTGATCGCGTCGCCTCCGCGCGCCGGGAGGATGCCGTTCATCCCGACCCCGACCAGGAACGAGCCGACGACCCCGACCTCGCTGACAGGCTCTTGATCGCGCGCCCGCGGACGATTCCCCCGCTGCCCCGGCTTCGCGTTCCCCGGGTCGCCCGGGTACGCTGCCCGCAACGCGTTCGCCCACGCATGGCCGCGGCAGAGCTGCATCGCCAGTGACAAGATCAGCGCCGCCACCAGAAACGGCCAGTCGACCCTTCCCAGTGTCTGAAGGAAATCCGCCGCCGCGCGGAGGAAGCGATCGACCTGGCCGCCGAGATCGATGGCCGCCAAGAGCATGTCGCAGACAAAGCTAGCTACGCCGCTCGCCGCAGCGCTGGCCGTCTGCGCGGCGCTCGCGATCCCCTACGCGGTCCTCACGCCGGCGAGCACCGACCTCGCCGCCCAGGCCTTCCGAGCCGAGCTCTTCGCCGACAGCGGGCCCCTGGTCTGGAGCGAGGCCTGGTACGGAGGCTTCCACCTCCCCGGCTACAGCTTCCTGTTCCCGCCGCTCGCCGCGCTGGTCGGCGTCCATCTCACCGGAGCGCTCACGGCGCTCGGGGCGGCGGGCCTGTTCGCGCTGCTCGCGCAACGCCGGTCCGCCGGCCGGGCCGCCCTGATCGGCTCGGTGTGGTTCGCCCTCGGCGCCGGCGCCTGGCTTTACACCGGCAGGCTGACGTTCCTGCTCGGCGTCACAGTCGGCCTCGGGGCGCTGCTGGCGGCCGACCTGCGCCGCCCGATCGCCGCCGGTGCGCTCGCGACGCTGACGGCGCTCGCGAGCCCTGTCGCAGGCGTCTTCGTCGCGGTCGCTGGGATCGCGGTCGGCCTCGCGGGGGCGAGACGCGCCGGCGCGGCGCTCGCGCTGCCGGCGGCGGCCGCGACGATGTTCGCGGGGCTCGCGTTCCCGACCACGGGTGAGGCCCCGTTCACGTTCTCGTCGTTCGTCGCCGTGCCGCTGTTCGTCGCCGGCGCGCTGCTCGTCGTCCCCCGCGAGCAGCGGGCGGTGCGGATCGGCATCGTCCTCTACGGCCTCCTGGCGCTCGCCGTCTTCGCGATCCCGAATCCGCTCGGCGGCAACGTCGTCCGGCTCGGCGCCCTGTTCGGCGGTCCGCTCGCCGCGCTCTGCCTGCGGTCGCCCGCGCTGCTGCTCGTCGTCGCGGCGCCGCTGCTCTACTGGCAGCTCGACGCGCCGGTGCGCGACGCCCGCGCCGGTGCCGGCGACCCGGCGACCGAGGCGGCCTTCTTCGAGCCACTCCTCGATCAGCTCGACCGCCGGGGAATCGCCGACGGGCAGCCGATGCGGCGGATCCACATCCCCCCGACGGCGAACCGCTGGGAGGCCGTCCACGTCGGCGAGCGGCTCGCGCTCGCACGGGGGTGGTTGCGCCAGCTCGAGTCCGACGACTTCGAGCTCTTCGACAACGGCAACCTGACACCCGCGGCGTACGCGACCTGGCTCGAGGACCACGGCGTGAGCTACGTCGCCGTGCCCGACGCCGAGCTCGATTGGATCGGCCGCGACGAGGTCGCGCTGATCGACTCCGGGCTTCCGTTCCTCGAGCCGATCTGGGAAGAGGAGGACTGGCGGCTGTACCGCGTCGATCCCGAGCCCCCGCTCGTGTCGGCGATCGCCGGGCCGGAGGCCGGAGCCGATCGAGGGTCGGGCAGGGCGCCGAGCCTGCGGCGGCTCGGGCCGGGCCGGTTCGAGCTCGACGCCGAAACCGGCCACTACCTCGTCCGCCTCGCCTGGACCCCGTACTGGGAGCTCGACGGGGCGCGTGCGTGCGCGTCGGAGGAGGCCGGCTGGACGCGGATCGACGTTGCCGGCTCCGGGACGGTCGAGCTCGCGGCGCGGTTCAGGATCGCCGGGCTCGGAGGAAGGGAGCGGATCTGCTCGGGATAGCGCTCGCGCTCGGCTCGAGCGTCGCGTGGGGAACCTCCGACTTCCTCGCCGGCCTCCAGAGCCGCCGGATCTCGGCGATCGCGGTGATGCTCGTCAGCCAGCCCGTCGGCCTGGTGCTGGCACTCGCCTTCGCGATCGCGATCGGCGGCGACTCACTCGGCACCAAGGAGGCGCTGCTCGGGGCGGGGGCGGGGGCGGTCGTCGTTCTCGCCCTCGGCGCCTTCTACCGCGCGATGGCGCTCGGCGCGATCAGCGTCGTCGCGATGATCGGGGCGCTCGGCGTCCTCGTGCCGGTGATCGCCGGGCTCGTCCGCGGGGAGCGGCCGGAGCCGATTCAGGTGGTCGGCGCGGCGGCGGCGATCTGCGGCGTCGTGCTCGTCGCTCGCGAGCCCGACCCGGAGTGGCGAGCCGCGGGGCGGACCGCCCTCGGCCTCGCGGCGCTCGCGGCGCTCGGCTTCGGGGTCTTCTTCGTCGGGATCGACGCCAGCGCCGGCGAACGCCCGGCGTGGACGATCGTCGCCGCCAGGGTCGGAGGGGTGAGCGCACTGGTCGTGATCGCGGCGCTGGTCCGTCCCTCGATGCGGATCCCCGGGACGATCGTCCCGATCCTCTTCGTGATCGGGTTCTGCGACTTGCTCGCGAACGCGCTGTTCGCGTTCGCGACGACCCGCGGGCTGCTGTCGCTGGTCGCGGTCGCCGGCTCGCTCTACTCGGGAGTCACGGTCCTGCTCGCGCGCGTCTTCCTCGCCGAGCGGCTCCGCGGCGTCCAGCGGGCTGGGCTCGGGCTGGCGATCGCGGGGGTGGCGATGATCGCCGCCGGGACCGGCTGAGGCCCGCCGCAAGGCGTTGACTCTTCAGCCGGACCGCGAGCCGGAGACGATCAGGAGCGATCGCACCGCGGGGAGCCCGGACGAGGCGAGCTCCCAGGTCTCGCCGCCGTCGCTCGACGCGTAGACCTCGCCGGCGGCGGTGCCGAACGCGACCAGCCGCCCGGCGGCTTGGAGGCAGCCGGTGTCGATGTTGTCGTCGAACCACTCGGGCAGGCCCGCTCTGCAGCGCTCGAATGGCCCGCTCGCGTTGAGCGGCCGCCGGTAGACGGCGGCGTGGCCGCCGCGGGGGCCGTCGGAGGCGGTGACGAGGACGATGTCGCCGGCGAGCGCGACCGCGCGCGAGTAGCGGCCTTCGAGACCGGCGTCGGATACCTCCCAGGAGCCGCCGCCGTCGCTGCTCGTCGCGAGGCCGTACGCGGTCGCGGCGAGGATCAGGCGCGGTCGCTCGAGCGGCGAGCGGACCTCGTGGGCGTCGACCTCGATCTCGATCGTCGGCCGCCAGCTCGCGCCCCCGTCGTCCGACCGGGGGATGCCGCCGACGTGGACGTTGGCGTAGAGCTCGCCCTCGGCGCCGATGCTGAGCGAGCGGGTGGCCGGCGGTCCGCCCCAGGGCGTGAACCAGCGATCGCGGCCAGCGACCGACTCGAACCCGTCGACCGGCTCGATCCCCCGCTCCGAGGCGCGCGCGAGGTGCGCCCCCTCGGTCCCGACCAGCAGCCCATCGGGCGTCGCCAGCAGGCAGCGTCCGTCTGCATCCGCGAGCGAGCACAGCGACCGCCAGACCGAGCTGCCGTCGGAGACGAAGACCTCGCGTCCGTCGGCGATCGCGAACAGCGCCCGGAGTCCGGCGGCGAGGGCAACGATTCGGCGGCCCGCGAGCTGCGCGCCGCCGCCGGGCACCTCGCGAAGGCCGTCGTCGGTCGCGGCGAGGATCGCTGGCGCCATCGGTCCATGATGGCAGCGGATCGGCGCCGCGCTGCCGTCCCGTCGCGCAGGCGCGGCCATATGCTTCGCCGGTGAGCGCGAGCGGCGACGACCGCGGGACTGCCGCCGAGGGCCCGAAGGGCGTCGACCCCGGGGGGCTCGAGCGCTGGTTCGCCGGCAACGTGCCCGGCGCGCGGCCCCCGCTCGCGTTCGAGCGGATCTCGGGCGGGCGCTCGAATCTCACCTACCGGGTCACCGACGCGTCGGGCCGCTCGTGGGCCCTGCGCCGCCCGCCGCTCGGCGAGCGGCTCGCCTCTGCCCACGACATGGCGCGCGAGCACCGCGTCGTCTCGGCGCTCGCGACGACGCCGGTCCCGGTCGCGCCCGTGGTTGCGCTCTGCGAGGACGAGGCGGTGACCGGGGCGCCCTTCTACCTGATGGAGTTCGTCGACGGGCCGGTGCTGCGCTCACGCGCCGACGCCGAGGCTGCGTTCAGGCCCGAGGCCAGGAGGGCGATCGGCGAGCGCGTCGCCGACACCTTGGCGGCGATCCACGCCGTCGACCCGGCGGCCGTGGGGCTCGGGGACCTCGGGCGCACCGAGGGCTACGTCGCCCGCCAGCTGCGGCGCTGGCACGGCCAGTGGGAGAAGTCGAAGCAGCGCGAACTGGCGTTGATCGACGACGTCCACGAGCGTCTCGAGGCACGGATCCCGGAGCAGGGGCCGGCGACGATCGTCCACGGCGACTACCGGCTCGACAACATGATCCTCACCGACTCCGGTGAGGTCGCGGCGGTGGTCGACTGGGAGCTGTGCACGCTCGGCGACCCGCTCGCCGACGTCGGCCTGTTGATGATCTACTGGGGATCCGAGGACGAGCAGCTCACCCCGCTCGGAGAGGCGCCGACCCTCGCCACCGGGTTCCCGACC
Source organism: Solirubrobacterales bacterium (assembly GCA_035461385.1). GTDB lineage: Bacteria > Actinomycetota > Thermoleophilia > Solirubrobacterales > 70-9 > DATHVI01. Next base: position 10,304 of record DATHVI010000028.1, read on the forward strand.
CGTGAGCAGGCCGCCAAGCGCTACGCCGAGCGCTCCGGGCGCGATCTGTCGCGGCTCGACTTCTACCTCGCGCTCGGCTACTGGAAGCTGGCGATCATCCTCGAGGGGGTGCTTGCCCGCTACACGGCCGGGCAGTACGGCGAGCAGGACGAGGCGGTGGCGCAGTTCGCCCGCGTCGTCGAGCGCCTCGCCGAAGCGGCGGGCGAGGCCGAGCGCCGCTCGCGGTAGCGGCTCCTCAGGCGCTCGCTCAAGGCCCGTCGTCCTCGTTCGACCAGCGGGCGAGCTCGCGGCGGGCGACGACCATCTTGTGGACCTCGTCCGGGCCGTCGGCGACCTTCAGCATCCGGCTGAAGCGCCACATCCCGGCGAGCGGCGTGTCATCGGAGAGGCCGAGCGCCCCATGGACCTGGATCGCGCGGTCGAGGACGTCCATGACGACGTTTGCGGCGACGACCTTGATCATCGAGATCTCGCGCCGGGCCTCGCGCTTGCCGAGCGCGTCCATCTTCCAGGCTGCGTTCATCACCAGCAGGCGGGCCTGGTCGGTCTCGATCCGCGAGCGGGCGACGAAATCCTGGACGAACTGCTTCTCCGCCAGCTTGCCTCCGAAGGCCTCGCGCTCGTTCGCGCGCCGGCACATCAGCTCGATCGCCCGCTCGCAGGTCCCGATCGCCCGCATGCAGTGGTGGATCCTCCCTGGGCCGAGCCGGTCCTGGGCGATCGCGAACCCGGCCTGGCGGGGCCCGAGCAGGTTCGCCTCCGGCACCCGGCAGCCGTCGAAGCGCAGCTCGCAATGGCCGGGCCCCGAGTCGTGGCCCATCACCGAGATCGGGCGGACGAGCTCGAACCCGGGCGTGTCGGTGGGGACGAGGATCATCGACGCCCGGGCGTAGGGGTGCGCACCGGGGTCCGTGACCATCATCGCGATCGCGACGCTGGCACCGACCGCTCCGGAAGTAAACCACTTGTGGCCGTCGAGGACCCATGCGCCGTCCTCGAGCCGGGCGGTCGCGCGCAGCGTGCGGGGGTCGGAGCCGGCGACCTCGGGCTCGGTCATCGCGAAGCAGGAGCGGATCTCGCCCTCGAGCAGCGGCTCGAGCCAGCGCTCGCGCTGCTCGCCGCTCCCGTGCTCGGCGAGGATCTCGATGTTCCCGCTGTCGGGGGCGGCGCAGTTGAACGCGATCGGCGCGATCGCCGGGCTCCGCCCCATCTCCTCGCAGAGGACCCCGTACTCCCAGTTGGTGAGCCCTACCCCATGCCCCTCCCCGGGCATGAAGAGGTTCCAGAGCCCGTCCGCCTTCGCGCCGGCGCGGATCTCGACCAGGAGCTCCGGATAGGCGCGCCCCGACTCGACCGTGACCTCGCGATCGAGGGCCCGCAGGGCCTCGACCTCGACCGGGTAGACGTGCTCGTCGAGGAACGCCCTGATCCGGTCGCGGAGCTCGATCACCCGCGGGCTGAGCTCGAAGTCCACGGGCGCAGACTAGTCGTAGCTTGGAGTCGGGACCGCCGCTCAGCCGGCCCGGCCCGCGTCGCGCTCGTCGAGCGCGGCCGCGATCCGGTCGGCCCAGGCCTCGATCGCGGCGAAGTCGCGGAAGTCGCCGTCGGGGGCCTTGACGGCGCGGAGCGCGATCCGCTCGATCCGGCTGAGCCCCGAGCGGTCGATCCTGCCGGTGAGCAGCCGGTGCTCGACCGCGCGCTCGGCCGCGATCCGCTCGACCTCCTCCTCGGGCTTCGCGTCGTCGGGCTTTGGCGGATCGCCGACCGGCCCGACGCTGAACATCCACAGCGCCCGGCGCTCGGGCTCGGCGGCGATCCGCTCGGCGAGCTCGCGCGCGGGCTTCATCCACTTGCCCATGTAGATCGGGCTGCCGAGGACGACGGCCGCGCCCACCGGCAGCGCCTCGACCGCCTCGGCGTCGCGCGCGCTCGCATCGTGTCCGCGCTCTCGCAGCCGGCCCGCGATCGCCTCGCCGATCTCGCGCGTGCTCCCGTGCCTGCTCGCGGTGATCACCTCGACCTGCATCGGCGCCCGTTACTCGCGGAGCCGGAACGGCGGGTAGCGGTCGGTGACCAGCGTCGCCGTGTAGGCGACGACCCGGTTGTGCCAGCGCAGCACCCCCTCGACGTACCCGAACAGCCCGCGCGGGTAGCGGCCGGTGAACAGGATCGCGAACCAGCTGATGATCACCGAGACCAGGACCCCGATGTGGAGGAAGAAGAGGACGATGTAGTGCGGGATCGCGAGCAGCCACTTGACCAGCGGCATCCCCCGCATCAGATCGCGCTCGGCATCGGGATAGGGGTAGTCGAGGTGGACGGCCTGCTCGGCGTCGGTCGACGGGTAGCGATCGTCCATCAGCAGCGCGTAGACGGCGACGCGGTTGGTGAACCGCTGCAGGTTGAGGTTCCAGTCGTACCACCAGCGGGGGTACTTCTTGCGGAACAGCAGCATCAGCAGCACCGGCAGGAACAGCAGCCCGACGCCGCCGATCGCGATCGTTCCGCCGGCGTCGCGGGCGTCGCCGAAGGTGGCGGTGAAGCCACCGATCGACGCGAGGACGATTGCGATCGGGATCACGGTGAAGATCCGGAAGAAGGTCGTCAACCGGTTGAGGTCGCGCTCGGGGTAGTCGACCCTGTAGCTGACCGGATAGTCGTTCATCTTCGCCTCCTGGTAGACGTCGCGGCCAGCCTACGCCGAGCTTGCCTCGTCTACGATGGCGCGCCGGTGGCTTGCAAGTGATCGACCTTCAGGCCCATTCGACCGTCTCCGACGGCCAGCTCGCGCCCGGCGACGTCGCCCGTGCCGCCGCCGAGGCGGGAGTGACGGTGATGGCGCTGTCGGACCACGACGGAATCGCCGGCGTGCGCGAGGCGAGCGAGGCCGCGGCCGAAGCGGGGATCGAGAACGTCCCCGCGGTCGAGATGTCGTGCGTGCATCGCTACTCGGAGGACCTCCACGTGCTCGGGTACTGGGTCGACCTCGACGCGATCGCGCCCGCCTGCGACCGCGCCCAGCAGGAGCGGGTCGATCGCGCCCGCGAGATCGTCGCGAAGCTGAACCAGCACGGGGTCGAAGTCAGCTTCGATGACGCGGTCGCCGAGGCCGGCGCCGCCGACGCGATCGGGCGGCCCCACATCGCCCGGGCCGCCGGCGCGGGTCCCGACCTCGGCCCGTTCTTCGAGGAGTACCTCATCCCGGGCGCGAAGGCGTTCGTCTCCCGCAAGTGGCCGCGCGCCGAGGAGGCGGTGCGGCTGATCCACGACGCCGGCGGGGTCGCCGTCGTCGCCCACCCGTACTGGGACGTGAAGGACCCGGACCAGGTCCGCGACCTCGTCGAGAGCCTCGTTCGCGAGGTCGGCCTCGACGGGATCGAGGCCTTCTACCCGGACCACACGCGCGACCAGACGGCGCATTGCCTCGAGCTCTGCCGCGAGCTCGACCTCGTCCCGACGGCGTCCTCGGACTTCCACGGCCCGACCCACAAGACGTTCAGCCGCTTCGGCGCCTACGACACCTACGGCCTCGGCGAGCCGCAGGTGCCGCCGAGGCCCTGACAGCCTCCGGTCGCTCGAGCCGCGGGCTCGCCGCGCGGCGGGTCGGTACGCTCCGCGCATGTGCAGAAACATCAGGACCCTCCACAACTTCGAGCCCCCGGCAACCGAGGACGAGGTCCGCGACGCCGCGCTCCAGTACGTGCGCAAGATCAGCGGCTCGACGAAGCCCTCGCGAGCGAATGCCGAGGCGTTCGACCGCGCCGTCGACGAGGTCGCCGCGGCTACCCGGACGCTGCTCGACGGCCTCGTCACCAAGGCGCCGCCGAAGGACCGCGAGGCCGAGGCCGCCAAGCGCCGCGCCCGCTCGGCCGCCCGGTTCGCCGCCGCCTAGCCCGCGTCGCCCCGCCTGGCGGGCCGCCGGCCGCGTAGGGTGTCCGGGGTGATCTGGCTGCTGCGCCATGGCGACGCCGAGAGTGGCTCCGAGCGCGCCGACGCCGACCGCCGGCTGACCCGGAAGGGCGAGGGGCAGAGCCGCGCCGCCGGCCGGGCGCTCGCCGCTCTCGACGCGGGGATCGATGCCTGCATCTCGAGTCCGAAGGTCCGCGCCCTCGACACCGCGAAGCTCGCCTGCGAGCCGCTCGGGGTCGAGGTCGAGACCTCCGACGCACTCGCCGGCGGCGACTTCGACCCGCTCGCCCTCGCCGCCGGCCGCGGCGACGTCCTCCTCGTCGGCCACGAGCCCGACTTCTCGAACGCCGTCGCCGACCTCACCGGCGCTCGCGTGAAGTTGAAGAAAGGCGGGATCGCCGCAATCGAGGACGGCACCCTGCAGGCGCTGCTGCGGCCCGCCGAGCTCGACCGCATCGCCGGCTGAGCGGGATACCCCTCGCGTCCCTGACACTCCCGACACACTCCGCGCGCCAGCCGCGCGACCCTTCCGCCGATCCTCTCCCAATGCACCCGGTGAGGCGGATTTTGCATCGTGGCGATACAAGATCCGCCTCACCGAGTGGCGCTTCGGACCCTGGGGCGCAAGTCGTGCATCGCGAGGCCAAGGTCGCTCGCTGTGCGGCCGCCCAGCACGGGGTTGTCGCGGCGTGGCAGATCCTCGAGCGTGGCTTCAGCCGAATCGAGATCAGCCGGCGAGTGGCCCAGGGACGCCTACACCGGTTGCACACGGGCGTCTACGCCGTCGGCCATTCCGGCGTCACGCGTGCGGGCCGCTGGATGGCCGCCGTCCTGGCGACTGGGCCCGATGCCGTCCTCAGCCATCGTGACCTCGCTGCCCTCCACGAGATCGTCGACTTCACGAGCGGGGCGATCGAGGTGACGCTGCCCCGCCTCGGCAGCCGGGTCAGGCCGGGAATCAGAATCCATCGGACGAGACGGCTCGGCGACGACGAGCGCACCGTTGTCCGCGGGATCCCGGCGACGACTGTCGAACGACTGATGATCGACCTCGCGGCAACGATCTCGCACCGGCATCTGCGGCGAGCGTATCTCGAGGCCCGCCGCAAGGATCTCATCGACCTCGATCGACTTGATCATGCTCTCGCCAATTCCCACGGACGGCGCGGAATCAGGTCGCTGCGGCGGATTTGCGCCGACGACAGCGACGGCTTCGTCCGGGCGCGCTCCCCGCTCGAGGTCGACTTCCTTCGATTCTGCCGCCAGGAGCGGATTCCCGAACCGCAGGTCAACGTGTGGGTCGGCGGGTACCTCGTCGACGCCTACTGGCCCGACGCAGCCCTCGTCGTCGAGCTCGATAGCTGGGAGTACCACCGCGATCGAGACGCCTTCGAGCGTGATCGGGAACGGATAACGGAATTGCGCGCGCTCGGGATCACGGTGATGCCGATCACCCACCGCCGGCTCGCCCGCAGCCGCCCCCGGGTCGCGAGCTTGATCCGTCGGGCGGTGTCGACCCCGCCCGAGGAGCGAAAGCGTC
>DATHVI010000029.1:0-15284 GCA_035461385.1 Solirubrobacterales bacterium
TCCCGTACCCCGCGGCCGGGAGCGAAAACCGCCGCGGCGATCCGCCGCCGGAATCAGGGTGTCGCTATGAGCTCGGCGACCGCGGCGTCGAACAGCTCGGTGTGGAGGTCGACGTCGGCCTCGCTCGTCTCCGGCGAGATCAGCGCCATGTTGTGGAACGGGGTCAGCAGCAGACCGCGGTTGAGCGCGTGCAGGTGGAGGTAGCGCTCGAGCTCGGGCTCGGCGGCGGCGTGGGCGTCGCTGCCGTTGCGGGCCGGCTCGGGCTCGAAGCGGTACTCGGCCCGGCAACCGAGCTGGGTCACGTTCCACGGCACCGAACGGCGCTCGAAGACTCCCCGCAGGCCCTCGGTGAACCGGGTTGCGAGCGGGATCGTGCGGGCGAACGCCTCCTCTGTCAGCACCCGCTCGAGCGTCGCCCGCACCGCGGCGAGCGAGAGCGCGTTGCCGGCCAGCGTCCCACCGACCCCGCCGGTGTCCTCGTAGTCGGCGCGCTCGCGGGCGAGCGCGTCGGCCGCGACCCGCGCGGAGAGCCCGATCGCGCCGGCCGGAACGCCGCTTCCGATCGCCTTGCCGATCGTCAGCATGTCGGGCTCGAGCGCCCAGGCGGCGGTGCAGCCTCCCGGCCCGGCGGAGAAGGTATGGGTCTCGTCGATCACCAGCAGGGTTCCGGTCGCGCGGGTGAGCTCGCGAAGCGTGTCGTGGTAGCCCGGCTCGGGCAGGACGATGCCCATGTTCGTCATCGCCGGCTCGGCGAGCACGCATGCGACCTCGCGATCGGCGAGCGCCGCCTCGAGCGCCGCCGGGTCGTTCCACTCGATCGCCCGCGTCGTCACCGCCGGGTCGACGGCGGGGCCGACGTTCCCGGCCCGCGAGACGGTCGCCCCGCCGGCCGATGCGACCGCGAACGCCTCGTCCACCGACCCGTGGTAGCAGTAGCTGTAGACGAGCACCTGCGGCCGGCCGGTGAGCTCGCGTGCGATCCGCAGCGCGGCCCGGTTGGCGTCGGTCGCGGTCAGCGTGAAGGTCCAGCGCGCGAGTCCGAAGCGGCGGCCGAGCTCCTCGCCGACCCAGGCGGCGTCCTCGGTCGGGAGCATCGTCGTGATCCCGCGCCCGAGCTGGGCGGCGACCGCCTCGCGCACCGGCCCGGGGCCGTGGCCCGGCATCGCCCCGGTGTCGCCGAGGCAGAGGTCGACGTAGGTGTTGCCGTCGACATCGGTGATCCGCGCGCCGCGGGCCTCGGTGGCGAAGACCGGGAACCCCCCCGCCCAGCGCATCATCCACGGCATCGGCACGCCGCCGAACAGCGACACCTTCGAGCGCTCGTAGAGCTCGCGCGAGCGAGGGTGGCGACCGGCGAAATCGGAGAGCTCTCGCTCGAGCAGGATCGCGAGCCGGTCGCGGGGGACGACCCCGCCGGCGGGTCCCGGTTCAGGCAACCTCGGCCGCCTCGGCATCGGGAGCCGGCGGCGCCAGCGTCGTCGGCGCATCGGGGTCGGGCTCGACCGGATCGGGCCAGCGGAGCTCGCGCGGCGCGTCGCGCATCCGGATGATCCGCGCCGGGACCCCGGCGACGACCGCGTTCGCCGGCACGTCCTTGGTGACGACCGAGTTCGTACCGACGATCGAGTTGTCGCCGACGCTCACCCCGCGCAGGACGCAGGCGCCGTAGCCGATCCAGACGTTCGAGCCGACGTCGACATCGCGCTTGTAGATCCCCTGGACCCGGATCGGCCGCTCGACCTCGACGACGCCGTGGTCGAAGTCGATGAACATCGCCCGGTCGGCGATCACGCACTGCTCGCCGATCCGTACGTGCCTGTAGGCGGAGATCGTGCATTCCTGGCCGAGCACCGTCTTCCGGCCGATCTCGACCTCGCCCTCGTGGCAGCGGATCTTGCTCCCGTTGCCGACCCAGACGAAGCGCCCGAAGCGGATCGTCCCGCGCTTGCCGATCTGGAGCTCGAGCCGGCGGCCGAAGAAAACCGGCCCGTCGGTCTGCCACCGCCAGCCGGCGACGGTGAGCAGGCGCCGCCGCAGGTAGCGGGCGAGCAGGAGCCCGTATCGGGGCGTCAGCATCCGGTTGCGCGCCAGGAAGCGCAGCAGGCGAAGCACGATCGCCGAAACTCTAGTGAGGTGCCGGTGGCGGGTTCCTCGGCTCTCTGCCGCCTCTGGGTGGGTCGATGCCGAGAACCGCGCTGGGAGGGCCACTAGACTCGCGCCGCGCATGCCGGACGCCGCCGAGAAGACGACCGGCTCGCTCGCCGAGCGCCTCGTCGCCGGCGAGGGAAGGGCCCTCGCCCGGGCGATCAGCCTGGTCGAGAACCGCGACCCCGAGGGCGATCGGCTCGTCGCCGAGCTCTACCCGCGCACCGGCAACGCCCGGATCGTCGGCCTCACCGGCCCGCCGGGCGTCGGCAAGAGCACGCTGATCGCGGCGATCTGCCGCAAGCTCCGCGAGGCCCGGCGCGAGATCGGAGTGCTCTCGATCGACCCCTCGAGCCCGTTCACGCAGGGAGCGGTGCTCGGCGACCGGATCCGGCTCTCCGAGCACTTCCTCGACCCGGGCGTCTTCATCCGCTCGATGGCCACCCGGGGCTCGCTCGGCGGGCTCGCCGAGGCGGCGCTCCAGGCGGCGCTGCTGATGGACGCGGCGGGCAAGGACGACGTCCTGCTCGAGACCGTCGGCGTCGGTCAGGGCGAGATCGACATCGTCGACCACGCCGACACGATCGTCCTCGCGCTGATGCCCGGCTCCGGCGACTCGATCCAGGCGCTCAAGGCCGGGGTGATGGAGATCCCCGACGTGATCGTCGTCAACAAGTCCGATCACCCGCTCGCCGACACGATGGTGCGCGAGGTGAAGGGCGTGCTCGCGCTCGGCCCGGAGCGATCGTGGAAGGTGCCGGTCGTGCGGACCGAGGCGGCGAAGGGAGAGGGGATCGAGACCCTGGTCGAGACGATCGACGCCCACCGCCGCCACATCGAGGCCGAGGGGACGCTCTCCGAGCGGCGGGCGCGCAATCTGCGGGCCGAGGTGATCGGGATCGCGGCGGCGCGGATGCGGCGCGAGCTCGAGGCGCGCGCGGCCGAGGACCCGGCGTGGGCGGGGCTGCTCGACCGTGTCGTCAAGCGCGAGGTCGACCCGGCGACGGCCGCCCGCGAGCTGCTGGAACGGGACCGCGATCGTGAGCGCTGAGGGAAAGCTCAGCCTCGACGACGTCCGCAGCTGGGCGGGCCATCGCCTCGACGAGATCGGAGGCGGGAGCGTCGGCAAGGTCGAGGGCGCCCTCGTCGACTCCGAGACCCGCGTCCCGGCGTGGCTGCTCGCCCGAATGGGTCGGTTCGGCCACTACACGGTGATCCCGGTGCGCGATGCGGTCGAGGGCGCCAGGCGTGTCTGGGTCCCCTACACCCGCGACCTGATCCGGCGGGCGCCGAAGGTCGAGCCCGGGAGCTCGCTGAGCGCGAAGCTCGAGCGCGAGCTGCTCGACCACTACGGGATCGCCGCGGGGGGTCGGCTCACCGAGCTCGCCGGGCGCGAGCCCGATGCGATCACCGCGCAGCCGCCCGAGTGAGCCTCAGGCGGCCAGCCGCCGGTTGCGCGCGTCGGTGATCCGCGACCAGGTGTCGGAGACCGCCAGCGCCTCGGCGAACCGTGCAGCCTTCGGCGACAATCCGCGCCGCTTGCCGTCGATCCGGCTGACGCGATCGGGGACGACGACGTCCCCTCCGTGGTCGAGGTCCTCGCGAATCGCGACGAGGTCTTGCCACCTCGTGTTGCTGTCCTCGCTTGCCATCCAAGCCTCCCCTCAGGGGAAATCGGACTCCGGTCGCCCGGAGTCTAAGAGGGCCGTGCGGACGGAATCTCGTGACGATCGCGACGAAGCCGCAAACACCGCGATCCTTTGCGGTCCGTGGAGGCCGGCGACCGGCGGCGGCAGCGGCGCTAGAGCCCGAGCTGGCGCGCGATCACGAGCTGCTGGATCTCGTCGGTGCCCTCGCCGATCGTGAGGATCTTCGCGTCGCGGTAGAAGCGGCAGACGGGGTACTCCTCGATGTAGCCGTAGCCGCCGTGGATCTGCACCGCCTCCTCGGCGGCCCGAACCGCGAGCCGGCCCGACTTCAGCTTCGCCTGCGCCGCGGTGAGCGTGAACGGCTCGCCGGCGTCCTTGAGCAGCGCCGCCTTGTAGGTGAGCAGGCGCGTCGCCTCGATCTCGCCCGAGAGGTCGGCGATCTTCGCCTGGATCGCCTGGAAGCGCGAGATCGGCCCGCCGAACGCGTGGCGTTCCTTGGCGTATGCGATCGCCTCGTCGAGCGCCCCCTGGGCGAGCCCGACCCCCATCGCCGCGACCCCGATCCGCCCGCCGTCGAGGATGTGCAGGAACTGGCGCATCCCGGCGCCCCGCGGCCCGAGCAGGTTCGCCTCCGGGACCCGGCAGCCGTCGAACGAGAGCGGCCGGGTGTCGGACGCGTTCCAGCCCATTTTCCGGTACTGCTCGCCCTGCTCGTACCCCGGGGTGCCGTTGGCGACGATCAGGTTCGAGATCTCCCTGCGGCCGTCCTGCTCGCCGGTGATCGCGGTGATCGTCACGCAGCCCGAGATCTCGGTTCCCGAATTGGTGATGAACTGCTTCGCCCCGTCGATCACCCACCCGCCGTCGTCGAGCCGCGCCCTGGTCTTGGTGTTGCCTGCGTCGGACCCGGCCTCGGGCTCGGTGAGCCCAAACGCGGCCAGCCGCTCGCCCGAGCACAGCACCGGCAGCCACTCGTCTTTCTGATCGGCGGTCCCCCAGAGGTGGATCGGCATCGTCCCGAGCGAGGTGTGAGCGGCGACGGTGATGCAGACCGACGAGTCGACCCGGGCCAGCTCCTCGATCGCGAGCGCGTACGAGAGCGTGTCGGCGCCGCCTCCGCCGTACTCCTCGGGGAACGGGATCCCCATCAGCCCGAGCTCGCCGAGCTTGCGGACGATCTCGTAGGGGAAGCTCTTCGTCCGATCGAGCTCCTCGGCGACCGGCCGCACCTCCTGGTCGGCGAACTCGCGGACGGTGTCGCGGAGAAGGCGCTGGGTGTCGGTGAGATCGAAGTCCACGCCGGCACCGATTCTCGCTGATGGTGGCGGCGGTCGCTCGGGTCGCTCGGTGCCGGTGGGCTTGGCGGCGGCTCGAGCTCAGCGGGAGCTCGCGGCCGGGGCGTCCGCATCCGCGGCGGCGAGCCTCGCCAGGTGCCGCTCGGCGCGCTCGATCACTCGCGGGGTCGCGCCCGGGCCCGGGGCGGCGACGACGTCGCGGGGGCCGAGCCGCTCGCCGCAGCGCTCGCAGGTGAAGTGATCGTCCATCTCGCCCCAGCACTGCTTGTGGATGATCACCAGCGGCGGCCCGTCGGGCCACTCGCCGTAGCGGTCGCCCCAGCGCATCATCGTGATCAGGATCGGCCAGAGGTCGATGCCCTTCTCGGTCAGGAAGTACTCGTGCCGCGGGGGCCGCTCCGAATAGGCGCGGCGTTCGAGGATCCCCTCGTCGACCAGGCGCTGGAGGCGGGAGGAGAGCACGTTGCGGGCGACGCCGAGGTCCTCCTGCATCTCGTCGAAGCGGCGGATGCCGGCGAAGACGTCGCGGATCACGAGCATCGTCCAGCGCTCGCCCAGCAGCCCGAGCGTGTAGGCGGCGGAGCAGTCCTGGCCTGGATAGTCCCGGTTCAGCATCAGTGTGATCTTTGCACACTCGGTTGCATCACGCAACCCACTTTGCTAGGGTGCGTTTCGCGATGCAACTCACAAGGAGGACACGATGACTCCCACCGCACTGCTCCGGCCCGTGATCGCCGCCGAGCGGCGGATGCTGGCGGCTCCCCGGGGCGCGTTCGGGATCCGCAAGCACGAGCTGGTCGCCTCGGTCGAGGTCAGCGAGGGGGAGATCATGGATGACCTCCTCTACCCGGCCGCAGCGCGTCCAGACCGGCTCGCCCCGGCCGGCGCGAACGGCAGCGAACGGCCCGCCCGGTGAGCGCTGCCGACGCTGCCGTCGTCGCGGCGGAGGACTTCGCGGCGCGGTCGCCGGAGACGACGCGGAGCCGGACCCTCACCTGGCAGGATCCGCTCGCCTCGGCGGCGGCGGGCGCCGAGCTCGCGGGGATCGACTACCTGCGGGCGATCGTCGCCGGCGAGATCCCGCCGCCGCCGATCGCGGTGATGCTGCGAGCCGCGCCGGTCGAGATCGCCGACGGGCGGGTGATCTTCGAGGGCCATCCGGGCGAAGAGCACTACAACCCGATCGGGGTCGTCCATGGTGGCTACGCCTCGACTCTGCTCGACTCCGTGATCGGCTGCGCCGTCCACACGACGCTTCCGGCCGGAGTCGCCTACGCGACGCTGACCCTCGAGGTCAAGTTCGTCCGCCCGATCACCGGCGATACCGGCGCGGTCCGCGCCGAGGCCGAGGTCATCCATCGCGGCCGGCGCCAGGCCACCGCCGAGGCGAAGCTGGTTGCCGCCGACTCAGGCAAGCTCCTCGCCCACGCGACCAGCACCTGCATGATCCTCGGCGCTCCGTAGCCGGATCTCAGCCGTCGCCGGCGAGGCCGCGCGCGAGGCGGACCAGCAGCCGCACCCCGAACCCGGTCGGCCCGGAGCCGACGTACTCGCGGCCGACGTCCCATGAGGTCCCGGCGATGTCGAGGTGCGCCCAGGGCTTCGAGTCGACGAAGTGCTCGAGGAATGCGGCGCCGTAGATCGTCCCCGCCTTCCGCTTCGCCGCCGAGTTGACGAGGTCGGCGACCTTGCCCTTCGTCAGCTCCCGGTACTCGTCGTGGAGCGGCAGCCGCCAGGCGAGCTCGCCGCTGTCCTCGGCGGCCTCGAAGACCCGCTCGGCCCACGCGTCGTCATTCGACACCAGCGCGGCGTAGGTCGAGCCGAGGGCGACGATCACCGCCCCGGTGAGAGTGGCGAGGTCGACCACCCGATCGGCGCCGAGCTCGCGGACGCAGTAGGTCAGCGCGTCGGCGAGGATCAGCCGGCCCTCGGCGTCGGTGTTCGTCACCTCGACGGTCATGCCGTTGAGCTGGGTGATCACGTCGCCGGGCCTGGTCGCGGTGCCGCTCGGCATGTTCTCCGTCGCCGGGACGACCGCGACCAGGTCGAGGCCGAGGCCGAGCTCGGCGATCGCGCCGACCGCCTCGAGCACCGCCGCGCCGCCCGACATGTCCATCTTCATCTCGTGCATCCCGGTCGAGGGCTTGATCGAGATCCCGCCGCTGTCGAAGGTCACGGCCTTGCCGACGAGGCCGATTGTCTCGCCGCCACCGCCGCTGCCGCCGGCCGCGTGGCGGAGGACGATCAGCCGCGGTTCGACGGCGCTGCCCGCGGCGACCGCCGCCAGCCCGCCGAGTCCCCTCGCGGCGATCTGCTCCGGCCCGAGGACGTCGACGCTCAGCGGATCGTGCTCGGCGGCGATCTCCTCGGCCCGGCGGGCGAGGTCGGCAGGGGAGAGGTCGTTCGCCGGCGTGTCCTGGAGCTCGCGGGCGCGGTTCGCGGCCGCGGCCGCGACCCGCGCCGCCTCGACCTCGTTCTCGACGCCGGGACCGGCGGGCGCGAGCAGGGTGAGGCGCTCGAGCGCGACCGGCTCGGGCTCGCCCTCGTCGCGGCCGCGATAGCGGTCGAACCGGTATCCGGCGAGGATCGTTCCCTCGACGAGCGCCGCGGCCGCGTCGGCGGCGACGACGCCGGGAAGGTCGGGGAGGACCCAGGCGAGCGTCCGCGCCTCGAGGGCGGCGGCGCGCTTCGCCACCGCGGCGGCGACGACGCGCAGCCGCTCGGCGTCCGCATCCCCCGGCTCGCCGAGGCCGGCGACCGCGACCCTCGCCGGGCGCCCGGGATAGGCGAGCGTCAGCCGGTCGAGCTCGGCCCGCGCGTCGGCGCTCCCGGGCGCGTCGCGGAGCTCGGCCGCGAGGTCGGCGCCCTTGACGAGGCCGACTGCGACGAGGTCGGCATCAGCCTCGGGCCACGGGTGGGGGCTGAACTCGACGCGCACGGCGGGCGAGTGTACGCGCCTTCACGGCCGGCCGGAGCGGCGGCCCGAGCGGGCTGACTAGCATTCGCGTCGAGAGAGGCAACCGGCAGATGGTCGCCCGAAGGAGATGCCCGCATGTCGAAGACAGTGATCCTCGGTACCGCTCGAACCCCGTTCGGCAAGATGGGCGGCGCGTTCGCGTCGCTCGACGCCATCGACCTCGGGGCGAAGGCGATCGAAGCCGCGCTCGAGCGCTCCGAGGTCGCGCCCGACCAGGTCGAGGCGGTCATCTACGGCCAGGTGCTCCAGGCGGGCCAGGGCCAGATCCCGTCGCGACAGGCCCAGATCAGGGCGGGGATCCCGCGCGAGGTGCCCTCGGAGACCGTGAACAAGGTCTGCGCGTCGGGGATGCGCTCGCTCGGCCTTGCCGACCAGGCGATCCGTGCCGGCGACCTCGAGCTCGGGGTGACCGGGGGGATGGAGTCGATGTCGGCCGCGCCGTACCTGCTGCCCGGCGCTCGGTTCGGCTACCGGATGGGCGACGCCAGCGCCGTCGACGCGATGACTCACGACGGGCTCACGAACCCGTTCACCGGCAAGAAGATGATCGCCGAGGCGAGCGAGGTGGCGGGTGAGCTCGAGATCACCCGGCCCGATATGGACCGCTTCGCGGCGCGCTCGCACCAGCTCGCCGCGAAGGCGACCGACGATGGCCGGCTCGCCGAGGAGATCGTCTCGGTGACGGTGAAGAGCCGCAAGTCGGAGACTGAGGTCGAGGCCGACGAGGCGATCCGTCCCGACACCAGCGTCGAGGCGCTCGCGAAGCTGCCGGCGATCGGCGGCGATGGAGCGACCCACACCGCCGGCAACGCCCCCGGGGTCAACGACGGGGCCGCGGCGGTCGTCGTCGCCTCCGAGGAGTGGGCGACCCGCAACGGGCGCGCCCCGCTGGCGAAGGTCGTCTCCTACGGCACCGTCGCCGACGACTTCCCCTACCTCGCCCGCACCCCGGCGAAGGCGGCCGAGCAGGCGCTCGGCAAGGCCGGCCTCGCCGCCGACGACGTCGACCTCTGGGAGATCAACGAGGCGTTCGCGTCGGTGGCGCTCAACTCGCTGCGGATGCTCGGCGTCGACGAGGCGGCTGCGAACGTGAACGGCGGCGCGATCGCGCTCGGCCATCCGATCGGCGCTTCGGGCGCGCGGATCGTCGGCGCCCTCGTCCACGAGCTTCGCCGTCGGGGCGGCGGGCTCGGCTGCGCGGCGATCTGCTCCGGGGGCGGTCAAGGCGATGCGATCGTCCTCGAGGTCAACCGCGGCTAGCAGCCCGCGAAAAACGAGCATGCCAAGGACGCAGGGAGGCCGCCGCAGCGAGCGTACCGACGAGGTACGTGAGCAAGGCGGCCGACCGAGGACGCCGGCAGGCGAAGGTTTGCAGCGGGCCGCGGCGTTCTTCGACCTCGACAAGACGCTGATGGCCGGCTCGAGCGGGATCCACTTCGGGCGCGCGGCGTTCAGGAGCGGGATGGTCGGCCGCCGCCAGCTCGCGCGCTGGGCGCTCGACCATCTGCGCTTCCGCCTCCGCGGCGCGACCGACGAGCAGGCGCAGGCGCTGCTTGTCGAGGTCCGTGACTTGCTCGCGGGGGTCCCCGCCCGCAGCATCGCCCGCATGGTCCCCGACCTGCTCGCCGGGATCCTGCCGCGGATCTACCCGCAGATGCTCGACGAGGTCCACGCCCACCAGGACGCCGGCAGGGCGACGTTCATCGTCTCCGCCGCCGGCAACGAGCTCGTCGCCCTACTCGCCCGGGTGCTGGGGATGGACGGCGGGATCGGCACCGCGTACGAGGTCGACGAGCACGGGGCGCTGACCGGGCACCTCGACGGCCCGTTCATGTATGGGGAGGGCAAGGTCGAGGCGATGCGCCGGTTCGCGGCCGAGCACGAGATCTCGCTGCCGGACTCGTGGGCGTACTCCGACTCCGCCTCCGACCTGCCGATGCTGCGGGCGGTCGGGACTCCGGTCGCGGTCAATCCCGATCTCGAGCTCGCCCGGGTCGCCCGCGAGCAGGGCTGGCGGGTGATGCGCTTCGAGCGGCTGGGACGCCGGCTTGCGATCGCTGGGGCGACGCTCAGCGCCGCCGCCGTCGGCGGGATGGGGACGTTCCTGGCCTCACGGGCTCGCCGCACGCGGCGAACCTGGGGCGCGCCCGGGATCCCGCGACGCTGAGCGAGTCGATGGACGCGAGCGATGTCGCCTTCGCCGGAATCGCCCGCCAGGCGGCGCTGATCCGCGACGGCGCCGTCTCGTCGCGGGAGTTGGTCGAGGTCTACCTCGGCCGGATCGAGCGCCTCGATCGCGAGCTCGGGGCGTTCCGGGTCGTCTTCGCCGACCGCGCGATCGCCGCAGCCGAGGAGGCCGATCGCGGGCGGGCCGCCGGCGAGCAGGCGCCGCTGCTCGGCGTCCCGATCGCGGTCAAGGACGTCGAGGACGTCGAGGGGGAGCTGACGACGCTCGGCACCGGCGGCTTCGACGAGCCCGCCCGCCGCGACTCCGGCACCGTCGCCGCGCTGCGGGAGGCCGGCGCGATCCTGATCGGCAAGACGAACCTCCCCGAGCTCGCGATCTGCGGGTTCACGGAGTCGGTGACGTGGGGCGTGACCCGGAACCCGTGGAGTGCCGCCCGGACCCCGGGCGGGTCGAGCGGCGGCAGCGGCGCCGCCGTCGCCGCCGGGCTCGTCGGCGCGGCGTCGGCGAGCGACGGCGCCGGGTCGATCCGGATCCCGGCAGCCTTCTGCGGGCTCTTCGGCCTCAAGCCGCAGTGGGGGAGGATCCCGGTCGACCCGGTCGACCACTGGTACGGGCTCTCGTCGGGCGGCTGCCTGACGAGGTCGGTGCTCGACTCGGCGCTGTACCTCGACGTCGTCGCTCGCCGGGGCGGAGCCGGCGCGCCGCCCGCCCCCGAGCGGCCGTTCTCCGAGGCCGCCGCGACGCCGCCGCCGCGGCTGCGGATCGCGGTCTCCGAGCGCCCGGTACGCGCCGGAGCGCCGCCGATCGTGAGCGACGAGGTTCGCGCCGGGCTGGCGTCGGTCGAGGCGAGCCTGCGGGCGCTCGGACACGACGTCCGGCGGGCCGACCCCCGCTACGGCCTCGCTGCGACGAACATGGTCACCCGCTACCTGAGGGGGATCCACGACGACGCCGCCCGCGTCGCCGATCCCGAGCGGCTCGAGGACCGCACCCGAGGCTTCATCCGGCTCGGCTCGCTCTACCCGGCGGCGCTCGCCCGCCGCGCGCGGTCGGCGGCCGAGCGTGACGCGCGGCGGATCAACCGGATCTTCGACCGCTTCGACCTCCTCGTCACCCCGACCGTCGGCGAGCCGCCGGTCGCGGTCGACCGCTGGCGCGGGCGCGGCGCGCTCCGCACCCTGCTCGGGATGAGCCGGACGTTCGCCTTCACCCCGATCTGGAACCACACCGGTCAGCCGGCGGCCTCGGTGCCGGCGGGATTCACGGCCGGCGGGCTGCCGCTCGGCGCCCAGCTGATCGCGCCCCCGAACCGCGACGAGGTCCTGATCTCGCTCGCGGCGCAGCTCGAGGCTGAGCGGGGTTGGACCGACCGGCGCCCGCCGACCGGTTAGCGGCACGCCCTTAGACTTCGGGTATGGCGGTCGAACCTGACGTCAGGCGCCGCGCGCATCAGTGGCGGGAGGAGGTCTACGCGAAGACGCCCGAGCGGGATGCCGAGTTCTCGACCATCTCCGGGCACCCGATCGACCCGCTCTACACCGCCGACGACCTCGGCGACTGGGACGCCGAGCGCGACCTCGGGTTCCCGGGCGAGTTCCCGTACACCCGCGGGGTCTACCCGTCGATGTACCGGGGGCGGCTGTGGACGATGCGCCAGTTCGCCGGCTTCGGGACCGCCGAGGAGACGAACGAGCGCTTCCGCTACCTGCTCGACCATGGCCAGACGGGCCTCTCGACGGCGTTCGACATGCCGACGCTGATGGGCCTCGACTCCGACCACTCGCGCAGCCTCGGCGAGGTCGGGGTCGAGGGGGTGGCGATCGACACCCTCGACGACATGGAGACGCTGTTCCGCGGCATCCCGCTCGACGAGGTGACGGTGTCGATGACGATCAACGCCCCGGCGGCGATCCTGCTGGCGTTCTACGTCGCCGCGGCCTCCGAGCGCGGGATTGACGCCGAGCGGCTCGGCGGGACGATCCAGACCGACATCCTCAAGGAGTACATCGCCCAGAAGGAGTGGTGCTTCCCGATCGACCCGGCGATGCGGCTGTGTACCGACATGATCGAGTGGTGCACCGAGCAGATGCCGCGCTGGCACCCGATCTCGATCTCCGGCTACCACATCCGCGAGGCCGGCTCGACTGCCCAGCAGGAGCTCGCGTTCACGCTCAAGGACGGCTTCACCTACGTCGAGCACGCGATCGCGCGCGGCCTCGACGTCGATGCCTTCGCGCCCCGCCTGAGCTTCTTCTTCAACGCCCACCTCGACTTCTTCGAGGAGATCGCCAAGTACCGCGCGGCGCGGCGGATCTGGGCGCGGGAGCTGCGCGAGACCTACGGCGCCAAGCGCCCGGAGTCGCTGCGGATGCGCTTCCACACCCAGACCGCCGGGGTCAGCCTCACCGCTCAGCAGCCGCTGAACAACGTCGTCCGGACCGCGATCGAGGCGCTCGCCGCGGTCCTCGGCGGCACCCAGAGCCTGCACACGAACTCCTACGACGAGGCGCTGGCGCTGCCGACCGAAGAGGCGGTGCGGGTCGCGCTTCGCACCCAGCAGGTGATCGCGCACGAGACCGGGGTCGCGAACACCGTCGACCCGCTCGGCGGCTCCTACTTCGTCGAGAAGCTGACCGACGAGATCGAGGCGGCGGCGTACGACTACTTCGGCCGCATCGACGAGCTCGGCGGGATGGTCGAGGCGACCAAGCGCGGATTCCCCCAGCGCGAGATCGCCGACGCCGCGTTCCGCTACCAGCGCGAGGTCGACTCGAAGCAGCGGGTGGTCGTCGGCGTCAACGACTACCGCGAGGGCGGCGACGGCGAGATCCCGATCCTCCGCATCGACCCGTCGCTGGAGCGAAAGCAGCGCGACCGGGTCTCCTCGACGCGGGCGAAGCGCGACTCGCGCGCGGTCGAAGAGACGCTCGCCGAGCTGCGGCGTGCCGCGGCCTCCGACGCCAACCTGATCGAGCCGATCCTGGCCGCGGCCCGGGCCCGCGCGACCGAGGGCGAGATCGTCGCCGCGCTCCAGGACGTCTTCGGCACCTACACCGAGCACCCGCAGTTCTGAGCGTCGCCGACGCGGGTCGATCCGTGCACACCATGGGTGCCCAAGTCGACGTCGGTCACGGTTGCGGGCGGGGGCGCTCGACTACGCTTCTGAGGAGATGAGCGCGGAAGCGGAAGCAGGCAGGCGGCGGATCCGGGTCGTCGTCGCAAAGCCCGGGCTCGACGGGCACGATCGCGGCGCGAAGATCATCGCCCGTGCGCTTCGCGACGCCGGGATGGAGGTGATCTACACCGGCCTTCACCAGACCCCCGAGCAGATCGTCGCCACCGTCGTCCAGGAGGACGCCGACGCGATCGGGCTCTCGATCCTCTCCGGCGCCCACATGACCCTGGTCCCGAAGGTCGCGGAGCTGCTCCGTGCCCAAGGCGCCGAGGATGTCGTCCTCACCGTCGGCGGCACGATCCCCGCCGAGGACATCGTCGAGCTGAAGGCGCTCGGCGTCGCCGAGGTCTTCACCCCGGGCGCGTCGACCGACGAGATCGTCGAGTTCGTGCGCAGCGCCGCCGGTGAGGGCGCCGCAGCCTAGCCGCCCTAGCCGCGAGTCACCGTCCGACGTTCCGCTCGAACGCGCCGATGTCCCTCTTGCGCCCGCGCTTTCGGCCGCGCTGGTCGCGCTTCGGGGCGCTCGCCCGGCTCGCGTTGTTGATCGCCGGGCTTCGCCTGCGAAGCGCGATCGTCTCGGTCGGGCCGCCGTTTCGCTTCAGCCTGCCGAGGCGGGGGTTCTCGCGCACCCGGTCGGTCGGGCGGTCGAAGCCGTCGCAGAGGAATCGGGTCGAGAGCAGGTTGTTGCCGGCGGACTCGAAGGCGGTCGTTCCGGAGCAGTCGTTCGCGATCGGTGCGCCACCGCCGAGGTTGCCGATTCTGTTCGTCGCGATCAGGGAGTTGCGGGCCACGAACCCCTCGGCATCCTCGAAGAACAGCCCCCCGCCCGGCTCGCTCAGCAGCCCATCGGCGTTGCCGAGGTTGCGGGCGACCGTGGCGGCGTTCGCGACCACGACGCTCGAGCCGTCCGCGTGCACGCCGCCGCCGACCGAGTCGGACCGGTTGTTGGCGACCGTGGAGTTGACGAGCAGCAGCGGATCGGTGCCGTCGACGGAGATCCCGCCGCCCGCGTCTCGGGTGCGGTTGCGGCTCACGGTCGATCGGCTGATCGTCAGCCGGCCGAGATCGGTGTACATCCCACCGCCCTCGTCCCCGGCCCGGTTGCCGGCGATCGTCGAGGTGGAGATCGACGACCGGACGCCATCGGAGGTCTGGAAGTACATGCCCCCGCCGCGGCCGCTCCCGTCGTTGTCGGAATCGCCGACGTTGCCGACGATTGCGCTCGCCCTCACCGTCAGTGGCCCCGAGCCGCCGAAGCAGCTGTGGCTGAGGCCGCCACCGTCGGAGGCGGCGCGATTCGCGCTCACCCGCGAGCGGATCAGGCGCAGCCCCGCGCCCGACCGGGTGTGAATGCCTCCGCCGCACGCCGTCGAGGCGTTGCCGACGATCGCAGTACGGACGAGCCTGAGGTTGGAGTCCGAGCGGATCCCGCCCCCGTTCCCGCCCTCGCTCGAGGGATCGGCGCCGCCGCGGATCACCAGCTTCCGGAACGTGGTCGGCGCTCCGGCGAAGACGTCGAACGCGCGGTCGATCCCGCGGGCGTCGATGGTCGCCCGACCCTTGCCCGGGTGACGGATGACGACGGGAGCGTTGGTGACGTCGAGGTCGCCCTCGAGGGCCCCGTCCTCGCCGCCGAGCGTGTTTCCCCGCGCGAGCCGGTAGGGCCGGCGCCGGTTCGAGAGCTCGATCACGTCCCTGCCCGGCCGGGCGTTGGCGGCGATCACCGCCTCGCGCAGCGAGCAGTCGCGCTTCTTGCAGCCGTCGGGCGCCGGGTCGGCGCGCTTGGTGACCTCGAAGGTCTTCGCCGACGCGCCCGCCGCGAGGACCAGCGCGAGGGCCGCCGCAGCGAGCGCGG
>DATHVI010000030.1:0-18218 GCA_035461385.1 Solirubrobacterales bacterium
GATCGGGCTGCTCGCGCCGAGCGAGCGATCGAAGTCGGGCTACCGCCTCTACGGGCCCGGCGACGTCGGGCGGCTGCGCGAGATCCTCACCTACCGCGAGCTCGGGTTCGGGCTCGAGGAGATCGCGGCGCTGCTCGACCGGCCCGACGCCGACCCGATCGAGCACCTCGCGCGCCGGCGCGAGCTGGTGATCCGGCGGATCGAGCGGCTCGACGCGCTGGTCGACGCGATCGACGAAGAGATGGAGGCGCAGCGGATGGGACTGAAGCTGACAGCGGAGGAGAAGCTCGAGGTGTTCGGGGGCTTCGACCAAGACGAGCACGCCGCCGAGGCCGCCGAGCGCTGGGGCGAGACCGAGGCCCACCGGACGTCGCAGCGGCGCGTTGCCTCGTACACCAAGGCCGATTGGCAGCGGATCAGGGCCGAGACCGAGGATGTCGAGGCGCGGTTCGCGGCGGCGATGGCCGCCGGCGAGGCAAGCGCCTCGCCGACGGCGATCGACCTCGCCGAGGCCCACCGGGCGCTGATCAGCCGCTGGTTCTACGACTGCCCGCCGGCGATGCACGCGCAGGTGACCCGGCTCTACGTCGACGACCCGCGCTTCGCCGAGCATTGCGAGCGTCGCGCCGCCGGCCTCGCCGCCTACGTCCACGAGGCGGCGGTCGCGAACGCCGCGCGCGCGTAGCGGCGCCGCCGGCCTCAGTCGCCGGGCTCGTCTTCGCGCCCGGACTCGTCCCGGTGCGGCTCGTGGTCGAGCGGGCGGCTGAAGTGGCGGTCGCTGAACTCGGTCAGCCGGTCGAGGTCGAAGCCGTCGCAGGTGAGGCGGCGGTCGAAGGCGTAGGCCTCGAGCGGCGGCGGGTCGGGGGCGTCGCTCGGGGCGACGATCACCCCGATGCCCTCGGCGGCCCAGCGCTCGAGCGCGTCCCGCGCCGCCGCCGGGGCATCGGGCCGGTAGGTGACGACGACGGCGAAGTCGCGGGCGGCGAGGTGGTCGAGGTCGGCGCGGGTCGGTACCTCGCCGCCCGGCGGGTAGAAGCTCTCGTCGGGATGGAACCAGGTCGGCGGGTCGGCGACCGAGTGGGCTCGGCGGCGGCAGTCGGCGGACTCGAAGCGGCCGACCGGGCTCTCGGTGCGGACCTCCGTCACCACCGGCCCCGGCGCGATCGTCGTCGCCGGCGGCACGACCTCGCCGGCGGGATCGTCGCCGCCCGCGGCCTCGTCGTCGTCGCCGGTCAGCGCCACCGCCGCGATCCCGAACAGGACCACGGCGGCAAGCGCCAACGCGGCGTTCAGCGCCAGGAGCCGGCGCCGGGAGGAGTTCAGGCGCTCAGCCTTCCTGGTCGCAGCCCTTGAGGCCCCACTTCCCCGCCGACCACTTGATCCCGTTGACGATCATCGCCATCGAGTCGTGGTTGGCGAAGATGTTCGCGTCGTGGCCGAGGCCCGTGTACCAGATCCGGGCGCCGTCGTAGATCTGGCACCAGGTGATCGGATGGTCCTCGCCCATCAGGTTGCCCCAGTTGCGAATGAACGGGTGCGGCTGGAAGTCGTACGAGCTCTCGTCGAGCGTCTGCAGCACGTGGACGGTGCTGCGCGGATTCGCGTTGAAGTTGTAGAGCTCGTCGGAGATCTCCCAGCGCTCCGGCAGGTGGCGCGTCGACGGGTGCTTGCCGTCCTCGGTCTCGACCACCGCCTCGAAGCACGAACGGGTGTTGTTGACCACGTTCGGGTCGCCGGGCCGGTTGCCGATGCAGCCCGGTGAGCCGCCGAGACCGCCCGGATGGCTGTTGAACCGCGCCTGGTTCCCGAGCAGTTCGCCGTACCACTCCGACTCGTTGCAGCAGTCCGAGGCGGCGTGGATACCGGCGTAGCCGCCGCCGCCCTGGATATAGCGCTCGAACGCCGCCCACTCCTCGGCGGTGAGCAGCGGCGCGTCGCCGCGGACGCCGCCGACGGTGCTGAGCCAGATGACGACGTCGTACTGGGCGAGGCCCTCGTCGGTGAACTGGGCGGAGGTCTGGTCGGCGGTCACCTCGAAGCCGTTCGCCTCACCGTAGGCCTCGAGCTGCTCGATCGCGTACGGGATCGAGGCGTGCCGGAAGCCGGTCGTCTCGTGGTAGACGAGCGCCGTGAACTTCGGCCCGTTGCTGATCTGCGGCTTCTCACCCCCTCCCTGACCGAGGCTGACCGCGGCCATGAACAGGCTGACCACGAACAACGGCACCGTGAACGCCAACGCCTTGCGCATATCTCCGTCTCCGATCCACCCCCGACCGAGTTTCCCGGGACGCGGAATGCACGATTCCGCACCGGCCCCACTATACCCCGATCGGGACGCTTCTACACCTGGCTCGCCTGCGCTCCGGCGCCGCCGAGGCATCGCGGTCTCGGCTCTGATCTCGGTCGGTAGCTATCGGAACGCCGGGGGGAAGGGAGAACAGTGAGCCGGCGAGCCGTCGTTGCTCGCAGGGCCCGCGAGACAGGAGGAGAATCGGGCTGGATCAGCGGCGAGCGCACTCGGCTCTGGCAATCGACGTCGCGCCGCGCGGCGGCGGGGCGGCATCTGGGCGCGGGTGGCGTTCATCGGCGCCGCGGCCGCAGCGGTCGTGCTCGCGGCCGCGCTTGTCGTGCGGCCCGCGCCGGCGGGCGCGCAGGGCGGCGGTCGAGGTCGTCGGCCACTCGAACCAGGGCCGCGAGATCTGGTCGGTCCGCACCGGCGAGGGCGACACGGTGATGTTCATCCAGGGCGGCATCCACGGTCTCGAGCAGCACGGGGCCAAGGCGGCGCTCAACCTGATGCAGACGCTCGGCGACGACTCGGCTCGCTCGCGTGAGATCCGCGACGCGCTCACCGTCGTCCTGATCCCCGACCTCAACCCGACGACTCGGCGGTGCCCCAGCGCCAGAACGTGATGCGACATCATCGGCGCGATCACCGACGGCACGCTCGACGACATCGACCCGGATCGCTATCAGGAGATCCCGGAGCGCTGAGCGCGTAGCGCGATCGGCGACCCGCGAGGGCGGGACCGGCGCGTTTGAGCGCTTCGCCCGAAGCGCCGGATCCGGACCAAACACCGTAGTAATCCGCAGCCGATGGCCGGGATGATGCTGATGTAGGCGTCCATGATCCGGGTTATGGTCGCCGCCCAGCGTCGCGCTCCACGCGACCCGAACGACGCCGGCGAGCCGGCGTACGGAAGGAGACGGCGAGGATGCTCAATCGGCTGAGGCGGAGGCTGACCTATCCCAACGTCGTGGCAACGCTGGCGTTGCTCGTCGCGCTCGGCACCGGCAGCGCCTACGCCGCGGCGAAGATCACCTCGAAGGACATCGCCAAGAACGCCGTTACCGCCAAGCACATCAGGAGCAACGCGGTCACGACACCGAAGCTCGCGAATGGCGCCGTGACCAAGGGCAAGCTCGGTGCCGATGCCAGGGTGCTGTGGGCGAACGTCGAGAACAACTTCGGCACGCCCTCGCTGATCCGCGGCAGCGGCGTGGTCGGCATCGGCGCGTTCGGCACCGCGAGGGTCCGCGTGAGCTTCAACCGGAGCATCCGCAACTGCTCCTACCAGGCGACCGGGTGGATCAACACCGAAACGAGCGGCACGTGGGTGGACCCGCCGATCATGAACGTGGAGAGTCAGACAGGCGTGAGCTCTCCGGCGAACTCGGTGATCGTCCAAGCGTATTCGAGATCGACCGGGAACCTCGACAGCGACAACTACGACTTCACCCTGGCGGTCTTCTGTTGATCTCGCGCCCTCGGCATACGGTCCGCCACCAAGGATCCTGCGCGGACAGCAGGGCGAAGGTTGGCGCCGCCCCTGAGCTTGAACAGGGTCGGAAACGTCGGCAAGGAGGTCAGGGCGGATGATCGGGCACAGGGGATTTGCGGTTGCAGTCGCGTGCGTAGCGCTCGCGGGGCTCGTCGTCCTGGCGGCCGGCGCCGCGGCCGGCGAGAGGCTGAAGACCAGCCAAGCGAAGACGACCGTCGGCGGCGCTGGTAGCAGTAATGCCGGTAGCGCGAGCGCGAGGTGCAGGAAGCCCGCGTCCGTGGTGTCCGGCGGCTGGTCGGGGCCGCTTGTCGCCGAGGGCACGAGTTCGAAGCTGGTTGCGCCGACGAAGTCGATCCGGGTGGGCAGGAGGCTCTGGCGGATGGAGGGGGTGAACCTCGGTCAGGCTAGCTCCGAGATCACGATCTACGCGTACTGCCGCAAGCAGGGGCTCAAGACGAGGCAGGTGAAGAAGACGCTGAGTGCATCGGCGCCGCCGACTTACACCAGCCAGCAGGTCACCGCGAGGTGTCCGAGGGGGATGACGCTCGTGTCTGGGGGCGTCGGCCAGTCGCAGCTGGACCTGATCCCGCCGGAAACCTTCATCGGGCTCGTCAGCAGGTCCAAGCGAGTCAATCGCCGTACCTGGAGCGTCAAGGCGTTCAACTCCGGGGACGACAGTGGCGATCTGATCGCGCAGGCGAACTGCGCCAACGGCAGGGCGCTGAAGCAACGTCAGGTGAGCAGGAGCTTCGGCGCATCGCCGGAGCAGGCGAGCCTTCAAGCGAGGTGCAGGCGCTCGGAGCGAGTGATCTCCGGCGGTTTCGAGTGGACAGGGAGGCCAGCGGGCCAGCTTGCCCTGATCACGACGTTCCGCAAGCAGGGCACGCGGAGCTGGATCGCGCAGGCGTACGGCGTCGACACGACGCTGACGATCACCGCCTACTGCGAACGGAAGTAGGCGCCGATCACGCATCGCGGCCACGAGCGGCCAGACGTTCGGGCGCCGGAAGCGGGCGCGCTCGCCTCGCGCGGCGCCCGCTGTCGACGGCCGTGGCCCGAAGATACGGGGCGTCCCGCCCGCAGCCGATTCTCGAGCGACGTCAGTCGACGAAGCAGTAGGAGTCGCTCGATGCGTCGCCGGCCTGAAGCCGGGTCTGATGCACCCGCAGCCCGCGGAACTCCTCGCCATGGGGGAAGAACCGCGGGTCGAGGGTCATCCCCCCGGACTCGGTGTCGGCGTCGACGCGGGCAACCCAGGCTCCGACGTCGTCCGGATAGAAGACGTCGTCCCACGCCGCGTAGAGCGAGTTGGTGACGTAGACACGGCGACCGTCGCGGCTGATCTCGTTCATCTGCGGGGCACCGCGCAGGCGCAGGTCGGGGGCGGCGGGGTGCGGGGTGCCGTCGACGATGCCGCCGAGGCGTACGGATCCCGTCTCCCTCGGGTTATCGGGATCGCTGACGTCGTACTGCTTCAGCTCCCCGGTGCCCCAGCACGAGACGTAGAGCCAGCGGTCGTCGACCGAGAGGTCGATGTCGGTGACCAGCGGCGGCACCGCCCCGAACGGCTGAAGCGCGGGCGGGAGCTGGTCGGTCTCCGCCGGCTCGGCGGGGATCGTGATCGCCTTGTTCACGGTCCAGCGGTCGTCCTCGCGCTTCCACAGCCACACCGACGCGGAGAGGTCGGCGACGCTGATCACCACCCCGACGAAGCCCCAGGTCTTCCGCGGGTCGTGAGCGGGCCTCACCTCGAGCACCATCTGATGCTCGTCGCCGAGGTCGACGCGCTGGATCAGCTTGCCGTCGGAGAGGCGCCAGAAGTTGAGGTGGTGGCCGAACCGCTTTCCCAACAGGTCCTCGGGGTTCAGCCCGTGCTCGATCATCGACGGGGTCGCCCACTCCGACGTGATCGCCACGTCCTCGTTCAGGTGCCACCAGACGTCGTACGCGAACCGCTGATCGCCCCGGTCGCTCTCCCAGGCGCCGGTGACCTCGAACGTTTCGTGGTCGATCAGCGCTACCCCGCCCGGGCCGTCGCCGCCGTTGGCCCCGCCCAGGTTCGACATGAAGATCCCGCCCGGTCCGCAGTGCACCGTGTGCGGCCACGAGTAGCCGGCCTTGGCGGCGAGCTCCTCCGGCTCGATCGTCCGCACCACCTGCGGCTGCCGGGGATCGTCGCCGGTATCGAGCACGTACGTGCGCGACGAGCGCAGTCCGGGCAGGATCAGGTATCGGCGCTCGAGCGCCCCCTCGTGACCCTCGTGGCAGAGGGCGCTGGAGCAGGCGTTCCAGCCGAAGTGATGCAGCTCGTTGCCCCCGGTGGGGAGCTCCGTCCAGCCAACCACCTGACCGTAGGTGGGCGACCCGGAGTCGCAGTCGATCACGGTCATCGCGTCGCGCTGGACGCCGGACGGGTCAAACGCGGCGACGTACGCGAGCTTCTCCGGGGGCGCCGCGATCGCGTCGGCGGGTGAGCGATAGAAGGTCGGGTCCGTCGTCTCGGCCATCGGGGCCTCCTCTCCCTGTTACTCGAGGTGGTTCCACCTTACACCCGTCCTTGCGGTCTGCAAAAGGGGCCCGGCCCGCTGACTGGGGCAAGGCGAGCGATCGGCCGGCACCAGGAAAAACGCCAGCGGCGCCGGGGGCTCAGGCGCCGCCGATCGCCATCTCGCCGATCAGCAGCGCCGGGGTCGAGACCGAGCCCCCGAACGGGACCCACCGCGGCTCGGCGCCGGCGGCGGCGACCGCCCGCAGCATCGCGGCGAGGTCGGAGGCGATCGTGAACTCGTCGGCGGGCTCGGCGAGCTCGCCGCCGGAGATCACCCGGCCGGTGGCGCCGACCGAGAACTGGCCCGAGACGGGGTTGACGCCGGAGTGAAGGCCGGAGACGTCGGTGACGTAGACGCCGTCGCCGGCCGCGGCGAGGAGCTCGGCGAAGCTCCGCTCGCCGGGGGCGACGATCAGGTTCGTCGTCCCGACCGAAGGCGGAGAGCGGTAGCCGGAGCGGCCGGCGTTCGCGGTCGAGCGCGCGCCCCCGCCCTCGCGACGGGCGGTGTAGGCGTCGTGGAGGTAGGCGGCGAGGCGGCCGGCCTCGATCAGCGCGGTGCGGCCGGAGGGCGTCCCCTCGCCGTCGAACGGCGCCGAGTTGAGACCGGCGGGGTCGGAGCCGTCGTCGGTGAGGGTCAGCGCCTCGGAGCCGATCCGCTCGCCGAGCATGCCGGCGAACGGGGAGCGGCCGCGCTGGACCGGGTCGGCGCACAGCACGCCGCCGACGAAGCCGGCGAAGCTTGCGGCGACGACTGGATCGAGGACGACCGGGCAGCTCCGCGAGGCGGGTTTGGCCGCGCCGAGCAGCGAGGTCGAGCGCCCGGCGGCCTCGCGGCCGACCGCCTCGGCGTCGAGCGCCGCCGGCGAGCGACCCATCCCGAAGCCGAGGCCGGTCTGGCGATCCGAGTCCTGCTCGGCGATCGCCTGGAGGAAGGTGTAGGCGTGGGTGGCCTCGAACGATCCGCTCGCGCCCTGCGAGGAATGCAGCCCAACCCGCATCTCCTCGTCGACGTAGACCGTCGTCTCGACCGCGACGACCCGCGAATCGGCGTCGCGGGCGGCGCGCTCGACCCGCTTCGCGAGCTCGATCTTGCGCTCGGTCCCGGTCTCGCCGACGGCGGGGTCGAAGAAGCCGCCATCCGCGGCCCCGCCCGCGGGGCCCGCGGCGGGCGGCCCGGCGAACTCGTCGGGGTCGGCGATCTGCGCTCCCTCGACCGCGCCGGCGGCGATCTCGGCGACGCCGCCCTCGCCGAGGTCGGTTCCGTACGCGTAGCCGGCCCGGCCGTCGATCCAGGCGCGGATCCCGAGCCCGCGCTCGCCCGCCTCGGTGAGGCTCTCGACCTCGCCGTCGAAGACCCGGACCTCGAGGCCGGTCGAGTCCTGGACGAACGCCTCGGCGTCGCCGGCGCCGGCGTCGAGCGCCGCGTCGACGGCGCGCTCGGCGATCTCGAGCAGCTCCTCCGCCCCGCTCACAGGCACTCCACCTCAGCCGAGTGTCGACTTATCGACGCTGAGCGCAGATAACTCGACACTCGCGGCAGCGAGGGCTGTCGGCGCTCGCCCCTCAACCGACCGCCGTCCCCCCCACCGTCAGCTCGGCGATCCGGACGTGTCCCTGGCCGGTGCCGACCGGCACCCGCTGGCCCTCCTTGCCGCAGAAGCCGGTCTTCATCTCGAAGTCGTCGGCGACCGCGTCGATCGCCCGCAAAGCGTCGAGGCAGTTGCCGATCAGGGTCGCGCCGCGGCACGGCTTCGTCACCTTCCCCGACTCGATCAGGTAGCCCTCGGAGACGCCGAAGACGAAGTCGCCCGTCGTCGGGTCGACCTGGCCGCCGGCGAACGAGACCGCGTAGAAGCCGCGGTCGACCTCGGCGATCAGCTCCTTCGGCGTCCCCTCGCCGGGGGCGATGAAGGTGTTGGTCATCCGCGGGATCGGCAGGTGGCGAAAGCTCTCGCGCCGCCCGTTGCCGGTCGACTCGGAGCGGTCGCGGCGGGCGCGCAGCAGGTCGTAGAGCTGGCCGGTGAGCCTGCCGCTCTCGATCAGCGGCGTGCGCTGGGTCGGCGTCCCCTCGTCGTCGACGCCGTCGGTGCCCCACTCGCCGGGCATCCGGCCGTCGTCGTAGGCGGTCAGCAGCGGCTGGGCGACCTCCTCGCCCTGCTTCCCCGCGTAGACCGAGGCGCCCTTCTGGATGTGGTCGGCCTCGAGGCCGTGGCCGGTCATCTCGTGGAACAGCACCCCGCCGAAGCCGCCGCCGACGACCACCGGCATCGCCCCGGCGGGGGCGGGGTCGGCGTCGAGCAGGGTCAATGCGGCCTTCGCCGCCTTCTCGGCCACCGCTTCGGCGGCGCCGCCGTCGAGGAGCTCGAAGCCCCGGTGTCCGCCGCGGGTCTCGAACCCGGTCTCGACCGCCCCGTCACGGCGGGCGACGACCTGGACCCCGAGCCGGACCCGGGTGCGCTCGTCGGCGGCGAAGCGGCCGTTCGAGTTCGCGACCGTGATCCGCCGCCGGCCCTCCACGTAGGAGGCCTGGACCTGGGCGACCTCGCCGCCGAGCGAGCGGGCGCGCTGGTCGCAGGCGCGGAGCAGCTCCGCCTTGCGCTCGGCGGCGACCGCGCCGGGCTCGACCTCGACCTCCTGCGGGGTCGCGGCATCGAGCGCCGCGAGCCCGGCGGGCTCGGTCCGCTCGCCGCGAAGCGCCGCGGCGGCGGCGCCGGCGGCGCGCTCGAGGTCAGCCTCGGCGAGGCCGTCGACGTGGGCGAAGTAGGTCGTCTCGCCGGCGACCACCCGCACCCCGGCACCGCGCTCGGCGCCGCGCTGCGGGCGCTCGACCCGCGACTCGTCGATCGCGAGGCCGAGCCCGTCGCGCTGCTCGCAGAAGACCTCGGCGAAGTCGCCGCCGGACGCGAGCGCGCTCGCCAGCACCCGCTCGGCGACCTCGGGGGCGATCAGCGGCTCGGGCGGAGCGACGCTCATCGCCTCTCGCGCGCCGTCTCGATCACCTCCGCCGCGGCGCGGAACAGCTCGCGGCCCCGCTCGTCGTCGGCCGAGTGCGAGGCGCCGTGGCCGCCGGCGACGTCGACGCGCGCGAACGGCCGGCGGGTGTGGTGCCGCCGGCGCAGGTAGGCGACGGCCTCGTCGGCATAGCCGGAGACGCGGTCGAGCAGCACCCGGTGGGGCTTCGGCGCCATCAGGCCTCGTCCCGGGCGACCGAGCGCGCCGCCGAAGCCTCGGCGGCCGGAGCGGAGCGGACGACGCCGCGCAGTACCGCGCGCATGTCGGTCAGCATCAGCGAGGCGAGGGTGAACCGCTCGGCGGCTGCGACGATCGCGAACCCGCGCTCGCGAACCGCGAACGCCTCACCCTCCTCGGTCGCGACGTGGACCTCGGTCGCCGGCTCCCCGGCCGCCGCGTCGGCGGCCGCGAGCAGGCCCGAGGCGGCGAGGCCCCAGCGCTCGCGCGGGCCGCTCGCGGCGAGGACGGCGCCCTCGGGATCGAGGATCGCGCAGCCGCGGACGTCGTCCGCCATCCCCTGGAGCCGGTCGATCGCGGCCTCCGCGGCAGGCGCCGACGGGCTCGCGGCGAGGGGCTGGGCGGGTCGATCTGGCACTTAGTGGTGCCTCCCACAACGTTGCACCGCGCCTGGCGTGCCCAGACGCCGCCATGCGGCGTCCTCGGATTTGGCTTTGCCAACCGGCAAAGCCTGCATCCTGCGTCCTTGCCTGGCGACATCTGGACCTCGCCATTCGCGGCACAACGTTCTGGCAGCCACCACTTAGGCGACAATAGCGACCGTGACCTTGGAGCGATCATCGTGGCTCGCCGTCGTCGCCGCGTGCGTGGCCGCCACCGTGATGCTCGCCGTCAACGGCTACAGCGGCTACTCGATCGTCGCGGTCGCCGTCGGCGCCGCGGCGGCCGTCAACCTGCTCCCGAAGATCCAGTAGGCCGCCGCAAGTCGGTTACCGCGCTCCGCCCGCGGGGGCGGTGAGCCGGCGCCGGGGTGGACAATGCGTCCGTGGACAGGATCGGCGACACCCTGCGCCAGGCGAGGGAGTCCCGCGGCATCGACCTCGACGAAGTCGCGCGGGTGACCAAGATCCGGCCGCGGTTCCTAGCCGCGCTCGAGGCCGAGCAGTGGGACGCGCTCCCCGGCCGTGCGTACGTGCTCGGGTTCCTTCGCACCTATGCCGAGTACCTCGGCCTCGACCCGACCCCGTTGTCCGAGCAGCTCGGGCGCGAGCTCGACCGGATCGCCCCGCTCGAGGCGCCGCCGGAGCCGGTCGTCCAGCAGGGGACGCTGCCGCAGGGGCGCTGGCGGGGCGTCGGCGTCCGCCTCGCCGCCGTCCTCGTCGCGGTCGCCGCGGTCGCCGCGGCGCTCGTGATCGCCCTCGGCGGCGGCGAGGACCAACCCGAGTCGGCGTCCCCTCCCCCCGCGCCGGCCCCGGAGGAGGAGCCGGCCGAGCCCGAGCCGGAAGTGACCGCGCCGGAGCCCGCGGAGCCGGAGCGGGTGTCGGTCGAGCTCGAGGCGACCGGCACGGTCTGGGTCTGCCTGGTGAGCGCCGGCGGCGAGGCGCTCGTCGAAGGCGAGACGCTCGCCACGGGCGAGACCCGGGGGCCGTTCGAGGCGCGCCGGGTGCTGATGTCGCTCGGAAACCACGAGGTCGAGCTGACGGCGAACGGCGAGCCGGTCGAGCTCCCACCGTCCCCCGACCCGATCGGGCTCGAGCTCGACTCCGAGGGGAGCTCCGAGCTCGACGAGGCCGACCGGCCGACCTGCGTCTGAGCCGGCGGAGCGCCGGCATCGGCCCGGCCTCACCGGGGTTGAGGCGGCCGGCGTTACACCCGGCATCGCCCCGGCCTCACCGGGTCGAAATCAGGGGAGGAATACGGATGCCGAATGGGGAATCGACCGTGGCCGGTTTGCGGTACGCGCGGCCGCCGGATTGGGGTAGCCGCCCTTAAGCTCGGTCTGCCGACAACCGATATTCGACCACTGGCGATAGCCGCCACGATCGAAGGACCCCACCGGATCAAGAGCATGGGCGACGTGGCTACTCAGAGACGGCTGAGCCGGAGGCGCCTCGCGGCGCGCTCGAGGCTCCATCTTGCCGCCCTCCTGGGCGTCGTCGCCGTGGTCTACTTCGCGGTCGCCAAGCTCGGGCTCTCGTTCGCGGCCGACCACGAAATCGTCTCCGCGGTCTGGTTCCCGGCGGGAATCGCGCTCGCGGCGGTCGTCGTCTTCGGCCACCGGGTCTGGCCGGCGATTGCGCTCGCCGCGCTGGTCGCCAACGCGACCGGCGACAGCTCGCTCGCCACCGCCGCCGGGATCGCCGCCGGCAACACGATCGCCGCGCTCGCCGCCGGCTGGATGCTCGGCCGCGCCGGGTTCGACCCGGCGCTCCGCCGCGTCGGCGACGTCGTCGCGCTCGCCCTCCTCGGCGCCGGGGCGGCGACCGCGCTCAACGCGACGGTCGGGGTCGGAACCCTGTCGGCGAGCGGCGCGGTCGGCTCCGGCGAGCTGTGGGAGCTCTGGCGCCTGTGGTGGCTTCGCGACCTCACCGGCGTCCTGCTCGTCGCTCCGGCGCTGCTCGTCGCGAGCACCGCGCGGCCGCGGATCCCGCGGCCGGTCCGGGTCGTCGAGGCGAGCGCGCTGGCGCTGCTCGTCGTCGCGATGACGGTGCTGGTGCTGAACGAGGCGATCGTCATCGCCTATCCGGTCTTCGCGCTGATCGTGCTCGCGGCGATGCGTTTCCGCCAGCCCGGGGCTGTTCTCGTTGCGCCCGCGGTCGCGGCGCTCGCGATCGCCTTCACCGCCAACGGCGAGGGGCCGTTCGTCGGCGGCTCGGTCGACGACGAGCTGCTGCGTTCGCAGGTCTTCGCCGCCCTCGCCGCCCTCGCCGGGCTGCTGATCGCCGCGATGCGCTCGGAATGGGAGCAGGCCGAGAGGGCGGTCGCCAAGCTCGCCGCCAGCGAGGGCGCACTCGCCGAGGCGCAGCGGCTCGCGCACATCGGAAGCTGGGAGTGGGACATCGCCGCCGACCGGGTGCGCTTCTCGGAGGAGCTCCACCGGATCTTCGGCGCCGCCCCGGGGGCCTTCGCCGCGAGCTACGCCGGCTTCCTCGGTTCGGTCCACGAGGACGACCGTGAGCGTGTCGAGACGATCATCGCCGGCTCGCTCGAGAGCGGCGAGCCGTTCGAGTACGAGGCCCGCGTCGTCCGCCCGAGCAGCGAGGAGCGGATCGTCGCCTGCCACGGGCGGATCGTCGGCGACTCGCGGCGCAAGCCCGTGAAGATGACCGGAACCTGCCAGGACGTGACCGAGCAGCGCGCGGCCCAGGAGCGCTTCCACGACCTGCTCGAGTCGGCGCCCGACGCGATGGTGATCGTCGACGAGGCCGGCGAGATCGTGCTCATCAACTCGCAGGCCGAGCTGATGCTCGGCCATCGGCGCACCGAGCTGATCGGCGAGCCGCTCGCCAGCGTGATCCCGGAGCCGGCCGCCGACGTCGACCCCGAGGCCCCGACCCTGTTCCCCGCCGAGCCGGCGATCCCGCGGCCGCTCGGTGCCGGCGAGCGGATCGCGTTGCGCAACGACGGCACCGAGATCCCAATCGAGGTCAGCTTCAGCCCGCTGCGGACCGCGGGGCGGGTGCTGACCCTGGGCGCGATCCGGGACGTCAGCGCCCGCAAGCTCGCCGAGCGGCGTCTCGAGCACCAGGCTCTCCACGACCCGCTCACCGGGCTGCCGAACCGGACCCTGTTCCTCGACCGACTCGGCCACGCGCTCGCCCGCTCGCGGCGTCCCGGCTCGAACCTCGCCGCCTACTTCTGCGACATCGACAACTTCAAGCGGATCAACGACAGCCTCGGGCACGAGGCCGGGGACGAGCTGCTGATGGCCCTGCCCGCGCGGCTCAGGCAGGCGCTGCGCCAGGCCGACACGGTCGCCAGGTTCGGCGGCGACGAGTTCGTGATCCTCTGCGAGGACTTCGGGTCGGAGGCCGCGGCGATCCGGATCGCCGAGCGGATCACCGAGGCCTTCGAGCGCCCGTTCGTGCTCGACGGCTCAGCGCACCACCTCAGCATCAGCGTCGGCGTCGTCTTCGTCGAGGGCGGCCAGGCGAGCGCCTCCGAGGTGCTCCGCCACGCCGACGTCGCGATGTACCGAGCGAAGGCCCGCGGCAAGGGCAAGTTCGAGCTCTTCGACGCCAAGATGCGCTCGCGGGTGCTCGAGCGGCTGGCGATCGAGACCGACCTGCGGCGGGCGATCGACGACGACGCGCTGCGACTCGCCTACCAGCCCGTGCTCTCGCTCGAGAGCGGCGAGTTCGTCTCCGCCGAGGCGCTGCTGCGCTGGCAGCATCCCGCGCGCGGTCTGCTCGCGCCCCCCGACTTCATCGACGTCGCCGAGGACAGCGGCCTGATCGTCCCGGTCGGGGCCTGGGTGATCCGCGAGGCCTGCCGGAGCGCGGCCGCCTGGTCGGGGCTCCGCCCCGCCGAGAGCCCGCTCGCCGTCTCGATCAACGTCTCTCCGCGCCAGGTCTCGGACTGGAACTTCGTCGACCTGCTGCGGGAGACGATCGAGGAGACCGGGGTCGACCCCGACCTGGTCGAGCTCGAGATCACCGAGGCCGCCCTGGTCGAGGACGCCGACGCGGCGCTGGTGACGCTGACGCAGTTGAAGGAGATCGGCGTCCGCCTCGTGCTCGACGACTTCGGGACCGGCCATTCCTCGCTCAGCAGGCTGAAGCGGTTCCCGATCGACGCGCTCAAGGTCGACCGCGAGTTCATCGCCGGGATCGGCGACGACGGCGAGAACACCGCGATCGTCTCCGCGGTGCTGTCGGTGGCCTCGGCGCTCGGCGTCGACGTGATCGCCGAGGGCGTCGAGACCGCCGCGCAGCTCGACTGGCTCGCCGAGCACGGCTGCCGCTTCGCCCAGGGCTACCTGCTCTCGCGCCCGCTCGGCATCGTGGAGCTCGAGGGACTCGAGCCGTGGCCGGGCGGCGCCGGGAGCGCCGGCAGCCCGATGCCCGTCGGCGGGCCGCTCGCCTAGCTGGCCTCGCGGTTCGTTCTACCCGGCCCGGTACGGGCCCCGGGCCTCGACCTCGGGCGGCCGGAACGACGCCTGCGGCTCGACGTGGATCAGGACCTCCGAACGCGCGATCTCGCCCTCGATCGCGGTCCGGACCGCGGCGGCGACGGCGTGCGCGTGCTCGAGGCTGGTTCCTGCCTTGAACTGGAGGTGGAGGTCGATGTGGCGGCGCGCGCCGGCGCGGCGCGCGCGGAGCTTGTGGTAGCCGACGATCTCCGGGTGGCGGGCGCGCTCGGCGCCGATCACGGTCTCGATCCGGTCGAGCTCGTCGGGCGGCGGCGCCTCGTCGACGAGCACCCGGCCGGAGCGGTTGATGATCCTGAACCCGGCGACGACGATCGCCAGTGCGACGACGAGCGCCGCAACCGCGTCGAACGCGACGATCCCCGTGACCTCGATCAGGATCAGCCCGGCGAGGACCCCGAACGACGTCAGCGCGTCGGTCCGCAGGTGCGCGGCGTCGCCCTCGAGCGCCGGCGAGCCGAGCTCGCTGGCGCGCCGGTAGAGGAAGCTCGAGACGACGAGGTTGGCGACGCCGGAGAACGCGACCACGGCGATCCCGATTCCGAGCGCGTGGAGCTCGGCGCCGCCGACCAGCCGCCGACCGGCCTCGTAGACGATGATCCCGGCGCCGACAAGGATCAGCATGCCCTCGATCGCGGCGGCGAAATTCTCGACCTTCTCGTGCCCGTAGGGGTGCTCCTCGTCGGCGGGCTCGTCGGCCTTCTGGACCGAGACGCGGGCGATCACGGACGCCATCAGGTCGATCGCGGAATGGAGCGCCTCGGTGATGATCGCGATCGAGCCGGTGACGATCCCGGCGGCGACCTTGAGCGCGATCAGCGCCGAGTTCGAGACGATCGAGAGCGTCGCCGCCCCGGTCTTGGTGCGGATCACCGGCCCACCTCCAAGGCGAGGTGCTCGGCCAGGGCGCGCGCGGCGCGGCCGCGATGGCTGATCGCGTGCTTCTCGGAGGGGTCGAGCTCGGCCATCGTCCGCCGGTCGCCGGGCCCGGTGTCGGCGGGCACGAACGCCGGGTCGTAGCCGAAGCCGCCGCTGCCGCGGGGCTCGGTCGCGAGCTCGCCCTCGCAGCGCCCCTCGAACAGCCGCTCGCCGCCGTCGGCGTCGACGAGCGCGATCACGCAGACGTAGGCGCCATGGCGGTCGGCGGCGCCGTCGAGCTCGGAGAGCAGCAGCTCGAGGTTCTCGGCATCGCTTGCTTGCGGTCCCGCGAAGCGCGCCGACCGGACCCCGGGGCGGCCGTCGAGCGCGCGGGCGGCGATCCCGGAGTCGTCGGCAATCGCGGCGGTGCCGGTCTCCCGGTGCGCTGCCCGGGCCTTGATCAGCGCGTTCTCGGCGAACGTCTCGCCGGTCTCGGCCGGGAGTTCCACCCCCTCGGGCAGCGCGACGAGCTCAACCCCGGGGAGGATCTCCGCCAGCTCGCGCAGCTTGTGCTCGTTGCGCGTGGCGACGACGAGCCGCGCCGGCGCCATCAGCCGAGCGCGTCGCCGCAGGCGCGCCGCTGGGCGTCACGCAGGGTCCCGATCGCCGGCTCGGCGAGCGCCAGCAGCTCGTCGAAGGAGGTGCGGGAGATCGGCGTCCGCTCGGCGGTCGCCTGGACCTCGACCAGCCCGCCGTCGCCGGACATGACGACGTTGGCGTCGACCTCGGCCCGGGAGTCCTCGGAGTAGTCGAGGTCGCAGAGCGCAACGCCGTCGACGAAGCCGCAGCTGACGGCGGCGACCGAGCCGGTCAACGGGCTGCGCTCGAGCTCGCCTTCGGCTTGCAGCCGGCCGAACGCGAGCGCCAGCGCGACGAAGCCGCCGGTGATCGCGGCGCAGCGGGTACCGCCGTCGGCCTGGAGGACGTCGCAGTCGACGTACACCGACCGCTCGCCGAGCGCGGCGAGGTCGACGACCGCCCGCAGCGACCTGCCGATCAGCCGCTGGATCTCGACCGCGCGGCCGTCGGGCCGCCCGCGCTTCGAGTCGCGCTCCTTGCGCTCGCCGGTCGAAGCGGGGAGCATCGCGTATTCGGCGGTCACCCACCCGCGCCCCGAGCCGGTGAGCCACTTCGGCACCGAGCTCGAGACCGAAGCGGTGCAGATCAGCCGCGTTTCGCCCTGCTCGTAGAGCGCCGAGCCGGTCGCGGTGCGCACGAACCCGGGCTCGATCGAGACCGGGCGCGGGTCCGCGGCGGAGCGATCGTCGCTTCTGCTCGTGCCGATGGCCATCAGGCCGATCCTTGCAGGCCGGGCCGCCGCCCGCTCTGCCCCCGCTCGCGCGCGAGCGGGGCGCGGCGGGCGGCTCCCCGACCGGCTCCCCGACCGGCAACGGACCGGGGTGGCCCGACAAGTCGGCGAACCGGGCGCGGCCCGGCCGCCGGCGCCCGGTCAGGCGAACTTGATCGCATTGACCGCCTGCTTGACCTTGTTGATGATCACCTCGGCGAGCTCGGTGCCCTGCTTGCCGGTGAACCCCTTCATCGAAGCCACCATCCCGACCATCAGCAGGGAGACGAGCAGGACGAGCCCGACGTACTCGACCGTGCCCTGGCCGCGCTCCCCGGCGAGTCGCCGGAGGCGACGGCCGAGGGTGGCCAGGTTCACGTGCCCGTAGACGATTAGCTGCTGCATCGCGCTCCTTTCCATCGTTCGCCGGGCGATCGTCGCGCCACCGGGGTCGCCGATCCAGGTCCGGATGGGTCGGCTCCGAGGCGCGCTCGTCACCAAACTCGCGCCGCCGATACGGGCCGGCGAGTCGCCCGGGGGGGCTTCGAGCTCGCTGTAGAGTGCGAGTCGGATGGCCAAGCGCCGACTGAGCATGTTCGGGCGGGGCTCGGGCGACGAGGAGGCCGCGGAGAAGGCGTCCGAGCGGGACCACGAAGACGGGGGTGCGACCGCCGCCCCAGCGCCGGGGCCTGCCCCGGGCGAGGAGGACACGCCCGTCGCCGAAGCCGGCGGCGAAGGCGGCGAAGGCGGTGGAGCGGAGGTCGGCGAGCCGGACGCGGCATCCGACCGCGCCGGGGACGACCCCGATGATCCGCAGGTAGACCACGCTGACGCGGAGGAGGAGCCTGCAGCCGAACCGCAAGTGCCGGAACCCGCCGGCGCGGAGGAGGATGATGCGGCAGCCGAGCCGCAGGTGCCGGAGCCCGCCGGCGTGGAGGAGCGGCGAGCCCCGGGCGAGACGGCCGAGCGGATCCGGGCCGCCGCCGACGCCGCCGGCCGCGAGGCCGAGCAACAGGCGACCGAGGAGATCCGCGCCCTCGAGGAGGATCTCGAGCGGGAGAAGGCGAGGGCGCGGGAGCAGCTCTCCGCGCTCGAGCGGCGTCTCGGCGACGCGGAGCAGCGCGCCGCCGCGGCGGAGGCACAGGCGGCCGACGCGGGACGGCGCGCAGAGCTGGCCGAGCGGCGGGCCGCCGAGCTCGAGGCGGCCCGAAGCGAAGCGGAGGCGGCGGCAAAGCGCGGCGCGAAGAGCGAGGACCAGGTCCGCGAGGCGGCTGCGAAGTGGCTTCGCGGTCAGCTCGATCCGGTCCGCAAGGAGTGGCGGAAGCGCCTCGAGGAGGAGGTGTCGAGGGCGCGCGCCGAGACCGAGGAGCGGGTCCGCGACGAGGCGCGAGCGCGAGCGCAGGCCGAGGTCGAAAGGCGCCTCGAGGCCGAGCGCAGGGTGCGGCCGGGGGGCGAGGAGGTCGCGAAGCTGCGGTCCGAGCTCGCCGACGCGCGCCGGGACGCCGATGCGGCGAGGGCCGAGGCCGACAGCCTCCGGGCGGAAGCGGCGCGGGCGCGCCGCCG